>JAKPYU010000126.1 GCA_029568995.1 Candidatus Omnitrophota bacterium | reverse complement strand
TTACCATTGCTGCGGGGCGCTGCATCCGATTATCGGCGACCTGATCGAGATCGGCCTGGATGTCCTGAATCCGGTCCAGTGCAACTGCAAGGGAATGAACCCGCTCGACCTGAAACGGGAATTCGGCGACAGGCTGGCTTTTATGGGCGGAGTGGATACACAACGACTACTGCCGTTCGGAACGGCCACGGAAGTTCGCGCTGAAACCGAGCGGCTCATTGAGGGGATGACAGCCGACGGTGGCGGGTACATTCTCGCGGCGTCCCATACCATTCCACCCGAAACACCGGATGAAAACATCTTTGCGCTTTACCAGGCTGCTGGAATCAGTCGGCAGGAGATCCTGGATCGTGCAAGCGATGTTCGAAATTATTTCTCCACCTGATCGCTGGTTTGTGTCAGCACTTGCCGAACCCGGACAGCCAGGTCCGTCAGCGAAAATGGCTTCTGGATGAACTGTACGCCTTCGTCCAGAACACCTCGATGGGCGATAACATCAGCGGTGTATCCGGACATGAACAGGCATTTCATCGAGGATTGGGTGACCTGAATCCGTCGAGCCAGATCTCGTCCGTTCATTTGCGGCATAATCACATCCGTCATCAGCAGGTGAATCGTTCCGGGATGCTCTGCGGCCAGGCGGATGGCCTTGTCGGGGGTGTCAGCGGCGAGCGCTGTGTATCCCAGTTTATCGAGCATCCTGGCGGCCATCTCCAGAATCGCCGGTTCATCTTCCACCAGAAGAACCGTCTCCCCATGCCCCCTGGATATCTCGACCGTGCCTTCTGCTTTTGTCTCGGTCGTTTCACCCGCGTGACGCGGCAGGTAGATCCGAAAGGTTGTTCCGCTCCCCGGTTCGCTATAAACGTTGATGAAGCCGTTATTCTGTCTGACAATACCATATACCGTGGCCAACCCCAGGCCGGTTCCTTCGCCGGTCCCTTTGGTTGTAAAAAAAGGCTCGAAAATGTTGTCCAGGATCTGTTTATCCATGCCACAGCCGTCGTCACTGACAGCCAACAGGACAAAATCTCCGGGGATGAATCCGGCGTGGTCGGCACAATAGGCCTCGTCGAAGGTCACCGTGTGTGTCTCGATGATGATCTGCCCCACACCTTTGATGGCATCCCGTGCATTGACGCAGAGATTCGCCAGGATCTGGTCGATCTGGGCCGGATCCATCCGGATCGGCCATAAATGCGAATCCGGTTTCCAGGTCAGGTCGATATCCTCGCCGATCAGCCGCCGAAGCATCTTGAGCATCCCTTCCACGGTCTCATTGAGGTTCAGGACTTTTGGGGCCACTGTTTGTTTGCGCGCAAAGGCCAGTAACTGCCGTGTCAGATCCGCCGAGCGATTGGCGGCCATCAGGATCTGCCGAAGATCTTCATGCAGCCGCTCCGTGGGGTCAGTCCGCCTCAGCGCCATATCGGCATAGCTGACGATGACCTGCAAGTTGTTGTTGAAATCGTGAGCCACGCCGCCCGCCAGTCGCCCCACCGACTCCATCCTCTGCGCCTGGCGGAACCGCTCTTCGAGGCGCTTCCGTTCGGTAATGTCCTGGAGAATGCCCAGGGAACCGACCACCCTGCCTGTATCGTCTCGCACCTGCACCGCGCAGTTTGCCAGCCAGCGTTCCTCACCGCTTCGCGTCTCCACGCGGACATCCGCTTTCCAACTGATGCCTTCCTTGCCTCTCGCTTTCCGGATCGCCTCCTCCGTCGACAGACCGGACAGGTCTCCCAACAAGATCGTTTCGCGCACCGATGACATATATACCTGCCTGGTGAATTCATCCGGCGTGTATCCCATGAGCTGCTCAATGGTGGGAGACATGAATTCGAACTCGTCCGTTGCGTAGTTCTGATAGTAGACAGCCGCCTGGGCGGTCTCGATGGCGTCGCGGTACATCTTCTCGCTTTTCTCAAGCGCCTTCTCCGCCTTCTTCCGCTCGGTCATATCCAAGGCGAATGAGGCAATCCGTTCCTCCGGCCCCGGCAGCATGGTTTCCGCAAGAAACACGGGAACGCGAGTCCCATCCCGTCGCACATACTCCTTTTCGTATGGGGTGGACGTTCCCTTTTCGCGCAATTCACGAATCGCGGTTTCATCCGCCGACAGCCATTCCGCCGGTGTGATTTCGCGCCAATTCACTTTCCCGCATTCCAATTCGTCCCGTGTAAATCCGATCGTGTTCAGATAGTAATCATTGGCTTCAATCACGGTTCCGTCGGGGGATGCGATCAAGACACCGATGATATCCGAGTCGATGAAATGCCGAAGGTGTTGAAGAGCGATGTTCAAAGACTCTTCGACCTTCTTTTGCTCCGTGATGTCAACCCACTGGCATACGACATTTGTCAGCTCACCCTTTGCGTCCAGTATCGGGAACATGGATACGTCGATGTGCATATCGCGCGCACCGCTGAACTCGACATCCCCGGCATCCGCTGCCTTCCATGGAATGCAGAACCGCGTGGGGATGCATTTCTCGAAAACAGCCCTCACCTGGGGCATGACGCCCTGCATCTCCAGGTTTGCATCCTTAAGCACATTGTAATGGCCGACAATTTGCTTTTCTGTGAGACGGATCACTTCACACAGGGAACGGTTTGTCCGGATGACGGTCCCTTCCTTGTCGGAAATCCACATGGCGAAGGGACTCATGTCAATGACCCTGTCGAGAAATGCCTTGGCGGACTTGATCTCCTCTTCCGCCTGTTTGCGCTCCGTGATATCCACGGAAAGGACAAAAATCCCTTCCGGTACCGGCTGGACGCTGAGGTCAAAATAGCCTCGGGTTCCATCGGGATAGAGGATCTCGCTGTCTGTGCGCTGGGGGACACGTTCTGTCATGGAATGCTGTAAGACGGCAAACAGGCTCGTTGTCGCATAGTCCGGATAAACCTCCATGACGGTGCGGCCGATCAATTCATCGCGCGTTTTGCGACCATGCTGTGCTGCCGTTTCGTTGATATACAGGTATCTCCAATCCGGCCCGATGATCTGGCAGCCTTCCATCATGTTGTCGAGAGTGTGTTGGTATTGCCGCGTGCTTGCGTGCAGTGCGGCTTCGGATTGATAAAGCGCCCGGTAGTGGCCCTTCTTTTCTCGTTGCCACAAGACAAATCCGGCGGCAACCATTAAAGTTGTCATCCCCACGAGGAGCGCCAGCATAAGGACGGACCGGGTACGCCACTCCGCGAAGACTTCCGATTCGTCCTCTTTGGCCACCATGAACCACGGCGAGTTCGGGATGGGCAGGATGGCGGACACGACCTTGGTTCCCCGGTAATCCGTGCCGTGAACGATCCCTTCGTGTCCCAGGACGGCCATGACAGAAGGCACATCCGTTTGGGTCAACGGGATGCGTAACTTGAGCGCTGTACCGGGCTGATGGCGCAGTTCGTTTAGAAACAATACATGACCCCCGTCCCGACGGACCAGCAGGGTCTCCGCGGTTTCGCTGGGCGTGGGCCAGGATTGGATTAGCGGATAGAGAAACTTCGATATGTCGATGATCAGAATGACTGCGCCCAGTAGGCGCTGGGTATGCTCAGGATCAACAAAAAGCGGCGCGATCACGGAGATGTGGGGTGTCCGATTGTTCGCCTCGGCGTGAATATCCGTGAATACGGCCTTGCGCTCGCGCAGGGCGATGTCCAGGTAAGACTTGCACTCGCTTCCGCCGAACTCCGACGGGGGCTTCAGCGCGAGGCGCATTTGCCCGTCCGGGTCTACCAGTATGATATTGGCATAGCCCTCATGCTGTTGAAGAGCACTGAAATCCGCCAGGAATTTTTCGCGGCCAGGATCGTCGGGATTCTCCAGCCACACCGAAAGACGTTCGAGCAGAAAGGATCGCTTGGACAGAAGGACGGCATCCCCCAGCCTTTCTTCCCGCCAAGCGACAACCTGATTGACCTTGAGATGTGCAATGGAAGTCAACTCCCGCTCGGCCCGACGGCGCATGGCCTGCTCCTGGACGCGATAGAACCACGCGCCTCCGACCAGCAGGGACAACCAGGCGACCGTCAGGGTGGCCTTCATCCACCGGGGAAAAGTGCTCTTCTCAGGTTCCATGGCCGACTCCCGGAAAGACCTCAACGTTCCCCTTGCAACCAGGACAATCCCCACTCTACCAGAACCACTCGGCTCCTTGAAGCGATTCTATCGATATTCCGAGCGCGACTCCGGCGGAGCCGGTGATTGGGCCAAGAAAGCATGTTTCCCGCCCTTCTTTGTCAGGCAGAGACGCCTGACCTACTGGTGAGACAGGCGTCTCTGCCTGTCGATGGGCGAGCTTTCTTAGGAGGAGCAGCCCGGAGTCTGCGAAGGGCCGCGACGTGGCGTTCTCAGGCTTACGATGAGCGAGCTTTCTTAGGAGCCTGTGCTTCCTGACTCTCCCGCTACCGATCCAGGCCCTTTGGCACAGGGCAACTGTCTACAAACGCAAGCGCTTTCTCAATGAAGATTTCCCCGGTCATTTCCCCCAAGCTCGTCCGTGAAATATACTCATACCGTTTGAAACTGTCGAAATCGACCTTGGTCAACATGTAGCCGAATGCATCATTCGTTAAGCCCAGAAGAAAATTGATCTCCCCATGCATCTTTCGTTTCAAATAGTACCCGATGTTCGGCAATGCCTCTCCGGGGATGGTCAATATCTGCGCATTGCCAAGATTGACGACATTCACCTGCGTGGATACGGTTGCATCCGGACCCAGTTTATACCCCAACGGTGAGTTCTGCACAATCGCGCGCATCATCGGTGAATCAATCGGGAAGGCAATCCGTGTCGCAGCACAAAAGAGATCCGGTTCTTTCTGTACAGGAGCGTCTGCGACAATACGTATACTCTCATCCGCGAGTAGATTCCCGATACGGACACATTCTTCCCAGGTCTGGACATCCTGTCTATTTGCTCCACGACAATCTGCTGTGACCATCCCGCCTTGGGCGCTGTTCATAAAGATACCGACCCCGCCACCCTTTTCGGCGATTCGGTCGTACAGAGGGCCGACCAGGTCCGGGCTGAGAATCTTCCGGTCCGGTCCGAGAACTTCGGGATGAATTGCATAGTTCACCAATGTAGCGATAGGCGTCCCATCCGCCCGAAGGCACTGAAGAACATTGCAGCGCGGGTCGTACAGCTGTTCCGCATAGTAGTTGTATGCGATTTTGCCCTTGGCCTCACCCGTCGCGATCTTGACGGAAATAGGCTGTATCTGACCCAGGGCGTCCTGAATCGTTCCTGCGGTTTCTTTGCACACCCGATCCAGGTAGTTCAAGTCTGCGCCACAGTTCCCCTTCTCATCTGCAAATCCGTAGCAGTCCGGTGCGCTATGCGCGTGTGTGGCCCCAATTAGGATATTTTCAGGGGGGATGTCCTTTACCATCGCCCGAACACGGTCTCCCAGGACAGCCGGGAAACCGAGAAAATCGGTACTGACAATCGCGACCGTGGTGTCGGCGTCTTTGAGAACCAGGGCGCGCACGGTCAATTCGCCTTTCTTTGTCTCGGCAGGTTCAGACGGGCCGACACCGCCGGAGATCGGCAGTAGCGGGTCCGGGGTGACATTGCGGAATGCAATACCGGCCTGAAATTCTGCGTGGACGGATAGAGACGCCAATAGGATTAGAATGACAAAGGAAAGGAATACAGATTCTCTCACTATTTGATACCTCCGTGTTCCTGTGGTCGTGTAGGGGCAAGGCATGCCTTGCCCCTACACGACGGATTCATTTCGTTCTCGCCTGGATTCCGGCTTTCGCCGGAATGACGGTCAACGTTCTCTCTCCTCACGTCTTCTCCCCCTCTCCATCCTTGGAGAGGGGGCCTGGGGGTGAGGATATGTATAATCCTTACGTCAAAAACCGCGATCCCGTTTCAATGGCCTTTTGAGCCATCAGGAACGGATCGGCGTCCTGGATTTCCTTGTCGAACAGCTCAATTGAAAAATAGCCGTTGTATTTCTTCCTCCGCAGCACGCGAAGAATTTCCTTCATGGGAATGACTCCCTCACCGGGGAAGACACGATCTTTGTCAACAAGGATTTCGCGCGGACCATCGGCGGCGTCGTGGAAATGGACATGTTCCAGTTCGCCTTCCCGAAGGAGATCCAGATCCTGCATTTTGCCCTGTCCGGCCCAGAAATGGAAGAAATCGAACAGAGGGCGGACGTTGGGATGGTCAGCGCCGCGTGTTAAGGACAGTGCGGTCGGCAGCGTACCCATGAAGCGCTGCATTCGGATAAACTCAATGACAATAATCACTCCGAATTCCTGACCGATCTCGCCCAACTGGCGCACATTCTCGATGCCGCGCTTGTAGTCATCGAGTGTGTATTGTTCCTGTGTGAAAGAATGGACGACGAAGCGTTCAATGCCGAGCGCGCTCACTAACTCCAGATTGGCTTTCAGTTGCTCTACCCGCTGGGCGTGGTCCTCACGCGGTTCGATCAGTTCGCCCATGCAGCAGGAGCACGGCGCATGAAGGCCCAGATCTCCAAGAAGTTGTTTCGCGACGGGGATGGATTCTTTCTCTACATAGGGGCGAATTTTGTGTATCCACGGCTCCACATGCCGAATCCCGGCCTTGGAGTATGCCTTCATACAAACATCGAAATCGTGCGACATGGAGGTCGATTCGTTCAGGCAGAGTTTATCGGTAAAACGAACGGCGCGAGAATGTGCGACGGAGTGTGTCAGCGCAAGTGCCGTCACACCGGTGCATTTCAGAAAATCACGTCTCTCCATTGTATCTTGTTCCTTTAGTCCAAAAAAGAATTATGCGAACAACTGAAAGAATCTCCAGAGTTGCGTTACAAAAAAACACACAACGATTCCAACCGCGACGGGCATGAGCGCCGACACGGCGGTCCATTTGCCGCTGCCGGTTTCTCTGTAAATCGTATAAATAGCGGTCGAGCAGGGATTGTGCAAAAGGCAGAACAAGAGGAGATTCACAGCGGTCAGCGTAGTCCACCCGCCCTGGCGGAGAATCTCGGCAACGGCATCGCTGGATTGCATCTCGAACAGAACGCCGGAACCTTCTCCGACTCCATGCATTTTGCCCACAAGAACAGTCAGCATGAGAATGGTGGGAATAACAATTTCATTAGCCGGAATGGCGATGATATATGCTAATAAGATGACCCCGTTCAGTCCGATCAGAAGACCGAACGGGTCGAGGATTCGAATAAGATGCTCGCCGATGGAAATGCCGCCGATGGTTACATTCGCGGTCAGCCAGATCACCGCACCGGCCGGGAAGGCGAAAACAATAGCCCGCCAGAGAACGTAAATGGTCCGATCAATCAGAGAGGTGTAAAGCGTCTCCAATATCTTTGGAGGTCGATACGGAGGCAATTCAAGGCTATAAATGGAGGCTTGGCCGCGCAGAACCGTATTGGACAGAACCCAGGACGTGAGAAAAGTGAATGCAATTCCGAGAAGGACTATCACCATAACCACGGCGGAGGAGACAACGGATGCGACGAAAGGAGAGGAGAAAATGCTGCCGAAAAAAATCGAAGCGATCAGGAATAACGTGGGCCATCGGCCATTACAGACTGCGAAATTGTTGGTAATGATCGCGATCAGCCGCTCGCGGGGACTGTCGATAATCCGGCAGGCGACGGCTCCGGCGGCATTGCAGCCGTATCCCATGCTCATGGTCAGGGCCTGCCTCCCGTGCGCACCGACCTTTTTGAATAGACTGTCGAGATTAAATGCAACGCGGGGAAGGTAGCCGAAATCCTCGAACAGTGTAAATAACGGAAAAAAGATCGCCATCGGGGGAAGCATGACACTGACCACCCAGGCGGTTGCCAGGTAACAGCCGTCGATCAATACTCCCGACAGCCACCAGGGAAACGCAAACATGGAAGCAAGCCGATTCAGTAGAGGATGAATCGTGTCAATCAGGACATACGCCAGCAGGGAGGAGGGAACATTCGCTCCCGTGATGGTCAACCAGAAAACCAGAGCCAGCAGAAGGAACATGATGGGGAATCCGGTCAGGCGGCTTGTTACAAGGCGGTCAAGCAGCCGATCCCAGTCGATACCGGATTTCTTTTCGGAAACCTGTACCGCACGTTCCGCAATTCGGGCGGCTTCCTCGTAGATGGATTCCATCAGCGAATCATGAAAGTCCTCGCCCAATTCCCAGCGCAGTTGAGTTGCTATGGAGAGGATATCTTCATGATTGGCTATTCGCTCGGAAGGCGGTCTTTCTGCCAGTTGAGCCAATTCGCCGGTTCGCACGGCGTTAATCATACGTTCGTCATGCTCCAGCAATCGAAGGGCTACCCATTTCGCGTTGGGAAGACCGGGATGGGCGACCTGCAAATTCTCTACCAACGTATTCAAGGCCTGTTTCAGCGCAGGAGACTCGTTCTGAATGCGATAAGGCGTACAATGACGTTGCCCGGACGCCACTTCGGCAATCCGTTGTTGGAGAAAATCGAGACCTTCTTTTCGCCGTGCGGCGGCGGCAACCACGGGGATTCCCAAGTCTTTTTCAAGTTGGGATACATCTACCGCAATTCCATTCCGGCGTGCCTCATCCATCAGATTCACACAGAGCACAGCACGGTCCGTGATTTCGAGTACTTGGAGGACCAGGTTCAGGTTCCGTTCCAGACGGGTGGCATCGACTACAATCGCGGTCACATCGGGATGTCCAAACAGAATGAAATCCCGCGCGATCTCCTCATCGGTACTAGCGGAGAGAAGGGAATAGGTTCCCGGTAAATCGACAATCTTGTACTTATTGTTATTATATTGAAATACGCCTTCCGCACGTCCAACGGTTTTACCGGGCCAGTTCCCGGTATGTTGGCGTAAGCCCGTCAGGCTGTTGAATACGGTACTCTTTCCGGTGTTCGGATTACCGGCCAGCGCGACGACATAATGACAATCCGTTGTGTCAATGCCCAATCGCTGCAGGTCGGGGGTGCTGCACAGCCCGCAAGAGGGATCCGATGCGGAGGGATTCGACAAGGTAGTCATCATGCCTCCTCCCGGATTCTCTCGATGGCGATCTGGTGGGCTAATTCCTCGCGCAGGGCGATCAGGGTTCCGCGAACGCGGTAGGCGATGGGGGTTCCGAGAGGATTCTCCAGTTCGGCCTGGAGGACGGTTCCGGGGACAATTCCCAAGTCCATCAGGCGACGGCGTTCAAGCCCCCGGCACTTGGGAGAGAGGGACAGAACACGAGCGGCCTCGCCGATGCGCAGGGAGGAAAGCGCATCGTGAGGGACCTCCGGCTTGTCCTCTTTGGGCAATTCCCGCACGGTGATGAGCGCGGCGACCTCCGGCGACAGAACATGCTCGTCTTCCTGGGAAACAAAGCGAAGCCGTTTATCTGTCTTTTCAAGAATGCGCATCTGCATTCCGGGATAGATCTCTTCGGCGACCAGCTGGGAATACAGTTCCGGCGGTTCATCCTCCAGGTGTGTTACAGCGACAGCATCGCCGACGGCGAAGGTAGCGATAGGGGAACCGAGCGGAGGTGAGATCTCGCCGCTTTCCGTAGGAATAGGATCGCCGTGGGGATCGTACAGGGGATTGCCGAGGCGGTGGGCGAGGTCTGCAATCTCTTCGAGGGTCACCGTATGCTCGCGGTCATGGGCCATCGTGTGCCACTCGGAATCGGGGTAACTCGTTTGATCCGCAAGGTATCGTTCCCAGAGACGGTGTGCGCGGACAATGCGGGAGGCGTAAGCGTTTCCCTCACCGGTCAGGCGGGGAAAGCCCATATCAAGAGTAAGAAGGCCACGCGATTCCATCCGTTTCAGCAAATCCGCCACGGCGTTGCGCGATAGAGGCAGATCTTCGGTAAGGCTGTCAATCGTTGCGGTTTGAGAAACGTATTCTTTGTTATAGAGATGTTTCAGCGCATCCTCGATATGAATCCGCTCGGATTCCTTCTGCAGCCGGGAGAGACGACTCAAGAGGCCGCTTTTCGGCCAGAGAATCCAGGCAAGAACAGCGAGGAACCCGATACCGATCAGCAAGAGAGCGCCGGGATGCATGAATCCTGCCTTTCCGAGAGGATGCCGAAAATCAATTTGCGCACAGATTATGAGATTCGATGATGCAGATTCAAGGGGAAATCGGCCGTCTCGTCCCATCCATGGTAGGGGCGCACGGCCGTGCGCCCCTACGCCCTGTCATTCCCGATTCCGCAATCCCCAATCCGCATTCCCGATTCCGCAATCCGCAATCCGCTCATTCAATCTCAAACAACTCTTCCGCCTTCATCTTGAAAACCCGACGGCCGCTTTCTTCTACGTCAACTCCTTCATCCGTCCACTTCTTCAGCATTTCTTTGGTGGAAGACTTGAGTGTATAAGTCACCTTATTGTCCGTCTTGTTCTGCGAAATGGTCACTTTGAACTCATCGGCGGGAACATGCTGGATGTTCTTCTTGCCCATGGTTGCGCCGGTTGCGAATTGAAGGCCGTCGATAATGCAGCTCGCGGGTGGTTCCGCCCCGCACTCCACAACCACGGTCAGCCCGAAATATTTCGGGATTCCGCGAGCCGTGACCGCATGTTCGCCCATGCGCGCGCCCAACGCCACGTTCGGTCCCACATGCCCATGGAACCGTTCCAGTTCCGCTATCGTCACCGGTCGAAGCTCAACCTTGGAATGCATTTCCGTTTTTGATGCAGGAATGGTCATGGTGATTAATCCTAACGCTACGATTGAGAGTACGATTGCCCAAGTCTTCATCTTTTCCTCCGAATGATTGATTTTGTCTATGTTCCACAGGCTGTAAGCCTGTGCCCCCCTCTCCATCCTTGGAGAGGGGGCCGGGGGTAAGGAAATATTCTCACCTCACAATCCGCAAACCCCCACCGCCGACAAGACGCTTTACCTCATCCGGGGTGCACCAGTTGACATCTCCCGGCACGGAATGTTTCAGCGCGGAAAACGCAACGCCCCAATCGACGCCTTTCTGCACATCCCCCTCCGACAGGTATCCGTACAGGAATCCCGCCGAGCAGGAGTCTCCGCCGCCCACGCGGTCCACAATCTCCACATCATAGGTCCTTGTCTTGTAGATCTTGCCGTCGTGCAGAGCGATGGCAGTCCAGTTGTTTCGCCAGACACTCATGTTCTCGCGAAGGGTGATCAGGACGATTTCAAAACCGAATCGGTCGTGGAGTTTCCGGGCAACTTCCTCGTAATCCTTCCCCTCGATCTTGAACACCCGCATGGTGTCCTCCTCGGTGGTGATGAGGATATCCGTATACTCCATGGCTTTGGTCATGCACTCCTGCGCTTCCGCCTCAGTCCACAGCTTTGCGCGGTAGTTCAGGTCAATACTGACTTTAACCTTGTGCTGTTTCGCCTTTTCCAGGGATTCCAGGAACGCCTCGCGCGCCGTGGGGGAAAGCGCTGCCGTAATGCCGCTGCTGTGAAGCAATTTCGCGCCTGCAAGCGCGGCATCCCAATTCACTTCGCCTTTTGTAATCCGCGAGATCGCCGAGTCCTTCCGATCATAGATGACGCTGGACGGTCGCGGGCTGGCCCCAAACTCCAGGAAATAGAGTCCGGCGCGGTCCTCTTTCGCCCACACCACATGGGAACAATCCACCCCATGCTCGCGAGTCTTGTTCACGATCATCCGCCCCAGCGGATTGGCCGGGACACGAGTGACAAACGCGGAGGACATTCCCAGGCGGGCCACCCCGATTGCCACGTTGAATTCCGCGCCCCCGACCTTCACATCCAGGGTTGTGGTCTGCTCCAACCGGTTGAAATCCGGCGGCGACAGACGAATCATTGCTTCACCAAACGTAACCACATCAACCATGAATCCTTGCTCCTTTCTACGCACTTCATGGGATTCTGCATTGGTCCCATTGGTCCTATTCGTCCTATCCGGTTCTCCTACGACCTCGCCTTCCTCACTTCCTCAACAAACCGCCGCGCATTCTCCGTGATCGTGGCCCAGTCCCGGTCGGCGATGGCCTTTTTCGGAACGAGATTGCCGCCGACCGCGATACAACATGCGCCGCAGCGGATGAACTCGCCCGCATTCGAAAGGTCCACTCCGCCGGTCGGCGAAAGACGAATGTGCGGCAATGGCCCCTTGATATCCTTGAGATACTTCGGCCCGACCGCCGTTGCCGGAAAGACTTTGACGATATCCGAGCCGCATTCCCAGGCTGTCAGAATCTCCGTTGGGGTGAACGCGCCGGAGATCATCACTTTGCCGTACCGTTTCGCCATTTCGATAGTGGCCGGATTGAGAGTCGGCGTAACGATATACTCTGCGCCCGCCAGGATGACCGCGCGAGCAGTTTCCGGGTCGAGCACGGTTCCTGCGCCCATAATGACCTTGTCCCCCATTTCCTTGACAACCGCCTTAATCACGTCAATCGCGCCGGGTGTGGTCATGGTGACTTCAAGCGCCACCAGCCCACCCTGCACCAGCGCCTCGGCGACCTCCATCAATTCTTCGCTTCGGTCCGCCCGGATCACCGCGATCACACCGGACTCGATAATGGTATTCAATACCTGTTGTTTTCGATCCATGGATCTCTCCCTTCGTCGGGTCAAAATACCTGTGTTGATCTTCCCGCTCCCGTGGCACGTTGTGAAGGATACGGTGCGCAATGGATGGAGATTTCTGATAGAGTAGGGGCACACGGCCGTGTGTCCCTGCGGGCCGTGTGCCCTTACAACGGAAAGGCAGATCGCATGTCCGAACCGAATATCCTTCGTGCCTGGAGAATCGTCCACGGTTCCGGTTCTGTCCAGGAAGACCCGGCAACCGGGCAGTACCGCATTCGGGCAAGTGGTTCTCCTGTTGTCCGCAGTTTCGACCATCCATCGTTTGAGGCGGAGCGGTATGTGGCTGCGGAGGTGGAGATCCAGTCCGATGCAGAGGGCGATCTCCGGCTTTTCTGGGAGCGCTCCGGCGGTCGAATCGACGGTCCCCTGTCGCGAACCGTCCGTGCCGGATGTCGCCAGGTTGCACAATTCCCGGTTTACGCGGAATCCGGATGGATCGGCGAGATCCTTGCGGTTCGTCTCCAGTTGCCGGAGGGATTATTGAAGACTGTCCTGGGACCGTTCTACCTATACGGATTCTCCGATCTGGACCCGAAAGAACTGCAGAAATTCGCAACCCTCACAGCCGAGGTTATTCTTGTGGAGAACAAGGGATTGATGGTCTCTGTCCGATATACCGGCGTCTTCCTTGCACCAATCGAGACGGAAAAATGGATCCAGGTCAATCTCCTGGATGATGCGGGCCGGGAGATTGTCTCTGTCGCAAAACCCACCCACGGCAATTACGACGCTCGTTGGATCGACACGGAGTTCTTCTTTCCCGAAATGGACCATGCCTTCAGCGCCGATGTCTATTTGCTCGACAATGGCACCGGTCACAGCCTTACCTGCCGAGCCTGCCCTGCACCGAAATAGGACCGTTGGTTCCCGCGAACGGAAGAATTGTGGTACATTCCCCGCCTAGTTTCATCAAAGAAGGGAGTCCTATCCATGACATTGAGGATTGGAATCATTGCGCTCGGAAAAATCAGTGAACGAACCCATTTGCCTCTGTACAAAGAGGTGAAGGGGGTAGAGGTCGTCGCCGCGTGCGATCCCGATCAGGAACGTGCCCGGCTCATGCAGGATCAATTCAAGATCCCCCGTATCTACAAATCCTACCAGGAGATGTTCAAGAACGAGGAACTTGATGCGGTCTCGGTGAACAGCCCGCACCGATTTCATGCGGAACAGGCCATTGCCGCCGCGAAGCACGGGCTTCATGTTCTTGTCGAAAAACCCATGGCGCTTTCCGTGAAAGATATCCGCGCCATGATTGCTGCCTCCAAAAAGGCGGGAAAAGTCCTCATGGTCGAGCAGTTCATGCGGTTTCTTCCAGCGGTCTACAAGGCTCGCGAAGTGATTCAATCCGGCAAACTCGGTAAGGTGCTCACCATTCGCGGGCATTTCGGTCATGCCGGACCGGAGTACTGGTCCCCGGAAGGTAAGTGGTTCCTGCAGAAAAAAGAGGCCCAAGGCGGAACGATGCTGGATATCGGTGTGCATGAGATCGACCTGATGCGCTATATCTCCGGCAAGCAGGTGGTTCAGGTGTCGGCTTTCCTGGGCATTCTAAGGAAGAAGATCGACGTGGAGGACAATGCGGTTGCAGTCTTGCGCTTCGATGATGGAACCCTGGGCACGCTGGAATCCTCCTGGACGAACAATCCCGGCAGCTGCCGCACGGAGTTCTATTGCGAAAAGGGAATCCTGGATATGAATCTGTCTTTCGGAGATCCCCTGGTGATTCGTCGCCCCGAAAAGGAGCCACAGCCGGTTCCTCTGCCGAAAAAACACCCCGAAAAAAGCCCCATGGCCTATTTTGTGAAATGTATCCGTGAGGGATTGGTTCCGCATTGCAACGGGGCAGAGGGGGGTAGAAGCTGTACCGTGGTTCTCATGGCTGCCATCTCCGATAAGGAGAAGAGAATTGTGAAGGTCCCGGAAATCGGGTGATTCAATTGCGGATTGTGGATTGTGGATTGCGGATTGCGGATTGTAGGTTGCAGGATGACAGGGAGGGGCGCAACCGTCATTCCGGCGAAAGCCGGAACCCAGGTTCCACGCGCAAGACGTCAATGCCACCCTTCCGATTGCGAAATGTCAGGACGGTTCCAGTCCGTCCTGACCGCACTGTCCACATTCTCCTTTCCGTCCACTCTGTCCACTCCCCGACTTCTCGGCAAAATTAAAATTAAAAAAATTCAAAATAAAGCTAAAGGTTTTGCTAAGGTTTGCCGATAAAGGAACCGACAAGGCAGTAATCCCTCCATGAGGTGTCTGTCGAGGACCCTCTCATGGTTGGCGTTTTGCGTCTGTGGGCACACGACGAGGCGATACGTCGATCAACCCACAGGGAGCTCTCGGCCCTCTGCGGTGGACGCCGCAGGGGGGATTCAGAGGAGGCAAGTTGTAAGGCCTGGGTGACGCTCATCGGGGCGTTCCTCCGGCAGGTAAGAATACGGGTGCCTCGGAAGTATTCTTACCTGTCTGACAAAAGGCGAAAATACATCGAGTCATTGCTGGCATCCCGGCCAAGAGCATGGGTCCGGTGAACGTGACCACCCCCCGCGCTCTCATGTGAGTGATGGCTTGATCGACCGCCGCAGCCACTGTAGCCGGATTTCGATCCTGCAGGCGGCTACGCCTTTTCAGTCTCAACGGACCCACCCCCAGGAGGCTGGCAATTCCAGCCTTCATCGCTCAAGGCCAACCGATTGATTCACAACAGAAGGAACCGAGCCGGGGGCCGGTGTAATCCGGCCTTCCCGGAAGGCTTCAACAGATCGGCACGCCGGTATTCTCAACACGTATCCCAATCGTCCCGGCGTCCGAGTGGTTGATCCGCCTTCCGCCGGATACCGGCCATCGACCGGCCTCCACCTCGGTTACACAAAGCACGGCAGAGCGAGGATCTGAAAAGGTCCGAAATGGCCCTCCCCAAGACTGAGGAGGGTTAGGGTGGGGTTGAGCTCGTCGGACATTACGGAACAAAAGGAAGAAGAAAAACAGGAGGAAGTGCGTGTGCAGAGGAGAACAGGACCGATGATCGCGTGGCCCGGTTAAAATAATTAAGCCATAACCAGCATCCCGGCCAAGAGAGTGGGTTATGGCTTAATCGACCGCCGCAGCACACCGCAGCCCTATTTGGGTCTGCAGGCGGCTACGCTTTATCATCTTGTTCACGAAAGGCGATATTCCGGTTGTCTCTCCGGAGTCCTCATCTTTCGTATCATCTGTTATCGGCAGTTCCTCCGAAACATTAAGCGCTTTTTAACAAATTTTTCAATTTTTTGCGGGCACGGATGATTTTCCCGCAGGAGATTCACGGAGGAAACTGTCATGGTCATCTCCAGCCTGACCCGAAATATCCCCGCTTTGGATGTTATCATGCGGATGCACCGCACGGAAAGCAACCTCAGCACCAACATTACCCGTCTGTCAACCGGGCTTCGAATTAATTCCCCCGGCGACAATCCGGGCGACTTTGTCACCCTGAGCCGTCTGGGCAGTCGCATTCGGGGAATCGACCAGGCGAGCCTCAATTCCCAGGTCGCGTCCAACATGGCAGCCACCGCGTCAAACGGGATCAGCGAAATGATCTCCCGCCTTCAGTCCATCCGGACCAAGGCCGTCGCGGCGGCGTCCACCGGGACATCCGATAGTGTTACGCGAGCCGGATACCAGGCCGAGATCAACCAGCTAATCGACGACATGGACCGTATCGCCACCGGGACCTCGTTCAACGGCAAGAACCTCCTCGACGGAAGCTATGCCAGTACGACAGGATTTGTTCAACCGGAGCGGTTCAACGGCTCCATCTCATTCGGGGCCACTTCCTCCACCCTTCGGTCGGGAACCGGCATTCTCAACATCGTGCAATCGAACGCCGGATCCGAACGATTCACCAGCGGTGACACCGGCGGGATGAGCCTGGGGATCATGAGCCGGACGGATGTCGCCGTCTCTGTCGGCCAGTTCATCGACATGGGAACCGGGCTGACCGCAAATGCAGGAGACGACCTGGACGATCTGAACTTCGGAAAAGTCTCCCTGATCAACAATGGAACAGTCGAGTTCATCGGCAGCATCGCCGACGGCGCGACCGCATTCACCGGTCAGGTCTCCATCGGCGGCGGCCAGGATATCAATGATTTGATTACGGCGATCCAGGCCGCGATTGATACGGCGGAAACCTCCATCGGCGTGAACGGTGCGGGCACGGGGGCTTATGAGACCGTGGTCTCTTACGACAACTCAACCGGGCGCTTGGAGTTCACCAACGGGCAGGGAAACACGATCTCCCAGTTTTCCATCTCGTTCACCGTCAAGGACAATGCCGGAACCACTCAAACCACCACCGGAAGCACACGCGCGGCGAGTATCTACAATCCGGAAGGAGGAATCGGAACCACGGTCTCCGGCTCACAGATCGGCAATTCTCTTTCCTCGATCACCGGGTCTACGTTCGATACCGGCACCTTTGAAGTCACGGTCAGCGACCGGATTGCCGCGCAACAGCGCACCATTTCAACCACTTACGCCTTTACGGATTTTGCGGGCGTTGCCGTCGCCTCGGGTGATGTCATCAATAACACCGCCCTGTTCAATGGTTCGGTAACACTGTCATTGAACAACGGAGACACAATCGAGTTCACCGGAACCAATCCCGACGGAACCACATTCAATAACACGATCACCATCGCAGCGGCAGACGGGGCTGTTGGAAACGGCATCGCACGGAGATACAGCGACCTGATCGCCGAGTTGAACTACCGCGATCAGCGCGGCACATTCTCTGGATGGAACCAGGCCACCGCGACGCTTGCCTCCGGCAAAATCCAACTGATCGACGATGTCGCCGCCACATCCAGTACGGCCATGCAGATGGTGGTGGATACGGCGGGCGCGGATGCAGTGGATGACGGTGTCGTGGTCTATTCCGGCAACCCGGAACAGGCCACAATTTCCATCGGAGGCGGCGCAAGTCAAACCGTGGAAAGCGGGCAAGTAGTGACCCTGGAGGGAGTGGATTCCAATGTCTCCGGGCGGACTTTCCAGGTCACATTTCGTGTCGGGCGGGACCTGTTCAACGGCAGCGATGATCTGGAAATCACTGCCCAGGAATACATCGCAACGTTGAATAATGGACCGGCGGTTACGTTCCGTAACGGCGACCAGGGGGTATTCCTCTCCGATGGGAACAATCCCACCGGCGATATCGTCGGGGCGCAGCAGATCCAGCTCGATTTCGATACCGTCTTGGGGATCACCTCAGGTGCATCGAGTGGCGGCGAGAGTTTTGTTCTGCAGACGACGGCCAACCGGCTGAATTACCATATCGGTCCGGACGCCTGGGAGGATCGCATGTTCTCCTATTTCAACGTGCAGTCCTCCAACCTGGGGATTTCTCAAACGCAGAATCTCGGCGACATCAGCGTGACAACCCTCACGGGCGCGAATGATGCAATCGAGGTCATTGATGCCGCCCTGGACCAGTTGAACATTGTTGCGGGTGTCGTTGGCAGCCTGGAAACCCGTATGCAGGACACCTCCAGTGAACTCGATCTCTACTCTCTTAACCTGGACAGTGCTTACTCGACCATCGGTGACGCGGACATGGCACAAGAAACAACCGATCTGGCGATGAATTCGCTCCTGATGACTTCTCAGACGGCGGCATTGCTCCAATCAACCATACTGCCGACTGAAATCGTTCCGCTTCTGCTTGGAATCGACCTGAAATCATAGAAACCAGCTGATTCTCAGCAAAGAAGGGAGGCTAAAATCTGTGAAATGAGGTAGTTGCAAAAAAACAAAATTCCGAGTACAATAACATTCGTGGCTGGAGGAATGGATTCCTTCGGCTGGGGTCGAGGGTGTTGCCCGGTGTTGTTCGATAAAGGTGGTGCATGAAAGTGTCGTCTGGTAGGGGCGACGCATGCGTCGCCCCTACCAGACGACACCAGGCATCGCTCCCCGAAACGGGAGCATCAACACAAACCGAAGTATCGACGTACAGAACATCACGGAGGAAGATGGTCATGGATTCCCAACGGATTGGCAGTCAATCATTCAATTATTCTCAATATCAGGCGCTTTACTCGAACAGGCTACAGAAGGTTCTCGAATCGCTATCGTCGGGATTGCGGATCAACCGGGCGGGGGATGACTCGGCGGGTTTATCCATTGCCAAGCGGCTTCAGGCGCAGTTCAGTTCCCTCAACCAGGCCATGTCGGACGCCCAGTCCAGCCTGAACGTCGCCGCTGTTGCCGACCAGGCGCTGGGCGAGACCTCGGATCGCCTGGGGCGGATGCGTGAACTTGCGGTCCAGGCGGCGAATACCGGCGTATACGACAAGCAGTCCCGGCAGGCGTTGCAGGCGGAACTCGGCCAGTATGTGGATGAAATCAACCGGATCGCCGGTGCAACACAGTTTGGAACCAACAGGCTTCTGAATGGCAGCCTCTCTGCGCAAGCCGGTCTGCGCGCTGGTCAGCCGGATATCGGCGCAAGCGTGGACACCGGACCGTTTGCATCCACACTGTCCACGGAAACGAATTACCTCACGATCACCCAGACCCGGCAGGGATCGGCGCAGATCCGCGCGGGAGAGGCCTACGGCCGCACACAGACAATCAACTTGGGGGTGCAGAACGCGACCGATATCGCGGTCACCACGGGGACCATGTTCAACTCCACCGCCGCCGCTCCCTCAGCGGCAGGTGACAATCTGACCGATACCACGTTCAATTCGGTTACCCTGCAAGCGGGCGGCACGATCACATTCCAGGGCCAACTGGCCGACGGAACCACGGGCTTTTCCGGAACACTCAGTATCGGAGCCGGAACAACCATCAATGACCTGGTGAATACAGTCCAGGCTGCTATCGACCAGGCCGAAACCGCGCAGGGAATCAACACCACAGGCGGAACGGGTGCTCGCGAAACGAATGTCCGGTTTAATGCAACCACGGGCCGGATGGAATTCGTCAACAGCGCCGGGAATGCCGTCTCGGAGTTCAATATCGACTTCACGGCTGAGAATGCCGCCGGAGTTCAGCAGACCCAGGTCGGCGTGACCCGCCAAGCCCAGATGAACGGTGTCGCCACCGGCGCTCAGGTCGGCAATAATGTCACCGCCATCACCGGCAACACGTTCGATACCGGTCAACTGAATATCACTGTGACCAATGTCCAGGCGGCGACCAACCGGCGGGTGGAAAGCAATATCGCATTTCGCGACCAGGGGGGCGCGGCGCTTGCCGCCGGAGGACAACTGGAAGGAGCGGTCTATAACGGTGTCACGCTTGCAGCGGGAGACACCATTCAGCTCCAGGGAACCAATTCCGACGGCACAACATTCACCAACACGATTACAATCACCGCCGCCGGGATTGACACCGGTGCAGGGAACGGGACGGCCTCAACGTTCCAGGACCTGATTGATGAAATGAATGTCCGCGACAATGCCATGACAGCGGGCGGAGCGGGCAATCAGAGCGGGTTCACCTCCGCGCGGGCGACACTCACCGGCAACGGGACAATCCAGGTCGTGGACGATCTCGCCGCGACTTCTCAAACCAACTTCACGCTTACCGTCAACGACCGTACCCCTGTCGGCGGTCAGACAGCCGGAACGATGGTGGATCGCGGTCGCGTTGTCGCCGCCGGGAACGCCGAATCCGCCACGGTGCGCGTGAACGGCGGACCGGCGCAGCGAGTCGAGGCCGGGCAGATGGCCACGCTTTATGGACGGCCCGATGCGGGTGGAAATACACCTCAGGTTACCATGCGCATCGGAACCGACCTTACCGCCGGAACGGATGTGATGGATGTCCGCGCCGATGAATATGTGGGCAGGTTGAACGATGGCGCGGCGGTCACATTCCAGGCCGGCGACCAGAATGTCACGTTCACCAGCGGCGCGGCCACCGGCGTTGCCGAAACCCTCACCATGGATTTCGGGGCCACTCTGGACATCCCCGGTGTCGGAGCGGCAAACGCCCAGACCGTGATCATTTCCGCCACCAATCGAAACGCCAATTTCCAGGTGGGAGCTTACGCGGATCAGAACATGCAGCTCTTTTTCGGCGATGTTCGGGCGGATCGGTTGGGCCTGGGTGCAGGACAGACCCTGGAGGATATCGATATCACAACCCTGTCCGGCGCGGAGAAGGCCATCGGGATCATTGATGCCGCACTGGATGAGGTCAACACCGGTCGAAGCCGGATCGGGGCGTTCTCCAACCGAATGGAGGGTTCGACGCGGGATATGGGTGTCGCAATCGAGAACCTTACCGCGGCCTATTCCCGAATCGCCGATGCGGACATGGCCCGTAATTCCACCCGTCTTGCGACGGAGAGTTTATTGATGCGGTATAATCTTGCCGTGTTGACACAGTCGAATCAGTTGCAAAACCAGATGTTCACGGGTCTGCTGCCGTAATCGGAATCCCCCCCCTCAATCCCCCCGTGAACGGGGGGAAGAAAACTCCCTCTCCCGTTCACGGGGGAGGGTTGGGGTGGGGGGTTGTCATCGTTCACGGGGGAGGTTCTAAGAAGATCGCCCTTCGACCAGTAGGTCAGGCGTCTCTGCCTGACAGCGACCCTTCACCCAATCCCCGTCTCCGTTGGAGTCGCGCTCGCGGTGACATGACTCTGCATAGACAATTCAGTTGCAAAATATCAGTTCGGAGACACGAAATCCCCGGCGACCAACGTGTACATATCGCCACTGCTCGTCGTGCCGTTTGAGGCATCATACAGATCGCCCCAATCGAAGTCTCGATCCGGCCCGAACGATTGGACTCCGTAAGCCGATTTCCGCAGTTCACCGACGAAGGTGGAATAGCGTTTCTGGGCAGGCTCAAACCACGAAAGCACCCACGGTTTGACAGGTTCCATGTGATACTGATTCCGAGTGTTTTCAATAACCGAAACTTGGCCGGAAGTGAGATTCTCCTGAAAGGGGTCATAGACCGAGCCGCTCATATAGGCGATGGGCGTGGTGACAAAACGGTGCTGGGCGGGATCTCCATCAATATGCGGGGGCCATAAGTTGGTGTCCATCCGATAGAGTACGTAGGCCTGCGTAAGCGATCTGGATTCGGCCTGAACCCGCGCGACCTTGCTTCGAACCCGCGCGTTCATGAAGTTCGGCACGGCAATCGCGGCCAGAATACCGATAATCGCCACAACAATCAGGAGCTCAATGAGAGTGAAACCGGTTTTGTGTTTCATTTTTCCTGCCCTTTCCCACTGATTCAATCTATCCTCCGTAAATTTTACACGGTCCAGGTATGGAGGGTAGGTTTGGGAAACAGAAGATGAGACGAATGCAAAGAAAAAAAGGCGGCAGCTGCGCTGCCGCACTCCAAGGCCGGGAATATCTTGGAAAATGGAACGGAAGACGGTAATCTGAACCAAGAGCCAATCGTACATAAAACATATAGAAATCAGACCTGAGAGGTTAGGCGATGAACAGGAATCTGGGTATTGTGATTGCCATTCTTGTGGCGGTGGCCGCGTTCGCGATCTGGCATCAGTCCAGGCCGCAGACGATGCATGTGTCGGACATGAAATTCGTGGTGGAATCGTTCGACTGGACGGAACCGAAGACGGACCAGAGTATCGATGGGAATCCGATCCGGATCGCCGACCAGATCTATGCGCGGGGGATAAGCACACATGCCACCACGACGATTTTTGTCGATGTACCGCACGGATTCAAGCGATTCATTGCGGAGGTGGGTGTGGATGCACAGGTGAAACCCGACGGCCCGTCATCCGTGCAGTTTTTTGTCTATGGGGACAAGTCTCTTATGTATGAAAGCCCTGTGATGCGCCCGAAAGACGCGCCCCGACGAGTGGACCTGTGGGTAGATGAAATTGAGACGTTGAAGCTGCTCAGCACGGATGCCGGAGATGGGAACAACTCGGATCACGCCGACTGGGCGGATGCGAAATTTGTGAGGTAAAGCAGCCAGAAAGACCCTCACCCCAACCCTCTCCCGGTGGGAGAGGGAGAAGAATCATTTGAAGGCTGCGGCGGCGGCCTGTTTGGGTTTCTCCTGCAAGATGAAATCCAGTAGAGCCTGCGGGTTGTGCATGTGGCGCTGGGCTTCCTCGGCGGTAACCAGGCCCCGCTGGTACAGCTTCATCAGGGAAGTATCCAGGGTCACCATTCCATCCTTCGTGCCTGTCTCGATAATACTGTAAAGTTGGTGGGTTTTGCCTTCGCGGATCAGATTCGCGCTGGAATGCAGGTTACGCAGAATCTCCACTGCCAATACCCGCCCATCCCCGGTTGCTTTCGGCAACAACCGTTGTGAAATAACCGACAGAAGTGTCAGGGAGAGCTGGACGCGGACCTGCTGTTGCTGCCGTTCCGGGAAAACATCAATCACGCGGTCGATGGTCTGGACGGCATCGTTTGTGTGGAGGGTAGCGAGCACAAGATGCCCGGTTTCAGCGGCGGTCAAGGCAGCGGCGACGGTTTCCAGGTCGCGCATCTCGCCCACCAGAATCACATCCGGGTCCTGCCGAAGAACATATTTCAGGGCATTCGGGAAGCTGTGCGTATCCCCGCCGACCTCGCGCTGGTCGATCACACTCTGCTTGTTTCGATGGACAAACTCAATCGGGTCCTCCACGGTGATAATATGGCATCGCTTGTTGGTATTGATGAGATCGAGAATGGAGGCCAGAGTCGTGGACTTGCCGTGCCCGGTCGGCCCGGTCACCAGGATCAATCCGTGCGGACAGAAGGCCAGATCGTAGACAATCGGCGGAAGGCCGAGCTCTTTCAGGCCGGGAATGCGGCTTGAAATGGGCCGGAATGCGGTGGCGACACAGCCACGCTGGATATAGCAGTTGATACGAAAGCGGTGAGTCGGCCCCAGGCCCAATGACAAATCCAGTTCCTTCTTTTCCTCGAACTCCTCTTTCTGCTTATCGTTGAGGAGACTATAGACCATTCGTTTGACATCTTCCGGCCCCAATGGAGGCGCATCCACCGCCTGCATGAGGCCATGAACCCGAATCATCGGGGGTGCCCCGGCAGTAATCAGAAGGTCCGAAGCCCCTCTGTCTTCCACGATATGAAACAGATCACGCAATTCCATTGGTTTATGACTCCTGAGAAAGATCACCTGCAACCGTCATTGCGAACTGATGCCAAGGTTGGGCGCTTGAATGAGATTTCTCCCTTCGGTCGAAATGACAGGCCCATTGTCATTCCGAACGAATGTGAGGAATCTCGGCAAATCCTGAGATCGCCACGTCGCAGCCCTTCGCGGACTCCGGGCGGCTCCTCCTAAGAAAGCTCGCCCATCGTAAGCCTGAGATCGCCACGTCGCGGCCCTCCGCAGACTCCGGGCCGCTCCTCCTAAGAAAGCTCACTCGTCGATAGGCAGACCGGGGAGTCTTGTGGTACCCGATCAACCCCCACCTAACCTCCCCCGATCTTCGGGGGAGGAATCTCGCCCCCACTTTCTTTTCCCAATCACCGGCCTCG
>JAKPYU010000113.1 GCA_029568995.1 Candidatus Omnitrophota bacterium | reverse complement strand
ATTAGACTAAAGTCGGGTTTCGTTTTCTATCGACGTGTTAACAATCTAACACCGGCCACCTTCTCACCCAATGTCATCCCTGCTGGGGAATCCCCGTGACCCCTAAGGAGTATAGGGCCAAACTAAAAAATCGTCCTGGCGGCACGGAAGCCCAGAATACTGTTGCCGTAAATCGGGGTGTAGGACGTCCGATACGACACGCGGCAGGTCCACATGAGCTCAGTCCAACTACCGCCCCGTACGACTCGCCTGGAACCGTCGCCGGGACCTATCGGGTCCGTTTGCACTGTTGAGGAGTAGTCACCGTACCAATCGTGGCACCATTCTCTTAAATTTCCTGTCATATCGTACAACCCCAATTCATTCGGGTCCTTCTTTCCAACAGGTTGCGTTTTCATTGATGAGTTGTACAAGTACCATCCTACTTCGTCTATGTTGTTGCTTCCCGCGAATTTGTAATCATTCATCTCGCTTCCGTTCGCAATGTCTGCGATTCCTCCCCGCGCCGCGTATTCCCATTCCGCTTCCGTCGGCAAACGGTATCCTTCTACCTGCGTGATGTCTGTTGTGGCATTCCCACTTCGATCCAATAACGCGCCGGTTGTTTCATCGTAGGCCGGTGTCAATCCGTTCTCAACGCTCAACCAGTTGCAGTATCTGATCGCATCCCACCAACTGACGTGTATCACAGGTCGATCTCCTCTACCGTTTCCGTCGTCACTCGGTTTTGGAATTCCTTTATCATCGCAGTACGCTTCGTATTCGTCGAAGGTTAGTTCGTACGGTGCGATCCAGTAATCGTAAGTGAGGATCACGCCATGCACGGGTTTTTCTTCAGAAAATCCTTCGGCATCGTTACGTGTGTTCCCGATGAAGAAAGTAATACTCGAATTCTGAATGAAGTTCGCTTTGTAAGTTTTAATTGCCGTTACCCAGACCCGATAGGCCGAATCCGAACTGATTTTGACGCCTCCGTCATACCACCCTTCGAAGGCATAACCGGATGCCGCCGCCGCTTCCATCGTCAGCTTCGTCCACCGGTCCGCTATCATGCTCGCGCTGTCACCCCACGTTCCACCGTCGATCCGCACGTCTCCCCCGTT
>JAKPYU010000112.1 GCA_029568995.1 Candidatus Omnitrophota bacterium | reverse complement strand
CCCTCTTGTTCATCTCTCGAACTCCTCTCGATTGGATACTACTATTATCCTGAGTCCCGGTTCCTGAGCTTGTCGAAGGGCCGGGACGCGGCCACCTCATTATTTACTGAGATTCCTCACATTCGTTCGGAATGACATTTGCGGACTGTTCGGAATAGCGATGGACCTGTCATTTCGACCCAAATGACGGCATTCATGTCATTTCGACCGAAGGGAGAAATCTCATTCTGCCGCACTGTTCTATGAAACCGGTCGTTCAAAAATCAACTCGTAAAAATTCGCACACCCATAAATGCCGGTTCCCGGCGCGAAAACTTGCACAAGCCGCCATCCGTCTCGCGCGTGTTCGTGGACGACCTGCTGATATTGTTCCCTTGCGGCTTTTCTGACCCCAAGGAGTCCTTCGCCCAGGCGCACGAACTTGTACTCAAATCGCCCTTCCATGGTCTTTCACCTTTCTATCTTCTCGGTTGAATCAGGATACACCGATCCTGCCCGCCGTATTCGCCTTTTCTACTTCTCCGATTGGCAGTCGCAGGATGGTGAGATATAATTCTATCAGAGGATAGGGCCATGGTGACGATCTGTCTGATCCTTGAGGCGGGTATCGGGGCGTTGGGGCTTCTCCCTCTCCCGCCGGGAGAGGGTTGGGGTGAGGGAGAGCGCGGACGGCTATGTGCCTTGGAGTGCGGCAGCGACAGCTGCCGCCTTGTTATCCCCCCTCATTCCTCCCTCTCCCGAAACATCCCCTCCGCTCGCTTTAGTAGACAACGCGCCAGGTATAGCACTACAGAGCAATGAATCACCGTGAAACACAAGCCGATCCACCTTACCCCTTCCAGCGGATGAGATAAGACCAAATCCGCCATATTGATACTTCCCGGGGGAAATAATGCACTCACCGTTCCGAGCGGACTCAACAGTAAAAACAAGGGTGTGCTGTACCAGAGATACGAGAATGCCGAATCGATCATTAGCGCAAACCCCCAGTGGAATTCATCCTGAGGCAAGTTTGTACAGATAAAATGCACAATCAGTAACGGCAGCAACATGCACCCCAGAATCGCCAGCGCCGAAACCAGCAGGGAAACATTGGAACGCTTGAATCGTACCGAGCAATACAGTCCCAGCGCCGTAAAGAAGAACAAGGAACTGGCCAGTAGAAACGGGTACACCAGAATGGCCCCCAAATGGGTGCGATGCACCAGCAAATCCATTTCATAGCCCGCGAGTCCGAATCCGATTACAACAAACATCCCCGGCAGGTAAAGGGCCAACGACAGGATGATGCTGGCGATAAAACTCGTGCGGAATTTCGCCTGAAGGATTTCACGGGGGCGCAACAGTGTGGTAATCAGCAGGTCGAACGTATTTCGTTCCCGCTCGGATGAAATCGTGGTCGCGACAAGCGGTGCGGTAAACAGTGCCGCCGCGAGGTACGGAAGCGACAGGAAAATCCACGCGCCTTTGAAAGACGCGAGCGGCAGCGTAATGATCGAAATCATCAGCGCGATATAGAACAGGCGGAATGTGACATTGATGTTCCCCAGCCATTGCACGCGACGTTCCAGCTGGATCGCCGGATTATTTCCTTCCCGGAACGTACCGCTTTTCACAGCGGTTCCATTGGCGGTGAGTGTCTCATCTGGGGAGGAGGAGAATTCGATCCACTGCAGGGAGGAGTTCTTCCGTGTGGGTTGTGGCCCCTCCACAATCCGTCCCAACCGCCAGCGAGACACAACCAGGCAAACGAGCGAAATCAGAATAGCGGCGAACAGGAAATCCGGCACGATGCCCGACTGGGCAATCGTACTGACAAGATCGAGAATGAACCAATTTGATTTTGGTGGTGATGGGGCAGGACTCACTGCTGTAAAGAATCCAATAGCCGGTACGGATTGCGGCCCCTTCGGAAACAAAAGACCATCCAACGCCGAGATGGGGCTGAGCCATTCCCAACCGACAGGCTCCCGCCCCCGGAAATTCCACCTCAGGGTTGTGATATAGCGCCACACCGATTGATGAAACGGGATCAGCAACGCAACGGACAGAATCGCGCCGAACGTGAGCAGATACACCTCGTAAATCTTGCGGCCCAATGTGGAACACAACATGCCGATGGAACCATACATCAGGCAAGCCACGAGGATAATCACGTACGTACCGGCCACCTCCGCGCCGGACAATCCACCTGCAATGAGACAGAGCGCCATCACCGGCGCGGAGCCGATCAAGAGCAGCACCAGAAACAGCATGGAGGAAACGAGTTTCTGAACGAGAATCCCTCCCAGACTGACCGGGGAGGACACCAGGAGTTCGATGGTCCCCCGTGTGGTTTCTGACGCGATGGCAGGCGCGGTCAGGAACGGGGTGATGACTGTCAGGATCAGGATCTGGCCGAGAAGAAGACGCTGAAACAGGACTTTTCCGGCAATAGTGATCTCCAGCGCCCGATCCTCGGTTTGCCAGGCCTTGGCAAAATTCTCCCAGCCGGAAATGAGGAACAAGATCACGATAAATAGAAAAAGTGAGAAACAAACGAAGGATTTGTAGCTACGGAGAAACCCCCGTACCTCGCGGACAAGAATCGGCCAGGATAACCTCATGATTCATGTTCTCCCAGGATGTGCATGAAAAATTCCCGCTGCTGTAACCTGTGTAGGGGCGACGCATGCGTCGCCCCTACACAGGTCACAACTTCGTCTGTGATTGCGCCGCCCCCTGCTGCTTCGTCTGTGATTGCGTTGTCCCTACGGCTTTGTCTGTGATTGCGTTGCCTCTCTATTGTTTCTGTGATTAAGCGCTCTTCCCTTTCCCCAAAAGATCGGGGAGACACCCCCCAAACCTTCTCCCCCAAGATTGGGGAGATACCCCGCAAACCTTCTCCCCCAAGATTGGGGGAGACACAGAGGGGGTTGAATTTCCTAGACTTATCAATCCCTCTCTAACTGTGGAACGCCGATTTACCCCCATCCATTCTGTCTGCCGCCACAGGTTTCGGTTACAAACAAGTTGCCGCAAGCGTATTGCTTGATATACATTATCACAAAACAACGAAAGCGACATCTTCCCGGTCTTGCCGGATCGGGAAAGAAGGCGTAAAGTCATACGGGATTTGGTGGAGCGGCTCCGTGCAGGGATATCCGTCTCAGAAACGGAGCGTCCGGGGAGAAATGCGATGGATCTGCAAAACGTTCGGGAGATCCGCAAACCGTCGCGGCCTTGTGTATGGCTATGCACGTGGATATGTACCTGCGTGGTGCTGCTTATTTCGGGGTACGCCTTTTCTCAACCTTCCAATGAGGCACCCTCCATTCAGGCCAAGGTAACGCTTGGATTCGATCCCGCCCGCGTCATTCGCCGTCTCGACTCCTGGAGTTCGCTGAACGTGCTGCTGGAGAATCCGCGCGAACCGTTCCAGGGGCAGATTGTCGCCCGGATCTATTACGGGACCGTTCCGACAGACACATATTATGCCTGCCCGGTAGATCTGCCGACCGGGTCGCGAAAGATGTATCGCCTTCCAATGTATCTCTGGGGAGATGCAGCGGAGGTTGAGGTCAACCTGGTCCAGGGCAGGAAAGAGCAGAATCTCGCTCGCCCGGCAGCTCCTTCGCTGTCGGACGACCTGGAGGCGGTTGCGCTTCTTGCGCGGGAACGCGATGCGTTCAATTTCCTGGGAGCGCTATCCGAGGACGATGTGATCAAGGAAGACGAAGAGCAGGAAACGCGACAGGTTCTTTATACGGACACGCAGTATCTTCCCGCCCATTGGATTGCGTACCAGAGTATTGACGCCCTGGCCTGGTGCGGTGGGGCGAACGAGCCTCCTTTACAGCCGGAACAGGTCGCGGCGTTTCGGACTTGGCTGCGTATGGGAGGCCGGTTGGTGCTGTTTGCCGGATCGCATCATCAGGAGTTGGCGGAGACTCCGTGGTCTCAATTCCTGCCACTCAAGATCGCCGAAACGCAGACCCTCCCGGAGGGAACACAGGTGGAGGGTTCGTGCCTGGGAGTGCCGCAGGCTCTCGCGCACCCCGAAGTAGTTACCGTCGGTACGATTCATGAATCGCTGCAGCCACGAGTTCTGATGCGTGCGGGGGAGATTCCGCTTGTTGTTGAAGTGGACTGGGCGGCAGGGTCCGTCGTGTATTGCGCATTCGATCTGCGCCGGGATCTGTTCGACTCGAAAGAGGCGATGCATCAGCTGTGGACGGTTGTCTTCAGCAATGAGAATGCGCTACCCAATTCGCCCGTTTCGCTCATGGACTCGCCTGCCTCCATGATGCTGAGATCCGCTCTCCAGGTGAAACTGCCGAGTGCCGGATTTATCGCAGGATTTCTCGGATTGTATATCATCCTGGTCGTTCCGGTGAACTGGCTCTTATTTCGAAAATACAAACGCATGGAGTTCGCCTGGGCGACTGTACCGGTCTGGGCGGTGATGTTTGCGGTAGCGGCCTATTACATCGGCGCAATTTACCAGAGAGGGACTGCCGCGTTCAGCTCACTCAGTTTTGTCGAGGCGCTTCCGGGGAGCGCAGAGGGCCGCGTGACCTCCTATCTCTCGATCTATTCACCGGTTCGCTATTGGTATGACGTTACTTTCCCGGGCCAGGAAATCTATCCCCAGGTTTTGCGGGGTGATGATTCCGCTATGAGAATGCGCTCTGGAATGGGTGGCGAAATGCTGTTTGCTCGATACGATCCCGAAGGAACCGTAATTTCGGACCTGTTGATCCATCATTGGTCGCAGCGGACGGTCAAAGCGACCCATCGGATGGATCTTCAGGAGGGCATTGCGGTGGATGCCGCCCTGCGTCCCGGTGAGAATCTCCAGGGTTCGATCACGAATCGGACGAATTATACAATTCTGAACCCGACCATTTACACGGCACAGAGCCAGTATTCCCTGCGCCGGTACAAGATTGGCGAGCGTCTGAAGCCGGGAGAGCAATATTCTATTCCGGAGGATTTTGAAGAACTTGCGAGACCGAATAGAAACATGGGCCAGATGTTCCCATCTCAACCCAATGCAAATTTCAGCGATCCGGCGATATCGCTTTCCTTAATGGACCAATACTGGTCGTTCCTGAACGCCGACCCGATCGGTACGGGATACGCCGTGTTGACAGGACGCATCGAGGAGTTTCCTCTACGTCCGAGCCTGGGCCGGAACATCGAACCGGGGGCGAATCATACGTTATTGGCGCTTCTGTTCAATCCGCATCGTCATGCGTCCGGTATTTACACGATTCCGACGGACAGTTGGCACACAGGCAACCCTTTTGCCATGATGGGAATGTATGGATACGGGGGATACGGGGGGACGCCTCCTCGCGCAAGGCGGCTTCCACAAGGAGGTATGGGCATGCCGTTTCCCGGACAGTCCCAGGTTGAACCCGGAAAGGCTTTCGATTTCGATCTGGTAACGGACTACAATTTGAGACGAATCCGACTTCGTCGACTGACCGTCGGGTTCGACCGCAATTTGTACTCCCAGTTCGGTATTCAGAAAGTCAGAGAAATCGCGCAGAATCCGAGCTTTCTATCCATCCGTGACAGGCGCACCGGCGAATGGCACCCGATTCCGTTTCAACTCAACGACCGGGGCGCATTGGAGCCTGCTGAGGTGCGATCGATGGATAGGATGGATATTCAGAACTATGTGAATCGACGGACAGGGACCATTTCGTTCCGGGTGAAACATATCTTTTCGGACAAGCAGCCGATCCAGCTCGATGCGGCCCTGCTGCGGGTGAATTTAGAGGTGGATAATCCCGCCAATCCGGTTGCGGTAGAAACCTCCCCATCCGAGAATAAAGAGGTGGAGCATGATTCGAATTGAGAATTTTACGAAGGTCTATGGGAATCTGACGGCAGTGAAAGATTTCACCCTTCACGTCGAACAGGGCGACATCTTTGGATTCATCGGACCGAACGGGGCGGGGAAGACGACTACGATCCGGTTCCTGGCAACGCTGCTGAAACCGACTTCCGGCCAAGCCTGGGTAAATGGCTTCCATGTGATTCACGATCCGATGAATGTCCGTCGCTCCATCGGCTACATGCCCGACAATTTCGGGGTCTATGAGGGGATGCGGATCTGGGAATATCTTGATTTTTTTGCAGCGGCGTACAACATCAAGAGGGAGAAGAGAAAAGAAATCATCCGGGATGTCATACAGCTGCTGGACCTGGAAATGAAACAGGATGATTTTGTCGAGGCGCTTTCACGCGGGATGAAACAACGCCTGTGCCTGGCAAAAACATTGCTGCACGACCCGAAAGTCTTGATTCTGGACGAACCCGCATCGGGCCTGGACCCACGAGCGCGCCATTATATCAAGGAACTGCTCAAGGAACTCCAACGGATGGGAAAAACGATATTCATTTCCTCCCATATCTTGTCCGAGTTAGCCGACTGCTGCAATAAGATCGGAATTATGGAACACGGGGTACTACTCGCTTCCGGGGACGTAAAGAGTATCCTCGGGCAGGTGCGGGAAAACCTTCTGCTGGAGATCGAGATGCTGGAAGTCAGTGAAAGGGCAGTGGAACTTTGTCGGGAGCAGCCGGGTGTCCAGCGTTTGGAGGCCCTGGGCACGGTGATCCGCCTGGAATATGTCGGCGAC
>JAKPYU010000097.1 GCA_029568995.1 Candidatus Omnitrophota bacterium | reverse complement strand
CCTGTGCCGTGTTTCCAGAGCGATCCCGATCCCGAATACCTGGATTTCCTTGTAACGCGAATTGCAGACAGCGTGCGCTGTGCGGTCAACAATCTCCGTCCGGCGCGTGTGGGCTGGGGCCTGGGCCGCGAGGAACGCATGGTCTTTAATCGACGTTATTTCATGAAACCCGGAACTGCGCCCGATCCATGGGGTCGCACGGATGACCAGGTCAAAATGAATCCCGGATATGAGAACCCGAATGTAGTCAAACCAGCCGGACCCACCGACCCGGACGTCTCCATTCTTGCGGTTCAGGACACAGACGGATATCCGATTGCGGTCCTGGGGAATTACGCGCTTCATTATGTCGGCGGTGGGAATGGCCTGGAGATCAGCGCGGACTATTTCGGTCGGTGGTGCCGGATTATGGAACAAAGCTGGGGGAAGCAGGACGAGACGAAACCGCCGTGTGTCGCCATGCTGACCAACGGCTGTTCGGGAAATATCAACAATATCGATATCCATCAGAAAGTTGTTCAGTCTTATCCCTATGAGCAGATGAATCGTGTTGCACAGACCGTTGCGGATGAAGCCATGCGGGTTCTGGAACAGATTCAGTATCGCGATGCAGTCCCATTGTGCGGGATGCAGGAAACGGTGGATCTCGGCATCCGAATCCCGTCTCCGGCAGAGGTACAGGAAGCCCAAGAAATCCTGAAAAAGGCGGGCCAGGAACTGAAAGGACTCCCTGAGATTTACGCGCGGGAGACGGTCCTGATGGCAGAGAAACCGAACCGAATCTCGACAACCGTTCAGGCGATCCGAATCGGCGATGCGGCAATTGCCACCTTTCCGGGAGAAGCGTTTGTGGAATTAGGCCTCGAAATCAAACAGAAAAGCCCATTCGAAAGGACTTTCTGTATAGAGCTGGCCAATGATTATGTGGGGTATATTCCAACTGAGGAAGCCTGCGAACTCGGTGGGTATGAAACCTGGCGGGCACGTTCCAGCCCTTTGCGGCCCGGCTCGGCAGAGAAACTGGTCGCTGCCGGGTTGGCGCTATTGAATGCGGTCCATGAATCGCCGAGCGGGCAATAGGGGATTGCCGTTGTGGTTTAGCCGAATTGAATTGGCAGATTGGACCTTCTTCTCCCTCTCCCGCCGGGAGAGGGTTGGGGTGAGGGTTCTTCAGGCCCAATAATCTCCCAAGCCAATTCATTCACAGCACACTCGCTCTGCGGGCGGCCCGGACCATCGCCCGCATGTTCTCTTCGGGCACATCGCGCGGATTCATCTCACCGGTGTTGAACAGGTATCCACTGTCGGAATATCCGATCTTCACAATCCGTTCCGCCTCCTGCTCGATCTGTTCCGGCGTTCCGCGCATCAGCACCTCGATGGGGTCCAGGTTGCCCGAGAAACAGACCTTTCCTCTCAGGGCCATGCTCACCGCACCGACATCCGCCGCCGGGCCGAAGTTGATAATATCCGCCCCCGTCTCCACTTCTGCCAGCAGGTAAGGGATTTCAATCTCGCTGTTGTGCAGATGAATGATGACGTTGCATTCATGCGCTTTCTCGATCAATCTCTTGCTCGGCTCGAATGCAAATTTGCGATACTGCTCCAGCGACAGCATTCCCGAAAACGCGTTGCAGTCCCCCAGCCAGATCGCATGAGCGCCCGCCTCCATTTGCGCCTCGATATAACGGAACTGATATTCCACAAAGAACTCGCAGGCCGCGGCGAGTAAATTCGGCTCCGTCAATAGGAGCAACATGGTTTCCTCAAGGCCAAAGAGCAACGCGACGGAACTATAGGGAGCCGCACAACTTCCTTCGATGAACACCGTATCGCCGAAGTGTTCTCTTACAAGGCGGATCGCTCTCAGTTTCTCCGGCATACGCCCATCGGTTCTTGGATTCGGCATGGGAAGCTGGCGCAGTGTTTCTCGTGTCGCGGGAAGGTAGCCGACGGTTGCACGGAGGATATTCCCTTCGCCGTGGCATTTCACACCAAGCGGTTCGAATTCAAAGCAATCATCAATCTGAATCCAGGCCCAGTCATAGTCGAACGCTTCAATGGCCGCGATCCAGACCTGCGCGATTTTTTCTCCGCTTTGGCACATCTCTTCGTAGGTGTACCTGCCGTGCCATTTCACGTCGAATTCCTCGGAGCAGGCGAAGATCGGCAAGCGTTTCGGCTTCTTCAAAGCGATTGCATCGCGCACATCCTGAACCACACCGTCATAAGCCATCGACTGTTTCCTTTCTATCCGCGATTGTCCGGATGGGGAATGGTATCATGCTTGCGGACGATCTCTCCAGACAGGCGAGTTTGAACAAGGCGTTTTGTCTCTTGACTTCCCTGTCAGCGTCATGACCCCGACGCTAAGATGAATCCGGCAACTCGGTGGCAGCTGGGCAGATCCTGGTCGGGGAAGAGCGGAACACGAGGAGCACAACGGCGATGGAGTACTTGCCTTCTCTGTTGATCGGACTGGCGGGGTCCGCTTGCTCCTGGGAAACGTTTGGCGGCTCCGTGTTGAGCCTGTCGTTGCGCAACCAGGGCCGGATCCAACGACTGATGGCTCTGATTCTCTACAGTGCGGGACATGTATTCACTTATATCTTTCTGGGCGCTTTCGCCGGGATGGCGGGACGAACCCTGTTGGAAGGCGGTGTTCTCACAAGCGCCCATGCCGGGATCCTATTCTGTGCGGGTCTGATGATGCTGTTGGTCTCATTGGAAATGATGGGATTCCCCACTCGCCTGCATCTGCTGCACCATTTCCCGGGAGAAACAACCATCGAGCGGATTGCGGCCCATTATCGTGAACGATTCGGAGAACTGACCCCGTTCTACCTGGGTCTGTTCAACGGATTCCTGCCGCGTCCTCTGGTGTACGCCGGGCTGGCATTTGCGTTCGCTTCGGGGAATGCGATAAACGGAATGTACACGATGGCCTGTTTTTCCATGGGCATGTTGCCGATCTTATGGCTGGTTGGAACCAGCGGGTTCCTCATTTCCCCAACGATGCGTTCACGGTTGATTCATGCCATGGCGATCATTGTGCTTGGAGTCGGGTGCATCATGGTCTGGCGCGCTTTGCCGCTTCATGCGGAGGGCAATCCGCAAGTCACGACAGAAATGTCGGAGATGGCCCTTACCCCCTCACCGTAAACAATCCAACGGAGAACTCATGTTTACCGTTGAAACATGCGCTTATTGCCATTTACCCATTTCCGCCAGGGCCGTCGAGCGAAAACTCAGCGGAACCACCCGCCTGTTCTGTTGTTATGGTTGTTTCCTTCTCTTTCAGATCACGGCGCGAAGAAAGCAGGGACGTTCGGGGAAATGGTTCCTGACACGGATCGGAATCGGCACGTTTCTGACAATGTGTGTCATGTTGACTGGATGGATGCTGGCAGAATTCCCATCTCACCCATACGAAGAGGAAATCATTTTCTCCGCGAAATGGCTGATCTGGGCTTTGGCGACTCCGGTTCTGATTCTGATCGGATACCCGTTACTCAAACAATGCGTGTTGGCCCTGGCGAGCGGCTCATTCTCCATTGAAGGCGGGATCGGCATTGTCTGCACTGTGCTTTACGGGTATTCGTTTGTGAATCTGTGCCGTGGGAGAGAACCTCTTTATTTCGATACGGTTTGCGCGACCATGCTGTTGGTCACCCTGGGCAAGATCCTGGAAGCCACATCGAAATCCACAGCCGCACAGGATATTCGCGAATTTCTGGGGCATGAGAAAGCGCCGGCATTTCGGATCGATCAGGATAAAATTCTTCACACCACAGCGTTGCACCTGGAGCCGGGGGACTTGGTGCGTGTGCCTCCCGGATACACGGTCCCGGCGGATGGGAAGGTTCTCGAAGGATGTTCGCGGATTCGGCGAACTCCATTGACCGGGGAGCGGGAACCGGTGCTGTGCCGGGAAGGCGATGAGGTTCTCTGTGGCGGCAAGGTGATCGACGAAACGCTGACCGTTCAAGTGCTCAAAACCGGCAAGGACACCGTTTTGGCGAGGCTGCTTTCGGTTGTCGAACAGTCCGTTCTCGTGCCGTCAAACCGGCGATATCTGGTGGACCAGGCGCTGGTTCTGTTTCGGCCTCTCATCCTGGTTGCCGCAATCTGCACGTTGTTGTGGTGGTGGCAGGAAAGCCGGATCGGTGCATGGGTGAACCTGCTGTCGGTGTTGGTGATCGCCTGTCCCTGTGCGCTGGTCCTGACAACCCCAATGGCGACAACCCTGGCGGTGGCGCGTGCCGCGCGGGAAGGAATCCTCATCTCGGAGGTCGCCGCTATTGAAAAAATCTCCACCGTCAATGTCTGTATTTTCGATGAGACAGAACCGACGGAGATGGGAGGGTCGCATTTGTACTCTGTCCCGGATTGGAGCGAGCGGGACACCTACGCATCGCTGGTGGATGGATCGGGCCAGTCAACTGCCGTAGCGGAAGTTCGCAGCGTTCAAGCCTCGGCAGCTGCCGCGACGCCATCCTCACGAATCATCACGGCTTGCACGCAATTACAGGCAAGAGGGGTGCGGACCGTCCTTTTGGCAGGACCGTCCTTCTTTGCAGGACAGGAAAAGAACTACCCACCGGCAATCGACGGGTTTTATTTGGGGATTTCTTCTCAAGAGAAAGCAGACCTTCTTCGTTCATACCGGGAGCAGGGATATATCGCGGCCTATGTCTCGGAATTCCCATGCACGCCGATTTGTGCCTTGGATGCCGATATCCGATTCACGACAGGCGCGAGTTACAGAGAGGATTTGTTGACCAATCCCGTCACCTTGCTGGGAACCGATCTGGAACGGCTTCCCTGGCTGATCGATCTTTCTCGTCGAGTGCTCCGAACGGTGAACTGGAACCTGGCCTGGTCTTCGTTCTACAGCATTGTGGGGATGTTCGCCGCGGCGGCGGGGATGGTGGACCCGGTTTTTGCCGCCGGGATTATGCTGCTCGGAAGCAGTCTTGTGGCGGGGAATACCGCACAGTTACACAATTATCCAGGCCCATCCGAGACACGTTCTTAAGCAGAAACGGAACCATGCAAAAAACAAGAACCCTTGTGACACCGCGAATACGTGCCTAAAATTTTCTTTTTGGGAAAACCCGATTCTCAATCGGATCATCATTTGTTTTTGCAGCAACAATCTCACATTCCGTCCTCCATTTATCCTGATTCTGCGGGTCGCATAATGGGAAGCAAGAGGACCGTTCGGAGCAAGAAGAAATGTCCGTTGTGATTACCGTCGGCAGCCAATGGGGCGATGAAGGAAAAGGGAAAATCATCGACTATCTCTCCGAACAGGCCGACATTGTGGTTCGCCACCAGGGGGGAAACAATGCCGGACATACTATCCGCGTCGAGGGCGTGCAGCATATTTTTCACATCATTCCCAGCGGCATTCTTCATCCGGAAAAGGTCTGCATCGTCGGCAATGGCGTGGTGATCGATCCTGCGGTCATCCTGCAAGAAATCGACAGTCTTCTGTCGCACAATGTCCGCGTGGAACCGGATCGATTGAGAATCAGCGGACAAGCCCATGTCATCATGCCGTATCACAAATTGCTGGATGGCCTGGAAGAGGAGCGAACCGGGGGACGCCTGGGAACAACCCGGCGCGGGATCGGCCCGGCCTATCAGGACAAGGCAGCTCGCATTGGGATTCGGATGTGGGATTTGATCGACCCGGAGATTTTCCGGCAGAAACTGCGCTATGCACTCGAACAGAAAAATCGCCTCATCACCACCGTATACGGAAGTGATGCTCTGCAGGAAGAGAAGATCGTAGAAGAATACAGCGCTTACGCGGATCGGCTCAGGCCGTACGTGTGCGACACCGCCGAGTTCCTGGAAATCTCTCTTGCCCGACAGAAACGGATTCTCTGCGAGGGAAACCAGGGAACGCTGCTCGACGTCGATTATGGCACATACCCGTATGTCACATCCACCAGCACCATTGCAGCCGGCGCGGCCACGGGCGCAGCAATCCCACCCTGGCGGATCGACCGAATCCTCGGAATCGCCAAAGCCTTTCAGACTCGTGTGGGCGAAGGTCCATTCCCGACAGAGTTAACCGGCGAAACCGGCAACCGTCTTCGCACTGCCGGTCCTGTCGGTGAATTCGGTGCCACCACCGGAAGGCCGAGACGATGCGGCTGGCTGGACCTGGTGATGCTGCGGTATGCCATCCGGGTCGGCGGGATTAACGCCCTTTCGATCAGCAAACTCGATGCGCTCGGCGAAATGGACCCCATCCAGGTCTGTGTCGCTTATGACTTGCCGGGCGGCGAGCAACGGACCTTCGACGGGGATGCGAATCAATTCGACAAGATCACACCGCGCTATGTCTCATTCCCCAGTTGGAAACGGGACATCAGCGAGGTTCGCCGGTTTGAAGACCTCCCCAAAGAGGCAAAGAACTACGTCCGATTTATCGAGGAAGAAACCGGTGTGCCCGCGGTGATCATTTCTGTCGGACCGGAACGCGATCAGACTATCTGTCGTGAAGACCTCTTTGCCCGATAGACCCGCCATGTAGTCATCGCAACAATCCGGTCAATGTTTCCTTCTGCCTCTTGACAAAGACCGCTTCAGGAAACGGTACAGTTTTTTTATTTTATCCTCTCCACGAAGCCAGTTGCCGGCTTTACGATACATCGTAACGACTCGTGAATTCTCCAGCTGCGCCAGTCGCCAATGCAGTTCATCAATGTATTGATCTTTGTGGGCAACCGGATTACCTCCCTGATAGGCTGTCCGGTAGAAATACATGACAATTTCTTCCAGGATTCCGGGATTCTCTCGCAGATAATCGTCCTTCGCGAGTCCCATCAAATGCTCTTTCGTAAAACCGTCGAACTGCGCCAGTGTATGCAGGTATTCCCAGAAAATGTATTCCGGTTTCATGATAGCCTGGTATGCATGGACACCTTTCGGACGTTCCAGCCGATCCATAATCCCCGCTTTCATGGCGATTTCCGTAATCATGTAATTATCGTAATAGGCCATTGGATTGATCTTAATGATCCCGAACGGCCTCGGAAGATCGCACAGCAATTCCAGGGTCTCCACGTTGTCTTCTTCACGAACCAGCGGATTGTAGCCGATAAAATCCACAAGCAGTTTGGCGCCGGTATCCAGTATATTCTGTGCCGTTTGAATCGTTCTCTCTTTGGTATGTCGGCGATTCAGTACCTCTTTCAGAACCCGCTGACTCCCGGACTGAATGCCCATAATCAGGTAATGCAATCCGGCCTTTCGAAGAAGCGCCAGGTTCTCCGGATCGCCGACATTCGGATGGGTGTATCCGAAAAAGGGAAGCCTGATCCGTTCCGCGTACAGCGGCGAAAACTCCCTGATCCAGGTCTTATTTGCCGGAAGCACATCGTCGTAGAATTCGATCCGCTGGATAGGCCATGGCCAGGTTTCCAGCCGGTATTCCAGCTCCCGAATCACATTTTCCGGCGACCGCTGGCGGATAATACAGTCGCCCTTGTAGATCTTCCGATAATGCCCGCTGCAGCAATAACTACACGTAAAGGGACAACCCCGCGCTCCCATAATCATGAAATTGGTATATAGATGGCTGTGCGGCGGATAAAGAGACTCCGATATTTGATCCTTCATAATCAGCGTTTTGTTAGCAGGCTCAAAATCCGGGAATGGGTAGTTGTCCGGGTTCTGCTCCAGCTTCATCACCGGATTCCGATGGATGACACCGTCTTTGTTCACCCAGATACTCGGTATGGAGGTGATGTTCTCCCCCCCGTCCATGGCATTCACCAGGTTCAGCAACGGGTATTCGCCTTCCCCCACGCACAGCAGATCGGTGTATTGGATATTCGTTTCCGGGTTGATTGTGGAATCCACTCCACCCCAGATGACCGGAACTCCAAGCGATTCCCGGATCTTTTCTGTCAAAAACTGCGCCACACCGAAGTTGATGGAAGAAAACGAAATCCCCACCAGGTGCGGCTCCTGTTTTCGCAACAGGTTCAGGACTAGTTCCAGTTCCGTGGGTGATACGTAGCTCGCGTAAGCATAGTACCCGCCTTCTTCCTGCTCTTCCGATGGTGGGACATCTCTGGGGGTAATAAACTCCACCCCTTTGAACAAAAGCACCTGTACCGAATGGCCTTCCCGCTGTAACAGAGCGGACATATATCGGACCCCAAGACAATACTCATCGTACAAACTGATTAAGGTCACTCGTTGCATCGCTTCATCCGAAATCGGTAATTCCTCTAAACCGGAATCATCTGCGAGAGAATGTGTTTCAGATAGATTTGTCTGCTTCCACGAAATTCCGATTTCGGCGCGTATTCATGCGACAATTCAAGGCCGTTCTGCAAAGCGTACAGGTCGATCTCCAGCCCGGCGGCTTCCGAATTCGGTGCATTCGAATAAATGCGATTGTTCTCTATCCAGACGCTCACAGAAGCCCTCCGCACAATTCGTTCTTATGGGATCTCACTGCCCAGAATAAAATCCATGGCCAGAGAACTCTGATACAGACTTGCTATCGGGTACAGGCGGCTTGGCGCAACTTCCACCGTCAGGGGACCTTCATAGCCAATTTTCTTCAATTCCGCCGTAACCGCAGGGAAATTGACATCGCCTGCCAGCAACGGAACAAATCCGTTAATGTTCCCCACCGCACAACTGTAGTCTTTAACATGGACCCGCACAATCCGTTCGCCCAGCACGGGAATGTAATGTTCGGGATACCCGATGAGCAGGCAGTTGCCGACATCGAAGTAGACCTTGACGAACTCGCTTCCGACCGCGTCGACAAAATCGCGAATCTCGTACGGCATTTGAAGAATCTTGGCCCAGACATTCTCGACGGCAATGCAGACTTTGTGTTTCTCCGCCAGGGGCGCAAACTCCTTCATCGTATCCAGGGCAAGCTGATAGGCACGCTCGTAGGGAATCGCAGGCGGGCCGCCGATCCCCTCCGCGACATTCGCCGGGACCACCAGGATGGCATCCACGCCCATCCAGGAGGCGAGCTGAATGTGTCGCTTCAGGATGGACTTCGCCTTGGTGCGGATTCTCGCATCGGGGCTGGTGAAATTGTATTTCCAATAAATCCCACCGGCGATGCTGCCGATTTCGAGATCATGCTTTTCAGCGGCTCTCGCGAAGGCCAGGGCTTCTTTCTTACCGGTCTCAAGGCTGATCTCACCGGTTTCTTCAATGGCCAGCTCGATGGATTCAAAGCCGACTTTTTGCGCCAGCCGGAATTGATCGAGGATCGATGTCCCGGCGGCAAAGCACCACGTGTTGATACCTTTTTTCATCTGCGTTCCTCTCATCAGGCCAGCTGGCAGATCTCAGTGGACATATCGCCCATATATCGCTCCGCGATTTTCTGGGTGATCCGAAGAGTGACGTTATCGCTATAATACTCCATCCATCGGTCCAGGCTTTCGACCTTGTAAATGATGTGCATTTCCCGGCATCCGGCAAAGGGAAAGGCGAAAACCGACTCGGAGGGTTTCTGGACCCCGCAGCGGTCCATGATGGGGGCAAGTTCCTTCTCAGCGGCTCGGAATGCCTGGATCAGCTCATTGCCGCTGACCCCTTCCTGCATTCTCCAATGTTCGAGAATCAAATACTTGTAGTCAGCCACAGTTCATCTCCTTTGCGATGCCGGAAACATGCACGATTGTATGTCACTCTATAGAGAGCTGCAATCGAGCCGTACCATCTCGCTTCGGGCGAATGGGGATCAGTTCACAAGGGCCGTCGCAAGCACGGAATCCATGTTCTCCACAAAGGTCACCTTGAGCTTCTTCAACACATCCCCCGGCAATTCCGCGAGATCTTTCCGATTCTCTGCGGGCAGGATGATATGGTGAATGTTCTCCCGGTGCGCGGCCAGGATCTTCTCCTTGATACCGCCAACCGGCAAAACCCGCCCGCGCAAGGTGATCTCGCCGGTCATAGCCAGGTTTCCGCGCAGAGGCTTGCCCGTCAGCGCGGAGATCAGCGCCGAAGCGATGGTGATACCGGCAGAAGGCCCATCCTTGGGAATCGCTCCTTCGGGCACATGGACATGGACGTCAAACCGTTTGTAGAAATCCCGTTCCAGGTGAAGTGTCCGGGCGCGGGATCGTGCGTAGGTGAGAGCCGCTTTGGCGGATTCCTGCATGACCTCACCCAGCTTCCCCGTCAGCAGCAACTGGCCGGAACCTTCCACAATCGATACTTCGGTGCTCAACACCTCGCCCCCGGTTTCGGTATAGGCCAGACCCGTGGCGATCCCGATTCCATTGGCGTGATCGAGCTCCGAACGCCGGAACCGGGGGATCCCCAGGAGATCGTTGATCATATTCCCGTTGATCTTGGTTCCTTTTCGGAGTCCCTTTTGGGTTGCTTTCTTGGCCAGTTTCCGGCAGACGCTGCCGATTTCACGCTCCAGGTTCCGCACGCCCGCCTCACGGGTGTAATCCCGCATAATGGTAAACAAGGCCGGGCGGGTGTAAGAGATTTCGAACTCCCCGATCCCGTTCTCTTTGATTTGCTTGGGAATGAGAAACTGCTCGGCGATCTGGATCTTGTCGTGCTCGGTGTAGCTGGGAATCTCGATGAGTTCCATGCGGTCCCGCAGAGCGGGTGGAACCGGGTGTGGTACATTCGCCGTGGCAATGAACATCACAGAAGAAAGATCGAACTCCACTTCCAGGTAGTGATCGCTGAATGTGTTGTTCTGTTCCGGGTCCAGGACTTCCAACAACGCCGCCGAGGGATCGCCGCGAAAATCGACGCTCATCTTGTCGATCTCATCCAGCAGGAAAACCGGGTTGCGGGACCCGGCTTTCTTGAGCGACTGAATGATCCGGCCCGGCATGGAGCCGATGTATGTTCGACGGTGACCGCGAATTTCGGCCTCATCGCGGACTCCGCCCAGCGAGAGACGAATGAATTTACGACCCAGGGCGCGCGCGATGGATCGCCCCAAAGAGGTCTTTCCGACTCCCGGCGGGCCGACAAAACAGAGAATGGGACCTTTCAGATCCTTCTTCAGCTGTCGTACCGCAAGAAATTCCAGAATCCGCTCCTTGGGTTTCTCCAGTCCATAGTGATCCTCGTGTAGGATCTTCTCCGCCTCGTTGATATCCAGGCGATCGGGCGTTGTGATCGACCACGGCAGATCGCACAGCCAATCCAGGTAATTCCTCACCACGGTCGCTTCCGGCGAAAGCGGCGGCATGGCATCGAGACGCTGAAGTTCCTCTTTCGCCTTGGCCTCCGCTTCCGGAGACATCTTCGCTTCCAGGATGCGCTTCTTGTACTTGGCGGTTTCCTCGTTGGCTTCCCCATCTCGACCCAGCTCCCGCTGGATGGCTTTCATCTGTTCGTTGAGGTAATACTCGCGCTGGCTCTGCTCCATCTGCTTGCGCACTTCGCCCTTGATCTTGTTCTCCAACTCCAGAATTTCAATTTCGCTTTGCAGAAACTGGGAAAGGAGAATCAATCTCTTGGAATATTCCACCGTGGAGAGCAGCTGCTGACGCTCATCGAGTTTGATGGAAAGATGAGCGGCAATGGAATCCGCCAGGCGTCCGGGATGCTCGATGTTGAGAATGGAAAGCAGGGTCTCCTGGGGGATTTTCCGGTTCAGTTTGACATACGTCTCAAATTGTCCCGTTACGTGACGCACAAGGGCTTCTATCTGCGAGCCGGTCTCCTCCGGTTCGTCAACCGGATCGGCCTCCGTCAGGAAAAAGGCCCCGGTGGTCGAGATGTGGTCCAGTCGGTAACGTGCCAGACCTTCCACCAGGACCTTGATCGACATGTCCGGCAGCTTGAGGATCTGAAGGATCTGCACGAGAGTCCCCATGCGGTGAAGATCCTTCGCCAGAGGTTCGTCGATATCCACTTTCTTCTGGGCCACAAGAATCAGCTGCTTATCGGAGTTTGTTGCGACCTCCAAGGCGGCAACCGATTTGGCGCGTCCCACAAACAGGGGAATAATCATCCCCGGAAAAATAACCACATCCCGCAACGGCAGTAAGGGGTATTGCCGGTAATCCACCAACGTCGTTCCTTCGGGAACGAGTTTCTTTTTCAGAGACTTATCAGGCTCCGAGGCCGCAGAGGCCACGGGGAAAGTCGGTTCGGGCTGCGGTGATTTTGCTGTCGCTTTTTTCACCATGATACAATCACCTCACTCTTCATCAGGATACCAAAACCCCCGTCTTTTCGTCAGTTCACCTATTCCTCCATCCGAAATCCGTCCCAGGCATCCGAGAAGGGTTGCCGCTCTTGGGAGACTCGCATACCATGAAGGTATCGCTCAGAAATGAAAGGGAAGACAGCATGTCCTGCAAAGAAGACGAACAGAAGAACGGGGAAGAGAAGAAGGAAGGAACGGCCGCACTCTCCAACCGCCTGCTGGAATCGCGAACCATCGTTCTGTCCGGAGAAATCAACCAGGACGTGGCGCATCATACGATCAGCCAACTGCTGGTTCTTGCCCATGATTCCGATAAAGACATCCGGATGTTTGTCCAGTCGCAGGGTGGGCATGTGGATTCGGGATTTGCTATTCATGATGTGATGCGATTCATCAAGCCTCGTGTTGTGACGCTTGCCCTGGGTTGGGTCGCCAGCATGGGGGTTCCGATCTTTCTGGGGGGAGCCGAGGGCTGCCGATATTGTCTTCCCCATACCCGATTCATGCTTCATCAGCCTTCTCAGGGTGTCCTCGGACAGGCTTCCGATATCGAGATTGAGGCGAAGGAAATCCTCAGGATTCGCCAGCGAATCAATGAACTCCTGGCGAACGCCACCAAACAACCCATCGAACGTATCGAGAAAGATTCCGACCGAAACTTCTGGATGAACGCTGACCAGGCGAAGGAATATGGCCTGGTCGATAAGATTGTCCAATCCATCGACGATATCGGATAAGAAACAACTCCCCCTCCCCCGAAAATGGGGGAGATCAGGTGGGATTGACCGGCCCGAGTAGGTCAGGCGTCTCTGCCTGACAAAGAAGGGCGGAAAATGCCCTTCATCGGCTGGTAGGTTAGACGAAACAGGTCGAAAAATGCTATGATTCGATCCCGCAGTTGTATCCGAAGTGGAGGTCGAAGGCGATATGGGGAATGCGGAGAATCCTCCGAAACCGGAGCACCAGGACCTTTTGGATTTCCTGGGCGCTGTACAAGAACTCTTTTTCGTCCTGGACACACAAGGTCGAATTGCCTACCTCAATATCCCAAGCATTCAATGGCTCGAGTATTCCGAGAAGGATCTCTCGGGCCAACCTGCCGTCTTTCTCTGCCCGCCGGGCCAAAGGGAGGAAACAGCTCGGAACATCAAAGAAATTCTTACAGGAACACGCAATTCCTGTTCATTCCCGCTGGTAACAAAAAGCGGTAAGTCGATCCCGGCGGAAATCCGAACGTGCAGGGGACAATGGAACGGGAATCCGGCAATTCTCGGCCTCTGGAAAGATCGTTCACCGATCTGTCTTGCCGAGGAGAAATTCCGGAGACTGTTTCACACCAATGCGGCCATGATGTCCCTGACGAGCCAGATTGACGGCCGTATCGTCGATGTCAACGAGGCGTTCCTGAACACACTGGGGTACTCCCGCGATGAGGTGGTCGGCAAAACCAGCGCCGAACTCGGTGTCTACGCAAATCTGCAGGATCGCGACAGATTCATTGCCATGATGCGAGACCGCGGGCGGGTGCAGAACACCGAGGTCAAACTGCGCACCAAAGACGGGAAAATCCGAGTCGGATTGGGATCGGGAAGTGTTTTGATGGTAGATAATATACCGTGCTGGCTGGCCGTCGTCACGGATATCACCGAACGGAAACAGACGGAAAGGGCACTCCGTAAATCCGATGAGGAATACCAGGAACTGTATGACAACGCACCGGTCGGCTACCACGAAATCGATGTGGAAGGGCGAATCATCCGTGTGAATCGGACAGAAGCGGAGATCCTGGGATATACACGGGAGGAAATGCTCGGTCGGACAGTTACGGATTTTGTCGCGGAACCCCAGCGCGAAGCGGCCATCGAGGCAGTTCGCAAAAAACTGGCCGGGGAAATACCCACCCGGCGACTGGAACGAACTTATATACGCAAGGACGGCGAGGAAGTTCGAGTGGCCATTGAGGAAAACCTGGTCCGGGACCCCCAGGGACGCATCGTGGGAATTCGTTCCGTCTTGCAGAATATTACGGATCTCAAACGCCTGGAGGAACAACTCCGACAAGCCCAGAAAATGGAGGCCATCGGCCAACTGGCAGGCGGCATCGCCCATGATTTCAATAATCTTCTGACCGGCATTATCGGGAACCTCAGTCTTGCTGAGATTATCGCCTCCCCGGAAATCCGCCACTATCTCGCCAATGCAACCGTCGCAGCGGAACGGGCCGTCAATCTCGTCCGGCAACTCCTCACCTTCAGTCGAAAATCCCGCATCATCCTTCGAACAGTCGATCTGAATGCCCTGGTAGAGGAAGTGCATCACTTGATTCGCGAAACGATCGACCGCCGGATCGAGATCATTGTGAATACGGAAGAAAAACTACCCTGCATCCTCGCCGATGCCTCTCAGATGAACTCCATTCTCATGAATCTCTGCATCAATGCCCGCGATGCGATCAATATGATTCTGGAACGCCAGGCAATCCCCAAACGAGTCGGCGACGGATTCTTTATCGAAATCGGAACGCAAGCCGTGGAGATCGACGACGTCTATTGCAGAACCCATCTCGATACTCAACCCGGAACATACGTGCTTCTCACTGTTTCCGATAACGGAATTGGAATGGACGAGGCTACTCGGCGGCGTATTTTCGAACCGTTCTTCACCACGAAAGAGGTCGGGCAGGGAACCGGAATGGGATTAGCCGGCGCGTACGGAATCATCCATCAGCACGGGGGGTGGATCAACTTCTACACCGAATACGGAAAGGGAACAACATTCAAAATCTACCTGCCTGCAATCAAGGAAGAATCCGTCACACCGGCAAGCACACCGCAGGAGGATGTTCCCGGTGGAACGGAAACAATCCTCCTCGTCGATGATGAGGAGATGATTCGCAGCCTGGGCCAGACCGTTCTGGAGAGTTACGGCTATACCGTCATCGTCGCACAGGATGGGAAAGAAGCGATCAATCTGTACCTGAAAAACCGGGAGTCGATTGACCTGGTCATCCTGGATCTCTCCATGCCGCATCTTTCGGGGCGGGAAGTCTTGCAGCAACTGCGCGGGATCGACGCCGACGTCAAGGTAATTGTTAGCAGCGGTTACGGCTTAAACGGTCAAAGCGAAAATCTCGGACGGATCGGTGTGAAGTACTTCATCTCCAAACCCTACCGGCCCATGGATCTGGCAAGTGAGGTCCGCAGGGTCCTGGACGCAAACTGACTGCTCGCCGCTTGACGAACCAGAGGTCGATATCGGCCTCTTCCCCCTCTCCCTTCTGCTTCCAATATCCCCTTCTTTTCTTCCCTTCTTCCCTTCATCCTTCATCCTTCATCCTTCATCCTTCATCCTTCATCCTTCATCCTTCATCCTTCATCCTTACAAAACGGGCCTGTCCGCAAATGCGAACAGGCCCGTCGATTACGAATCAAACGATCCGCTTAGTACACAGTCCATTCCCGAACGGGAACTTCCTGCTCCTGGGGGTTCTTGTAAACGATGCAGAAGGTCTGCTCTTTGGGGGTCATTCCGCCCGCCGGGTTGGCAAAGACGCCATTCGCGGCGACCACGATGCGGTGGTTGTCCATGGAGGTATTGACTTCATAGTTCGTGAAACCGCTGAAGCCGCCACCGCCCCACCAATCATGCTGCTGGAATGCATAGAAAACCGGGGTGACCGGATTCAGGTCGCTGTCGAAGATCACACCCACGACCTGAGGATTCTCCGAGGAGAATTTCTCATCCCAGACGATGATGGAGTTGTTGTACTCGTCCACGGCCACGTCCGCGCGGTCCATGACGCTGACATCCCAGAATTCATCGTTGTTGATGAGGAATTCCTTGGCACCCACGGCTGTACCTTCGCTGCTCTGGCCAAGATCGACGCGAGACATGGAGACATAGCCGTCCGGGTTCACACCGCCGAAGTAGACCGTCGTGTGCGCGACATTGCCTTTGATGCGCAAGCCATCACCACGACCTGCATCGGTGATGCTGCTGAAGGTGGTCTGATCCAGAACATAACGTGGAGTACCGTCATTGTTCCAGACATTCATCTTGCCTTGAAGACGAGCTACCCAGCCACCGTTAAAGGACGCTACGTTGGACCAGATGTCGCTTGCGCCGCCTTCAATCTTGGCGTTGAACGCGACTTTCACATTCGCGCCATCCTGGGTGAAGATACCGGCCACGGCGCCGTTTCCGTCGGTCACAACGCCTTTGGCGCGGTCTTCCGGAATGACCAGGAAGTTGCCGTTGGACAGGCTGCGAACCTCACCGCCGAAACGGATCTGACTGCCCGCCTGAGCGCCCGCGATCCCGCCCGCCATGTAGATCGGATCGAACACGTTGGTCACCTTGCTGGTAGTCCCATCCGCGTTCAGATTCTGAATCTGCACGCAAGCGGTCTGCTTGTCATAGGCAAAGGTACCGGCCCAGCGGTTCGGCGCCGAAGTGAATTCATCATACATCCACGGGGTGGATTCCTGGCCCACCATGAACCGCTTGGTTCCGTTCTTCCGAGTGTCGACCGTGATCACCGGCGGATTCCCGTCGGTGCGGGAGTCGTTGATGGTCCATGCGGAGTAGGGCGTTCCATTATCCGCGATCCATGCCCAACGCTCGTTGACATTGCCTTCCATATCAATGAAGGCAACCTTGGCAGTCATGGCGCTGCTGTAAACACCATCAGGCCATGTGCCGGCAATAATGGCGATGGTTCCGTCCACACCGAAAATCTCCGTGTCCGGTTCCCAGTAACTGCCGTTATCGATATCAATCGGGAACAGCCATGTATCGGCCAAGAGGACATCCACACCAGCTGCGGCGTGATTCTCCACCGGTGGGCCAAGTGTGCCCTGAGCGAAGCCGACGGAGGTGATTAACAAAGCCAAACCAACATATCCAAATCTCTTCATACGATTCCTCCAATTAGGTGGATCACGTATAGATCACGTAGATCGGATTCTTGTTTCTTTCGAGCTCGCACCCGCGAATCCTCTGATTCGCACACTCAAATTCCTTTCCGGATCGCACGGCACTTTCAACCGCCGCGCGGGAAAGAACGCGAAAACCTCGTTGTCCATCACCTCCCTTCCGGTAGGAGCGTATCAGCCCCATTCCGACATCGGATTTCCCCGGGGGAATAGCATAAGACACGTCTCAGGATTATACGCCTGATTCCCAAAGCATCAAGTACCTGATAGAATTTTTTCTCTCCTTTTTAAAATTCTCGCTGGAGGATCTGTTCCCTGGATTCGCCCCACTCTAGCGCAGGTCTCCGTTGTTCCCCGAAGATTCTCCAAGCCCCTCCCAAATCGCCCGTGCAACCAACGTTCCTCCCTCCGCAGGCCAGGAGAAACTATTCCACTCGACTCCCGCTAGTTCCGAATTCCGCTGGAGCCACTCGGAGACATCCTGGCATGTCCATATATACAGACGCCAAGTACTTCTTTTTTTAGGAGATAGCGACTTGAGAAACCCCTCCCCGCGATCACGGGATTGCCATGCCAGAAGAACCGGCGGCCCGTCTCCCTTAAACGGCAGTACCACCGGCTGTTTCACGGCTTCGTTAAAAAGAACGTAGAGACCGTCGTTCATATTGCTGATACTCGTGAAAAGAACTCCACAACTGCGCTTAATCCCGATCAGGATTGGGAGGGCGAGGCTCCTCAGCGTGTCTCAAAACTGACAAATATGCGCACAGATCTCTCCCCCAAAGATTGGGGAAGACACAGAGGGGGTTGAATTTGCAGGAGTTATCAACGTATCGCCCCACCCCCTATGCCTTATGTCAATGGTATTTGGATCTCAAGAATCTCTTTTGTCAAGCTTGACAGGTAGCCGGTCGCGCTCATAATGCGTTCTTAGATGACGACGGAGGGGAGAATATTCCTCACCGAGTAGGAGGGCCTCAATGGTCGACGAACGGGGAGACAGTCACCTGCTCGGTCTCTATTTGCTGGAGGTCGGCAAATACAGCCTGTTGTCCGCCGATGAGGAGGCGGATCTCGCCCGCCGGATCGCCAAGGGGGACCAGGCAGCCCGCCAGCATCTCATCCTCGCTAACCTGCGCCTCGTCGTGAACATCGCCAAGCGATACCGAAATCAGGGGCTTTCTCTCATGGACCTGATCGAGGAGGGGAACCTGGGACTGATCCGGGCGGTGGAGAAATTCGATCACACACGAAACCTTCGATTCAGCACTTATGCCACCTGGTGGATCCGTCAATTCGTCGGGAGGGCCGTTCAGAACCAGGGAAGCATTGTCCGACTGCCTTCTCATAAGCTGGATGCACTTCAGAAATGCCGCGAGACCTTCCGAAAACTCAGCCATGACCTTGGCCGGGAACCTACCGAAAAGGAACTCCGCTCCGAATTGGATATCGAAGAAAAAGAAAAGGACGATGTGATCCGCCTGTTCTACAATCCCGCCGTGGTGGAAAGCCTGGTGGGATCGGATGAGGAACCGGATCACAGCCTGAAACTGGAGGACACAACCATCCCGCCACCGGATGTCGAACTGTTCCTTCGGACCCGCGATGAACGGATTATCCGTCTTGTCGATCACTTGCCGGAACGGGAAAAGACAATTATCGTAGAACGTTTTGCCCTGCACGGCAAAGAACCGAAAACGTTGAAGGACATCGGCAAGGACTTGGGAATCACACGAGAGCGTGTGAGACAAATCCAACATAAGACCGTGGAGAAATTGAAGCGGATGCTATTGGAATCCATGGCCGAAGAGGATTTGTTTCAGCGCTGACAGAGTGGAGACCTTCTCGCCTGCCGATCACGGAGATGCCGACTATGGATCTGAAATCTGTCTTGCGAACTGTGCCGGGATTCCCGAAAGAGGG
>JAKPYU010000090.1 GCA_029568995.1 Candidatus Omnitrophota bacterium | reverse complement strand
TCTGTGCAGCGTGGGCTTGATAGGATGTAGGGTGGGCTCAACCGCGCAGCGGTAGCCCACCACGTCGCTTCGCCCCTTTCCCTGCCCAAGCCTGGGGAGGGTGTAGGGTGGGGTTGATCCGTCGTCCCAACTCAAGCCCATCCACACTCGGCCCGCCGCATCCCCGCAAGGATTGAAATCCCCATCCAATCGTATACCATCCTTCAACGAATCGGCCCCTCATACAAACCAGGAGCGTTCCATGAGACACGTACCCGTTTGCACCATCGTTGCCTTGACTATCGGTCTTTCAATCGGCTCGAACACCGCAGCGACAGAGCCGATCCCCTGGGATATGAAAGCCCTTTCCGTCGCGCCGAAAGTCTACGACGATCCCGAGCACTGCACAGACGAGGTGAAGGCAATCTTCTATGAGGGCCTTCCGTGGAAGGGCAACCCGACACGGGTCTTTGCCTATTACGGCCTGCCCAAAACCAACCCAGGCGAGAAGGTCCCCGCGATGGTCCTGGTCCACGGCGGCGGCGGATCGGCGTTCGCCCCGTGGGTCCGCTTGTGGCTCAGTCGCGGGTATGCCGCAATCGCCATGGACACCTGCGGCTGCATCAGCAGCGGCGGATATCGTAACCATCCCCGTCATGACCTCGGCGGCCCGCCGGGCTGGGGTGGATTCAATCAGATCGACGAGCCGATACAGGACCAATGGACTTATCACGCGGTAGCCGATGCCATCCTCGCGCACTCGCTGATTCGGTCCTTCCCTGAAGTCGACGCAGAACAAATCGACGTGACCGGTATCTCCTGGGGCGGATACCTCACCTGTATCGTCGCGGGAGTCGATAGCCGTTTCCGGTTCGCCGCGCCCGTCTATGGCTGCGGATTCCTCGGCGACAACTCGGCTTGGCTGGACACATTCGAACAGATGGGCAAAGACAAAACCGAGCGATGGCTGAAATTGTGGGACCCGTCGGTATATCTACCTTTTGCGCGGATGCCGATCCTGTGGGTTACCGGAACGAATGACTTTGCCTACCCAATGGACTCATTGCAGAAGTCGTATCGACTACCTCACTCCCGTCACACTCTGTGTATTCGTGTGCGTATGCCGCACGCGCACGGCGGGCCAGGTGAGAATCCCGAGGAGATCCACGCCATGGCGGAGTCCCTGTCCCGCGACGGAATTCCCCTGCCACAAATCATTAACAGCGGTCGTAAGGGCACAAACGCCTGGGCGAAATATAAGAGTCGCGCTAGCGTTATCAAAGCCGAACTGAACTACACAAAAGACACGGGCAAGTGGATGGATCGAGATTGGGCGACAGTACCGGCTGAACTGGACACAAGCCGTAAAAAGGTATCCGCCGTCCTGCCGGAGGGCGTTTCCGTCTATTACTTTAATCTCATTGATGACCGTGGCCTCGTCGTCAGCACCGAGCACGAAGAATTGCAGTAGGCCACCTCTTCTCCCTCTCCCTCCGGGAGAGGGTTGGGGTGAGGGAATGGCAGTGTAGGGTGGTGCTCAAGCCCGTCTGCGGGCTAGCCCACCAAATCTGAACTATTACAATCCAATACGATGATGAAGGTAAACATGGACTACGTACACGGCTACTCACAAAAAGAAAGCACGCGCCTTGTCGATCAGGCAACAACCCTCGTGGATCTACTGCACTCCGATACGACCTATCCCCCTGGATCACTGGTACTCGAAGCCGGTTGTGGGATCGGCGCTCAGACCGTCACTCTTGCCGCCGGGAGCCTGGATACGCACTTTGTCTCGATTGATATCTCCGCCGAATCCCTGGCCCAGGCTAAAAAGGCAGTGAAAGAGGCCGGGCTGAATAATGTAACCTTCCAACAAGCCGACATATATAACCTCCCTTTTGAGAAGGACCATTTCGACCATGTATTTGTTTGCTTTGTCCTGGAACATCTCGCACACCCGGAGGAAGCGCTGCTGAACCTGAAGCAGGTTCTGAAGCCTGGCGGAACGATCACAGCCATCGAGGGCGACCACGGCTCTGCCTATTTTCATCCCGACAGTCTCGATGCACAGAAGGCTATTCAGTGCCTCATCACACTTCAGCAGCAGGCGGGCGGAGATGCACTGATAGGACGGCGTTTGTATCCGTTGCTGGTGGAGGGCGGATTCCGCGAGGTCCGCGTATCTCCGCGCATGGTGTATGCGGATGGAAGCCGCCCCGCGCTCCAGGATGGATTCACCCGCAAAACATTCACCGCAATGGTAGAGGGCGTGGCCGAAAGGGCAATCGGCGACAATCTAATGGACTCGAACTCCTGGACCAAGGGGATCCGGGATCTCTACCGAACGGCCGAACAGGACGGCGTCTTCTGCTATGCCTTCTTCAAGGCCGTCGGATTCCGATGAAAGGGCCTTTTCTCAGTACAACTTCCATACAGGCCCCACCGATTCCCCCTCCAGGGCCGGGTTGTAACACCACGGCTCAAAGCCGGTTTCTTTATCATTTGCGAAGAAAAAGAGAACAAAATCTCTGGCGGCGTCGAAATAGACAGTCTTCAAGTACCACGGGGACGAAGACTCCTCACCAGGATAGATATCCTTCACAAGCACCGTCCCTGCCGCGCTCCCGTCTGTCATCCACAACTCCCTTCCCGCAATTCCATCGTCGGCGGTAAAGAAGAGAAGTCCCTCATTGCCGTATGCCGTCATGAAATCCGGTAAAGAAGATCTTTCACCGGGCGCAATGTCTTTCACGATCATCGTTCCATCGGCGGTTCCGTCCGTTTTCCATAGTTCTCTGCCGGAATCCGGGTGGGAGGCCGCAAAATAGAGCATCCCCGTAGAGGACACCGTCAGGTAAGAGGGACAGGCGGAACCTTCTCCCGGCCAGATATCTTTCACCATCGTTGTCCCGTCCGTCGTGCCGTCGCTTCGCCACAATTCGATTCCCTCCGTCCCGCTGTGAGTGGAAAAATAGAGAACGCCATTCGCAACAGTCAGTTCGTTCGGCCCGCTCTCATCGCCCTCGTACGTGTAGGGGTAGTCGATCCCCGTTGGCGAGATATCTTTGACCAGCCGGGTTCCATTCCCTGTTCCGTCGCTGATAAACAATTCCCGCCCGGTTGCGGGAGTGAAGGCGGTAAACACAACGGAATTCTGAAAAGCCTTCAGGTGTGCCGGATACGAACTCTCGCTCCCGTCCGTATAGATATCGCATACGAGAACAGTACCCGAAGCGGTCCCATCGGTCTTCCACAATTCCGTCCCATGGGTCGAATCGGATGCAGCAAAGAACAGGGTGTCACCCACAATGCAAAAATCCGAGGGATTCGCGCACTGATCGGACAGTTGCATGGTTCCCTCTGCTGTCCCGTCGGAGGTCCACAGACGTGGGTTATCGACATCCCAGCTCGGCGCATCGTTTCCCCTGAAAAACAGTTTGTTCTGGAAAGGAATCAATTCGGAAGCGCCCGCAATGGAGAAGGATGGCGGGTTGGCGCCGGAAATGTCCTTGACCAGGAACGTTCCACTGCCGGTTCCGTCTGTGCACCACAATTCCATCCCGTGCTCGCCGTCATCGGCTAAAAAATAGACCAGGTTGCCCAGTGAAACCATCTCGCCGACATCGATAAAGGTCTTGCCGGAAACCGTCTGCTGCGGCTTGAAATGTCGGGCGGATGCGGTAGACATCGCGGAGACTTTCGGGGATTTCGGATTCGCGGAATCGCCCACAGGGGCCGTCCCCTGCGGCGTGCCGTTAGACATGAACAGCTGAAACAATCTCATATCGTCTCCCGATGCAGCCCCGGCAGCATTGATTGTACTATAAAGAAAGCCGGCGAAAATTCCGTCCAATCCGGGCACTCCGGGACCGATACGATTGTGCCGGAGTTCCTCCTCCTCGTCCTCTGCCATCCTGTCCCTCCTCTGTACGGGCCTGTCCAGCATATAGTTCGAGTCTTTCTTGGCGGGTATCGGCACGGAACTGGCCGATTGTGTCGGTGTCAGGTCGCCCGCCATCTTCGTCGTGTCGGAGTCGTATGGGGGCTGAGATCGCCAGACCTCCTGGCCATGCACTCCATCGTCGGCTACATACCATAGATCATTCCCCACCGGCGTGAAACCGTGAGGCGATTCGTTCTTTCCCGAAGGGGTCGGGTAGGAATAGACAAGGCTGTTACCGGTCTCTGTCCCGTCGCCTTTCCACAATTCGTTCCCACTTGTAAAGAACAGCGTCTGATTCACGGATTTCAACTCCCCGACTGCAGGCCTGTCCTGGGTATCAAGCCGACGTTCCCATGTACGTATATCGACATATTCCACATGCCCCTTGCCCTCTCCCTCCCACACGATGTAGGCAATTTTCGTCGGATCCTTTGCGGGGTCATTCGGATCCGGCGGAACAGCCTTGATGACGGTGATTTGCGGGTTCGCAGGATTCCATTCGGTTCCACCCAGACTGCCATTGGCACCGGGCACACGGTCATCGACCATCGTGGTTCCCGTTTCCGTCCCGTCCGATTTCCATAGCTCGTACCCATGCGTATCATCATTGCCCATAAAGAGCAGAGTACTCCCCGCGCCGGTCAGGAAAAGAGGCGAATTCCACTGCGATGAAATCTTCTTGACCAGCTGAGTTCCCTCTGAGGTCCCATCACTCTTGAACAGCTGCGGCCCGCCGGAGGTCCCATCATTCGCTACGAAGTAGACCGAATTGCCGAGAGTTGTGAGGTAGCAATTGTCGGCGGACAGGGAATTCCACTTGGTATTATTGATATTCTTTACCATACGCGTCGTTGCCCTCGTCCCTTCCGTGACCCACAACTCGTAGCCATTGGTGCCATCGCCGGCCGTAAAGAATAGTTTATTGCCTGAGGTGCCGGACGCTTTTCGTAGATTGCCCGGCGCCGGATCATCCTGGAAAGGCGGTGAAATCGATTCCGCATTCCCGGACTGGTCCGCTTTCATCAGGTAGCAGGCCCAACCCGGCGATGACGGAGCCTCGTATCCCGGTCGACCCGGATACGAGTAAGTGCGCGTAAAATAATACGCAAATCCGTTATCCTCAACAACCTCCGGTGGAGACTGGGAAGACGTTCTTAGAGAATTGTCATAAACTCCCGATCCGTAGCCGGGATCGCCGTCATAAACCATTCGTGTCCCGTCCACCGTACCGTCCGTCTTCCATAATTCCCGTCCCTGGTTGCCGTTGGTGGCGACAAAATAGCTATTGTTCCCGGATCCGGGTGTCATCCGGCTGGGGTTTCCGACGTAGTTCGGAGATTTCTTCTCAAAAGTGCGTGTCGGATCGGTGATTCGCCCCCTCGCAACCTTATCATTATAGTACACCAGGATTTCCTGGGTGTCCGGATTGTGTTGAATGTTCCACACCGACGAATTTCCACCGACCGGTGACCCGGTATTGAGATCCCCTAATCTCGCGAGAGGAGGATCGGACAAAGCAGAAGAAGAGGAAAAGAGAACGAGGGAAAGCCACGCCATTCCGCAGACAACAAGGAACGACATGGCGAAACGGCTGGGCTGAACGGATCTGCTGACGTATCGGTCGGACAAAAACATGGCGTTGCTCCTGAAGCACATGGATGTCTTTTCTGACGTCCAGGGTGGGGTAGGTTGGGGACGGGAAAAGGCAAGCCCCATTGGAGGGTTGGTTCCTGGAATGGTGCACAAGCCAGAAGCCCATCTTGCCCTACTCTGGCACGCGAATCCTGCCAGATCGGCCTTGCAGTTGTCAAGAGGCGAATCATCCCACGGATTGAGTCAAGTCAATGACGGACGGCACGACAGAGTGCAAAAAACTCGTGATGTCACTCTCTGCCTATGTCACTCATGACGGTGGGTACGAAGATCACACGGTCCTGTCCCAGCGATGGATTCCGGTCACACCGAGCAGTGCCTTCGGAAATCCCACGGCCCTTTCTCAATGCAATTTCCAGACCGGCCCGACCGACGTCTCTGCCAGAGCGGGATTGAAACACCAGGGATCCGCCCCGGTCTCTCCATCATCGGCATAGAAAAATAGCACGAAATTCTGCTCTGTTTCAAAGTAAACCGTAGTCAAGTACAGCGGATCGGACGAGCCTGCTCCGGGATAAATGTCCCCAACCAGGCCCGTGCCCTCGGCACTCCCGTCCGTTATCCATAATTCCCTCCCGGCAATTCTGTCGTCTGCACTGAAGAAAAGAAGTCCGTCATTGCCGTAGGCTGTCATGAAATCCGGTAATGAAGATCCCTCCCCGGGTATGATGTCTTTCACCAGTACCGTTCCATCGGAAGTCCCATCGCTCTTCCAGAGTTCCCTGCCGGAATCGGGATGCGAGGCCGCAAAATAGAGTATCCCCGTCGACGATGCGGTCAGGAACGAAGGCGCAGAAGAACCGTCTCCCGGCCAGATATCTTTCACCATGACGGTCCCTTCCGTTGTGCCGTCGCTGCGCCACAGCTCAAGCCCTTCGGTTCCGTTGTCTGTCACGAAATAGAGAATGCCGTTCACAACGGTAAGAAGATCCGGCCCGCTGTCGTCTCCCTCATACGTGTACGCGTAGTCCATTCCCACCGGCGAAATGTCTTTCACCAGCCGTGTTCCCCCATCAGTCCCGTCACTGATAAACAGTTCCCGTCCAGTCGCCGGTGTGAAAGCGGTGAACACAACGGAATCCCCGAACGCCGTCAGGTATGCCGGATAGGAACTCTCATTCGGATCCGTATGGATATCCTTTACCAGCACGGTCCCCGCCGGTGTTCCATCGGTCTTCCATAATTCCGTCCCGTTACTCCCATCGGAAGCAATAAAGAACAGCGTGTTTCCCGCTACACAGAATTCCCGAGGACCAAGACAGTGATCGGCCAGCAAGACTGTCCCCTCGGCAGTCCCATCAGAGGTCCACAGGCACGGGTAATCCGAGTCCCATCCTTGCGCGTTGTTGCCCTGGAAGAATAGTTTATCCCGGAACACGGTTAATCCCGAAGCCCCGGCAATAGGGAATTCCGGCCAATTAACGGCACAAATATCCTTAACTAAGTAGGTTCCGTCTACCGTTCCATCCGTGCGCCACAGTTCCATTCCGTGCTCGCCGTCATCGGCAATGAAAAAGGATACACCGCCCAATAAAACAAATTCTCCTTCTACCTGGATGAACATCTCTACAAAATCAGCCTGCTCCGGCTGATAAGATTTGTCCGGGGAACCGCCGATGGGAGATTTCGGATGCAGGAGATCAATCTTAAACACGGTCGATTCCGGCGTTCCGCCGGAATAGAGGCTCGTGATCACCTCTCGCGATTCCTCTGTAGTCTCATCTATAGTCTCATCGGTGGTCTTGATAAAAAGAGGTACGAATTGTTTCGATCCGATTTGGGCAGGTGCGCCACCGATGAAGTTTTGTGTATTCAGTCTCCTTTTCATCGGTCTGTCTTCTGAATAGGTCGGATAGTACGTATAGTTAGTCGGTACGGAACTCACTGGATGCTCGGGTGCGAGGTCGGCCAGTATCTTGGTCGAATCGTTGGTGTACGGGGGTTGGGATCGCCAGATCTCCTGTCCATGTACTCCATCGTCGGCCAGAAACCATAGTTCATCGCCCACCTGTGTGAGTGAGTGAGGCGATTGGTTCATACCCATCAGCGCCGGGAATGAATAGATCAGGTTGGTGCCGCTCGCGGTTCCGTCGCTTTTCCATAATTCACTCCCATCTATGAAGAACACCTTCTGGTTTACAGCTGTTAGCTCACGGATAGTGCTTCTTGCCTGAACATCGCTGAAAGTTCGCTCAACTTTATTCGCATCCACACGGATATATTCCACGCTCTCTGCACCCGCTCTCGGATCGCATACGGTGCAGGCAAATTCGTGCATGTCTCTTGCCGGACCTTCCGGGAACGGGATAACCGTGAACTGTGGGTCCACCGGATTCCATTCGGTTCCACCCAAGCTGCCATCAGGACCCGGCACACGGTCATCGACCATCGTGGTTCCCATTGCCGTTCCGTCGGATTTCCATAGCTCATATCCATGCGTATCGTCATTGCCCACAAAGAACACGGTACTCCCCACGGTTATCAGAAAGCGGGGCTGTTTTCCAGAGGATGAAAGTATCTTGACCATTCGGGTCCCGTTCGCGGTCCCATCGCTTGTAAACAACTGTGGCCCTCCGGAGGTCCCGTCATTGCCCACAAAGTAAGCCGAGCCACCAAGGGTGGTGAGGTACGAATTGTCCGGGGAAAGAGAATCGGATCCACTGTTGTTGAGGTTCTTTACCATGCGGGTTGTTGTCCGCGTTCCTTCTGTGACCCACAACTCGTAACCGTTCGTATCGTCGCCGGCTGTGAAAAAGAACTTGGAGCCGGTTTCGCCGGTCGCTTTTCGCAGGTTTCCCGGTGCGGGTTCCTGTTTGAAGGGCGGTGAGATCGACTGCGCATTCCCGGACTGGTCGGCTTTCATCAGGTAGCAGACCCAGTCTGGTATCTGCGGAGCCTCATATCCTGGTCGACCCGGATATGAATAAATACGGCTGAAAAAGTACACATTCCCGTTGTCCTCGACGACTTCCGGAGGAGATTGCAGGGATTGTCTCAGGGATCTGTCATAAATTCCCGACCGGTTGCCGGGGTCCCCGTCATATACCATTCTTGTCCCTTCCAATGTGCCGTCGGTCTTCCACAACTCCCGTCCGTGGTTTCCATCGTCAGCGACAAAATACTGCGTGTCGCCGTTTCCTGGAACCCTTTCGCTTGGCACACCGTTATACGGTGTGCGTGTACGGACGGGATCGCCGATTGGCGGCCAGTCGTCAGGCTCGTACTCGTATACGGATTTCTCCGTGAACAGGATCGTCCCATACTGCTTTCTCCACGCCGCGAGCATCCGAATGACGTTCTCCTGCTGCACTCGGTCACTGCTGCAATCGTGGATGCGGATTCCCAGTTCTTCCCATTCCTCATCTCCATACAGGGGACCGGAGAGACAGAAAGAAGGGCAAAGAACCATAAGCAATATCCACCCAAATCCACAAATAACGGGGAGCAGCAAAACAAGACGGAGGGGAGAAGGAAATCGGGAGAGATCCATGGCCTTACTCCTGGGTGATGTGATGTATTCCAACACTCAGGGTGGGGTAGGTTGGGGACAGAAAGATCGAAGCCCCGTTCGAGTGTCAGTTCCTGGAATAGCACACAGGCCAAAAGCCCATCTTGCCCTACTCTGACATGCGAATCTTGCCAAATCCCGCCTGGAATTGTCAAGAGGGAAAATCGCCTATGGGAATTGCCTTCACCCCCCGTCACACTCATCGGACAGCGATGCGACTGAAAATCAACCTGCCTGGTCCTTTCTGTCCAAATCGGATCCATGGAATCCGTGAGGATTCAGCCGGAATTGTGTTAGGATCGGACGGAAAGGTCGAACAGAAAATGACTTCAACTCCCATAGCCGTTCTGATTTGCGCTTTATCGGCGGGTTCGTTTACGACGGAACAGATTTTCCCACACCACCCGTTGCACAATCATTCTTCTTCGATTGTCGAACTGCCCGGCGGCGATCTCCTCGCAGCCTGGTATCGGGGCAGCGGCGAAGGGGACGCAGATGATGTGCAGATCATGGGCGCTCGCAAGTCTTCAGGTGCGGAACAGTGGAGCGATCCGTTCATATTGGCGGATACGCCCGACCATCCGGACTTGAATCCCGTCCTGTTTCTGGATCCCCGGCAGCGATTGTGGCTGTTCTATTCAACACCGCTGGATAATTCCATCAGCGGTGTGCTCATCAAGTATTGCCTCACGAGAAAATACGGGAACGAAGGTCCCCCCGAATGGGAGCAGCAGAATGTGCTGCATTGCAGGCCACGCAACTTTGAGCAATCTTACGGCGACCTGCTGAAAGAGATTGATGCGGAACGCGCGGAGGATATTGCGCAGAACCCAAAATTGCGCGCCATCTGTGAACAGCAGAAAGAATTGGTCCGAACGAAGATCGGGCGTCGGCTTGGTTGGATGACTCGTACCCCGCCGGTCACGCTTAGCGAGAATCGCATGATGCTGGGGGTATATAGCGACGCCTTCGCTTGTTCGATTGCAGCTTTCACAGAAGACGGTGGAAGAACCTGGACATTCAGCGAACCCATTCAGGCGGTCCATCTGGGCTGTATCCAGCCCGCGTTTGCGCAGCGATCCGACGGTGCATTGATCGCCTATATGCGCGACAACGGAAAACCAAAGCAGATTCGGGTAGCAGAATCTCAGGACAACGGAGTAACCTGGTCGTGTGCAATCCCGTCCGATATCCCGAATCCGGGGTCCAGCGTCGCCCTGCTCACATTACGCTCCGGGGCATGGCTCCTCGTCTGCAACGATCTGAAAAAAGGGCGTCACCGTTTGACTGCC
>JAKPYU010000089.1 GCA_029568995.1 Candidatus Omnitrophota bacterium | reverse complement strand
CGTCCCGGGAATCGACGGCCACGTGTACTCATTGTCCGTGCCCGGCGTGCTCGCTACTAGCTGTGTCCAACTCCCGGCCCCTACCTTATAATCGATCTTATATGCCGTTATACTCCCGGACTCCGTCCACTGGATCTTGCGGTTGGTATCCCCTACATACCACACGTCCGTTTCACTCGGCGACGTGATCGATAAGATCCGCCCCTTGATCCGGAAATTATTGGCACTGATATCCTCAACATCGTAATCTCCCGCATCCCGCACGCGGATCTTCACCATCGTCCCGATCTCATCCGGGATGTTCCACACCGCCGAGCAAGGTACCGTACTCGCACAATTGCTCACCGTGCTCAGAGGTTGAATAGGATAAGTATCCCCGGTCGTATTGAAGTTCCCATCAAGGTCATACTGGATCTGGACGGTTGGGTAAGTCCCTGTCGGCGTCCATGTCACGTTCATCGTTGAGTCTACGGCATAGGATAAGCCGGCGATATCCGGCGCCGAGAGAACAATGCTACCCTCGATCTCAAAAGTATTCGCGCTGATCGCTTCAACGTTCGCATTGTTACTGTCGCGCACACGGATCCTTAACGTATTCCCGATCTTGTCCGGCACCGTCCAGTTCAAGGGCGAGTTTGACGCCGTACGCCCTAATTCGATCCTGTTGGCCGGATCTGGGAACGTCACGCCATCGGTTGAATAATGGATATCCACATTCGTGATCGCGCCATAAACTGACCAACTAATCGGGTACGACGCCCCCCCATGCACCATAACAATGCCTGATGCATTGGGCGCGTTCAGCGTGATCGAACCTTTGACTTCCAAGCTCGGTGATAAGACTTTGGCCACCACCGGCGGCGAAGGATCCACAGCCACCAGGCGCAACTTGCCCACATAACCGCTGGTTAACGACACGACCCCAGGATCCAAATACCATTGATAGGTGAACGGCCCCGCCGCCGTCGTATCGATCGCCGTCCCGTTGATCGTTGTCCATGGCGCCGCCCCAGTCGCCGAATACTGGATATTTACCGAATGGATATCCCCTGTCTTCGTAAATGTTATGCTCTCGGTCGTGTTCACATCCCAAGAATCGTTCGCGGCCGGCACCGTAAAGTTAAGATCACCGACAATCTCAAAGTATCCCGCGCCGATCTTCTCCGTATTTAACGTGTCATTCCCTTCATTAGCCGGAATCGCTTGCGTAATCTTCACCTTGTGCACTGAGTTGTTGATGTCCGCATACGTTGTCGGCAACGTCCACGCGCATTGCCCATCGTTCGACGTGTTCGTGCATCCCGCAATCGGGATCCACGTTGGCGTGCCCGCGTCACCATTGTTTGTATAATACAAGTTGACCGCGGTTACACCGCTGCCTTTGAGCGTATTCCACGTAATAGTGTATTGCCCGTCTGCCAAGTTGACCGGCGACCCGTTTTCCGGCGCCATAATATTAAACGTTGCCATGATCTTGAAATCAGTCCCTATATTACTGACCAACGGGTCATTAAATTCCTCGATCTTGATCGCCCCCGTATTCGTTACCGCCTGCGGCACATACCACGGATAACTCGTTGCCGACGCGGCCACCGTCGCGATCAATTCAGGCGCCCCAAAATCGTACCCGTCTCCGCTGTCGGAATCATAGTAAATGTTGATGTTCCCCATGCTGCTGCCGCTATACGACCACGTAATGTTCTGCGTCGTGTTCGCTACCCAGGTAATTCCGCCAATCGGAGCGCTTAACGCCAAGCCGCCGCGCGTCTTGAATACGACCGTTGACTCACCCGCTACATTGTTATTGACCGTATCATAGATCTTGATCTTTGCCGCTTCCGTAAACCCGATCGTGTTCGGCAGCGTCCAGGTCACGCCTGTTGCCCCTTGCGTTACAGCGATCGGCACCGCCACGGAGTTCGCGATCACGCCTTCGTACGTCCCGTCTTCATTCGCATCGTAGAGAATCGATACCGTGCTAATGGTTGAACCCGTATACGTCCACTTTACTATATTAGTGTAGGTTGCTCCCGCTCTCAGCCCTAATATGCCATTATCGTTATATTGAGAATCCTGCGTGACGTCTCCCACAATGATCTTCGGCCGGACGCTAAAATAATTATCCGTGGTCATTTCCAAGACGACATCGGAATGATCAGTCGTATTGGCATCCATCACCCGTACCAATACTTGCTCAGAATTGATCGTCCCGGGAATCGACGGCCACGTGTACTCATTGTCCGTGCCCGGCGTGCTCGCTACTAGCTGTGTCCAACTCCCGGCCCCTACCTTATAATCGATCTTATATGCCGTTATACTCCCGGACTCCGTCCACTGGATCTTGCG
>JAKPYU010000085.1 GCA_029568995.1 Candidatus Omnitrophota bacterium | reverse complement strand
AGCTGCCTTTTTGCCTTTTTCAGGATCTCGTCGACGGCGTTTTCGGATGGCGCTTCCACATACACGCGGAACAGCGGTTCTGTGCCGGATGGACGCAACAACAGCCAGCTGCCATCCGAAAGAAAAAATTTAAAACCGTCAATTGTAAGAATGCGCTCGACAGACCGTCCGGCGATGGTCTTGAGAGGCCGGTTCTTCAGCATGTCCAGAACCGCGCCCATTTTTTCTTTCGGCAGGCGCAGATCATCCCTTCGGAAAGCGTGATAGCCGACTTTGCGGTATAAACTGTCCAGAATCTTCGATAAGGGCTGTTTCCGCATGGCCATCATCTGGAGGATGAACAGGGCTGCCATGGAACCATCCCGTTCCGGGATGTGACCGCGTAATGCATACCCGCCGCTTTCCTCACCGCCCAGAAGCGCATCCCGTTCCAGCATGAGGTCCGCCACATATTTGAATCCGACCTGGGTTTCATGCAGGTACAGACCGTAAGCCCGGCAGAGTTTGTCCAACATACTGGTTGAGGAACAGGTTTTGACCACCTCGCCGGTCAGCTTCAGATCCTCCACGGCGTGCATCAGGAGAAGCGCAAAGACATCCTGAGTGGTAAGCGAGACTCCGCGTTCATCAACCACACCGATGCGGTCGGCATCGCCATCCAGGGCGAAACCGATGTCGGCTTTTGCTTCTTTGACCGCCCGGCAGAGCGGTTCCAGGTTTTTGCCGATGGGTTCAGGGTGCAGGCCGCCGAACGAGGGATTGGTTTCGCCGTGGATCTCTTTTGTGAGCAATCCCCAGGATTCCAGCAACGGGGCCAGTAATCCGACACCGGAGCCGTACATGGCATCCACCACGACCTGGGGTTTGAAACGTTTTATGCGAGCGATATCCACATGCGAGGAAATCTCGTCGAGATAACGTTTTTTAGGGCTGAAGAATTGAAGCCGTTTCTGTTTGCGGGCCTCATCCAGCGCAAGCAGTTGGGGGGATTTGCCGCGTTCGAGAAGGGCATTCGAGCGATCCTGGATACCCTGGGTAACATCGGAACCGACCGGCCCGCCGAACGGCCCTTTGATTTTAATACCGTTGTATTGCCCCGGATTGTGGCTCGCGGTAATCATCACGCCGCCGACTGCCTTGCGGCGGATCGTCTCCAGGGAAATCGCCGGAGTGGAGCAGACATCGTCCGAGAGAATGATTTTCAGCCCTTTTTCGGTTGCCACTCCCGCCACTTCCTCGGCATATTCGCGCGAGAGAAACCGCCGGTCGTAGCCGATGGTGACCGGTTTGCCTTTTCCGACTCGCTGGAAATACTCCGCAGCGGCTGCGGCGACATACCGGACATTATCGAAGGTAAATTCACGGCTGATGACGGCACGCCATCCATCCGTTCCGAAGACGATTTTACTCATGCGTTTTCTCCTGTTATGTGGTCAAGCCCACCCTGACCCTCCCCAGACTTGGGGAGGGAAATTCTCGCCTTCGCTGGTATCGTTGAATGACCAGTGGCAACATACGCAATATCGTTGCGGAATTGAAGTGCTTATCCAACACGAGAGAGGGCATTCGGTACAAGAATCCATGATGTCAGACGCCATTGAATACCTGATGGACATGTGGCCGTTGTCCACCGGGACAGAAGATCATTTGACCTCGCATCACCTGTTGTTGCGGGACAGCGTGCGGAATGAGGCTTTTCAGGAGGCAATCCGCCGGATTGTGAAACCGGGAGACTTGGTGCTGGATGTGGGCGCCGGGACAGGAATCCTTTCCGCGTTTGCGATCCAGGCGGGCGCGCAGCATGTGTACCTGGTGGAATCGGAAGACACGCTGTCGTGTGCCCGGCAGATTTTCGAACGGGCGGGCTGGCTGGAGCGCGCGACATTCATTCGCGGCATGGCGGATCGTGTGACGTTTCAAGGCGGCAAAGTGGATGCCATCCTAATCGAACTGATCGGCAACTTCGGGATTGATGAAAATATCCTTGATGTGATTCCGACCATTCGCAAGAAAGCATTGAAAAAAGGCGGGAAGATTATCCCCAGCCGTCTCCGTCTGTTTGTTGTACCGATCATGGAGGAGAGCCTGGAGCGGGAATTGGGAGTGTACCGTTCCGTGCGGCACGGCATAGATTTTTCGCCGCTGGCCCCCCTCGCGGACAACAATGTATACCTGCTGAACTTTCGCAATGCACGGCTGCTCGCGGAGCCGCAGCGGCTTGCGGAGTTCGATTTCCTGACCTGCGAGGGCGATACGATTGAGAGCCGCGTGAATTTCTCCATCAAGCAGCGGGGGCGGATGATCGGATTTGTCGGATGGTTCGAAATCGACCTGTGCGAAGGGATCTCCCTGTCCAATCTGCCCAATGTGAACAGGACGCATTGGGACCAGATTATTTTTCCCATTGGGGAAACCCAGGCGGTGGAAAAAGGAGATCGGGTGTCGTTCCGGTTTCGCTATCGTACAACGGCGGGCGAGGAAGAGTGGGCCTGGTCCGGGACCATCCAGACACGCGCCGGGAATCGCCGGTTCGATCTCTGCAACGGGGACCGATTTTTGCTTCCGAAGGTGAGGACAAGGCACACAATTGAATTACGAATTGCGAATTGAAGAAAGAGGCGGAGTGGACATTGTGGACAGGGTGGACGGGAGGGAATAGGGAGTGAGAAGAGTCCGCATTGTCATTCCGAACGAATGTGAGGAATCTCAGGGGGGGCGGAGAAATTAAGAATTGAAGAAAGAGCCGGAAGGATAAAAGGACTGTCAGGAGAGGTTGGGGAAGAGGCGTGCGATGTGGTAGATCGTGAATCCGACGAGCCAGGCCAGCATTGAGGAATAGGTGATGGCGAACAGGGTCCATCGTCGGGACGCCGTTTCTCGGCGGATGATGGCAATGGTTCCGAAGCAGGGAACATAGATCAGAACAATCGCCATCATGGCGAGCGCGGAGGCGGGGGTGAGTCCGGAGCTGCGCAGGGCCACCCGAAGGCCCTCGCTGGTTTCGTCGGCCTCGGCTCCGGTTTGATAGAGAACGCCCAGGGTACTGACAACGGTTTCCTTGGCCGCGATACCGGTGAGCAGGGCCAGGCCCTCTTTCCAGTCCAATCCCATAGGCCGCAGCATCGGCGCGACATATCCGCCCAATCTTCCTGCAAACGAATACTGCAATTGCTGCTCCGTGAATTCCGTTTTCAGACGACTCAGTTCGGCAGACTCATCGGGTGAAGCAGGGCTTGTTTCCAGTTGTTGAATTGACTGTTGGAGTTCCGTGGAACCGGGGAAATTCCCGGGGAATGAACAGAGCAGCCAAATCAAGACTGTTGCCACAAGAATCACACCGCCGACTTTGCGGATAAACACATACGCCCGGTCCCACACGTGGATCAGAACACTGCGCAAGAGGGGGACTCGATACGGGGGCAGTTCCATGACAAACGGCATGGCCTCTCCCCGGAACAGGGTCCGTCGGAACAATTGCCCAACCAACATGGCCAGCACGATTCCCAGCGCATAAATGCCGAAGATAACCATCGTGGCATGGGCCGCGAAAAATGTCCCGGCGAGCAGGATATAGACCGGCAGGCGCGCGCTGCAACTCATGAGCGGATTGATCAGAATGGTCAGGAGTCGGTCGGAACGATTCTCCAGGGTTCGTGTTGCCAGGATGGCCGGAACATTGCATCCGAATCCCATGACCATGGGAATAAACGATTTGCCATGCAGTCCAAGGGTATGCATGACCCGGTCCATAATAAACGCGGCCCGCGCCATGTACCCGGTATCTTCCATCAGGGAGATGAAAAAGAACAGGATAAGGATATTCGGAAGAAAGATGATGACGCTTCCGACGCCGTTAATCACCCCGTCCACCACCAGCCCCCGAAACATCCCATCCGGCAGAATCGCCGCCAGTGCCCCGCCGATCAGGCTTACACCGGATTCGATCCAGCCCATGGGAATCTCGCCCAATGAAAATGTGGTCTCAAACATCAACCACAAGAACGCAATGAAGATGGGGATACCGAGCAGGCGATGAGTCACGACGGCATCAATGGCATCGGAGATGCGTATTTTCTGTTCGACCGACATGCTGACCGTTTCGCGAACCGCGCCGCGCACGAATCCATAACGACGTTCGGCAAACAGGCTGGGGATATCCTCGTGCAGCAGGGATTCGAGATACTGAACGGCCTCATCGCGAGCGGCGAGGATCTCCTGACCTTTCGGATGCGGTGCGATGACCTCGCAGACGGTTTTGTCCTTCTCCAGGAGATGAATGGCGAGCCAACGCTTTCCATAACGTTCGACCAGATCGGGCATAGCCTCCAGGCGTTCCTCGAACAGGGCAATCAACTGTTCGACGTCCTCGCCGTAGTTGACGGGGACACGGTGCGCAATGTCGCTGGTTCCCTCGGCGACGGCGATGGCGGTATCGAGCAATTCACAAAGGCCGATGCCGCGATTCCCCACGGTCGGAACAAAGGGAACGCCCAGTAATTGACCGAGTTTCCGATAATCGATCCCGATTCCCTGGTTGCGGGCCTCATCGCTCATGTTGAGAGCGACAATGGTCGGAAGACCCAGCTCGATCAACTGGGTTGTCAGGTACAGGTTCCGCTCCAGGTTCGACGCATCAATGACGTTGATAACGACATCCGGTTTTTGATCCAGCAGGCAGGACTGAACGATTATCTCCTCGATGGAATACGCGGTGAGGCTATACGTGCCGGGAAGGTCGATCAGGTTAAACAGGCGTCCTCCTTGACGGGCCGTGCCATCCTTGACGGCAACGGTGACGCCGGGGTAATTGCCGACGTGCTGATGGGTTCCGGTAAGAGAATTGAAAATACAGGTTTTTCCGGCGTTGGGATTTCCGACAAGGGCACAGGTTAATTGACTGCGTTTTTGAGCGGTCGAGACATCGGAGTGGACACGAGGTGTCTGGGAGGCAACCGATATACAGGGATCATTGGGTCTGCGCATGATCTATACTCCAGTCGGTCATGCCCGATCCAGGACAACCTCTACCGCAGAGGCCTCCGCTTTTCGGAGTGACAAATTGTAGCCGCGAATGTGAATCTCGATGGGATCACCGAGCGGGGCCTCGCGGATAAATCGGACCCGCTCGCCGCGCAGGACGCCCATCTCCATGAGGCGTTTTCGAATCGCCCCTGTTTCCAGGACCGCGCGGATTTCGCCCTCTTGCCCCGGTTTCATTTCGGCCAGGTTGCGGATTTCAATGTCGGCGGACGGTTTGACGGGAACCGGACGGGTTTCGAATACATCCCGCTGCTGTTTCTTGTATTCCTGAAACAGTTGGATGGTATGGGCGGGGTCCTCGGAGTGGACATATCCCATGAAGGCGACGAGGCGGTTCATGGCTATAGGGCTGAGATTGTGCTCGATGGCGCAGGCATCTTTCTCGGCGGTTTCGGGATCGACGCCGAGGACATCGGTGAGGAAGCTACATAGAATCCGATGGCGGTTATGGACCTGCTGGGCGATCCGTGCCCCTTTGGGCGAAAGGCGAACATCCTCGTACCTTTCGTGCTCAACCAGGCCGCGCTCGCCAAGCAGACGGAGGGTTTCGGAGACAGTGGGTGCTTTCAGGCCCAGCTCTCCGGCGATATCTCGGACTCGAATGACCCGTTTCTGCATCTGGAGGCGATAAACGGCCTCCAGGTAGTCCTGCATGACAGGGGAGATGTCTTGAAGTTCGTTCATGGAATATATATTAGGAAAACCGAATATGAGAAGCAAGGGGGGAGAGGGAGAAAGGATGAATTATGAAGGATGAATTGAAGAGAAGGACGGAAGGGACCAGAGATTGTGGACTGCGGATTGTTCCGCCAGCTAACCTCATTCCGACCGGGATCGGCAAGAGAATTAGATAACTCTGCGTGATTCTGTCTTGTTATCTGGTATCGCATATAGTATCATTTTCGCATGAGCAGGGCCGACAAGATTCTTGAGAGAATGCGCCTCAATCCCCATGACTGGAGGATCGACCTCTTAAAGACAGTCGCGCGGGCCAACAATGTCGAGTGGCGGCAACAGGGGACCAGTCATGTCGTCTTTATCCGTGCCGATAGGAATACGTTGCCCGTGCCTGCTGGTCGCCCGATCAAGCCGATTTATATCAAGAAATTCGTGGATTTTGTGAGCGAAAAACCATGAGAGACCTGACCCGATATCCATTTGAAGTGCGCCCCATGACGGAGGAAGAAGGCGGCGGGTATTTGATCTCGTTCCCGGACTTCTCGGAGTGTATTTCGGACGGCGACACGCCCGAAGAAGCGATCCGAAACGGCCTGGACGCGCTGAGTGAGACGATAGCCGCTCTCGAAGACTTGGGGTTGCCCGTCCCCGAACCGGGAACCGGAGGAAGTTACAGCGGCAAGTTCATTCAGCGTATACCGCGAAGTCTTCACGCTCGTCTGGCGGCACGTGCCAAGCAGGAAGGTGTCAGTATGAATGCTCTGGTTACGGCTTTTCTGGCGGAGAGCCTGGCTTCACATGGTTCGGAAGGCAAACGCCCATGACACCGGCAAGATGCCGGTGCCACCCGGAGAGTTCCCCCACCCCAACCCCCGTAAACAGGGAGGGAGTTCCAAAGCCGTCATCCCCGCCCATGTGAGGGGTCAATGGACATTTTGATGTCCTGGTCCTTGTTGTGGACGAAGCGGTGCAGGCAGGATTCGACATCCTCCAGGCCCCAGGTGCTGGTAACGATTCGGTCGCTATCGATGACACCGGCCTCGATGAGGCGAATGGCCTGCGCCAGGGTCCGGGGAGGCATTTTTGCTGCGATGATTCTTAGTTCTTTGTTGAACAGGTCGAATGGGGATACGGGAATGGTCACATTCTTATCGCAGACGCCAAAGACCATGAAAGTGCCGCCGGCGCGAATGTGCTCCATGCCAAGGAGAATGCCATCCGGGGTACCGCTGCAATCGACTACGAGATCGAAATCGCCTTGGTATTCTTTTTTGAAATCCGCGATTCCATCGGGATGTCCGGTACACCAAACCCGGTCCGCGCCGAGTTCCCTGGCGAGCGTGGCGCGTTCTTCGATCACGTCGACCTGAACCAGTTCCGCAACACAGGAATGCGTGATGAGATTATTCCACAACAGCCCTACTGTGCCCGCTCCAACCAGAAGAACCGAGGAGCCGGGTTCGATCTCCAGCCGGTTGTATCCGTTGAGGACACAGGCAAGTGTTTCAGCGAGAATGCCGCCCGCCGCACTTACATGCGGGGCGATACGGTGGACATGGGTCCTCGGTGCGACCAGGTATTCCGCAAAGCCGCCCCACCGGGCATAGCCGATGATCCGGTAATTTTCGCAGAGATTGGTTCGTCCCCGTCGGCAGAATCGGCAAATTCCACAGCCGACGACGGGGTCGATACAGACCGTTTCCTCCTCGGTCAAATCGTTTACTCCCTGACCCAAACCGGCCACTGTACCGGTGATTTCATGGCCCAACGCGACAGGCGGCGTCGCACCAAGCGCGGTTCCTTCATACAGATGGACATCGGTTCCGCAGACGCCGCACGCGCGGACTTTCACCAGGACCTCGCCCGGGGGCGGAACGGGAACGGGGACCTCCCGAACCTCGATCTTCTCATTTCCCAGAAATACGGCGGCTTTCATGGAACACCTCGATTCAGACTCGGATACGCCGACATCTTCGTGCCCAATTGGGATTTCATCAAGGGGGAGGAACACCAGGAAAGGATGAAGAATGAATTATGAAGGATGAAACGAAGAAAAAGAAAAAAAAGAGAAGAGGGAGACAAGGCAGGAATGAGAACGGGGCGTCCTGGTGTAAAAGACGCCCCGTTTTGGATTGCGAATGGAGGAAAACGATCACGCCTCTGCGGCGGCCATGATTTCCTCGGGAATATCGAAGTTCGCGTAGACATTCTGCACATCATCGTGATCTTCGATGAATTCCATGAGTTTAAGCATGGTTTCAGCGGTTTTGCCTTCAAGTTTGATCGTGTTGGAGGGGATGCGTGTCAGTTCGGCCACTTCCGGCGTGATTCCGAGACCGGCAATGGCCTCTTTGACCGTCTCGAAGTCGGCAATGCTGCTGACAACCTCCATGGTATCGTCCTCTTCCTTGACATCCTCTGCGCCGGCCTCAAGAACGGCCTCCATGAAAGCATCCTCATCCTTGACCGCGGATTTGCTGAGAGAAATCAGGCCCCGTCGATGAAACATGTGGGAAACACAGCCGGATGCGCCGAGGTTGCCGCCATACTTGGAGAACAGATGGCGGATTTCAGCGGTGGTGCGGTTCCGGTTGTCCGTTACGCATTCGACATAGATGGCAACACCGCCGGGTCCATACCCCTCATACGTGACCTCCTCGTAGGTTACGCCTTCCAGTTCGCCGGTACCTTTTTTGATGGCTTTCTCCACATTGGCGGCGGGCATGTTGGCGGCTCTGGCCGCCGCGACCGCCGTGCGGAGTCGGGGATTGCCATCGGGGTCACCGCCGCCGGACCGGGCCGCGACGGTGATTTCCTTGATTAGTTTGGTGAAAATCTTACCGCGTTGAGCATCCATCTTCGCCTTTTTGTGCTTGATGGTGCTCCATTTTGAGTGGCCGGACATCTCCGATCCTCCTCTATTCGAAAAAGACTTGTGTGAACTCGAATGAACCCACCTGCGTCAAGCTACCATAGCGCACAAACCGCAGCAAGCCGGAGCCTGAAAAATTGCAGACTCCGAACAACTCCTCCTGAGAAAACTCGCCCTTCAACCAGTAGGTCAGGCGTCTCTGCCTGACAGCTACCCAGTAGGCCAGACGCCTCTGCCTGACAGCTACCCAGTAGGCCAGACGCCTCTGCCTGACAGCTACCCAGTACGTCAGGCGTCTCTGCCTGACAGCTACCTGGAGATGGGCGTTATTATCCGAGTTCTTTGACCTCGCCCAGGGCGGCACCCTTTTTCTTGATGAACGGCATCATGCCGCGCAGCATTTTGCCGACTTTCTCCAGTTGGGAGACGGCATCTTTGCGACGCAAAGCGTTGAACACGGGGCGCTTTGCCTGGTTTTCCAGGATCCACTCGCGGGCGAACTCGCCGGTCTGGATTTCCTTGAGGATTTTGCGCATTTCCTTGCGGGTTTCCTCGGTGATAATGCGGGGTCCGCGTGTCAGGTCGCCAAACTCGGCGGTATCCGAGACAGAATAGCGCATCCCGGTGATTCCGGCCTCGTAGATCAGATCGACGATCAGCTTGGTCTCATGCAGGCATTCGAAATAGGCCATTTCGGGCTGATAGCCTGCCTCAACGAGGGTCTCAAATCCAGCCTTGATAAGCGCCGTCAGCCCACCACAGAGAACCACCTGCTCTCCGAACAGGTCTGTTTCGGTTTCCTCGAGGAACGAGGTCTCGATGACACCGGCGCGGGTTCCGCCGACACCCTTCGCATACGCGAGGGACTTGTCTTTGGCTTTGCCGGAAGCATCCTGGTGAATGGCGATCAGGCACGGCACGCCGCTTCCTTCCACGTAGGTCTTGCGCAGGAGATGCCCCGGCCCCTTGGGAGCGACCATGATCACATCAATGGTTTTCGGAGGCACGATCTGGCCGAAATGGATGTTGAATCCATGCGCGAAAAGAAGGGCCTGCCCATCCCTCAGGTTGGCCTTGATTTCGGAATCATAGACCATCGCCTGGAGTTGATCCGGGACAGTCATGGTGATGAGGTCGGCCTGTCTGGTCAAATCCGCTGCCGTCATGGGCGCGAATTTGTGAGAGACGGCGAGATCGTAGTTCGGTCCGGGGACCTCCGCGACAATGACATCCAGGCCGCTGTCCCGAAGGTTCTGGGCATGGGAATGCCCCTGGCTGCCGTAGCCGACGATCCCGATTTTCTTGCCCTTGAGCACATCCAGATTGGCGTCTTTATCGTAGTACACAGTTACCATAGCGATTCTCCTCATGCTGAGATTGATGTCGTCAGGGAATTCCATTGACTATAACAGAACTCGGCTTTTCGGGCCATGTCGGGGTAGCCGGATTCAGGTCTCCTCGACAATCCCGCGCGCCATGGCAACCCGTCCGGAACGAGCGACCTCCAGGATACCGTACGGATCAAGGCATCGAAGAAGCGCGTGGATTTTGCCCTGGTTGCCGGTGGCCTCCACGATCATGGAGCGTTCGGACAGGTTGACGATTTTGGCCCGGTAGACATCGGCGATCTGGAGGATCTGGGTGCGTTTGGTTCCGTTATCCGCCGACACTTTCACCAGGATCATTTCACGATCGACGATATCCCGGTCCTCCACGGAGAAGTCATGAACCTCCAGCGTATCGACCAGTTTGCCGAGCTGTTTGCGGACCTGGTTCATAATGCTCCGGTCGCCGGGAACAACGATGGTCATCCGGGAGACTTGCGGATTCTCGGTTTCGGCCACCGAAAGGCTTTCGATGTTATAGCCCCGCGCAGAGAACAGCCCGGCGACGCGGGCAAGAACGCCGGAGCGGTTTTCAACGAGGACAAAGAAGATATGACGAATGAATTCCTGATTGCCGTTGTTTGCGTTTGCAGCCATGATTTCCTCCTGTCAGATGTTACGCCATTCCTTCGAGCATTTGACTGAGCGAGGCCCCGGCGGGGACCATGGGATACACGTTTTCCTCCCGTGTAACCCACACATCGATGAGGCACACCTGGTCATTGGAGAACGCCTCTTTCAGGACGGCCTCCAGTTCGGAACGTTTCGTAACCCGTCTTCCCCAGGCCCCATACGCCTGGGCCAGCTCGGCAAAATTCGGACGGTAGTCCTGTTCCTGCCAGGAGCCGTAAGAGGACGGATCCATTCCGGGGTGGGGTCGGACCAGTTCGGTGGCAGAGTAGTTCTTCTTGTAGAACAGGTCCTGCCACTGGCGCACCATGCCCAGCCAGCCATTGTTCACAATGACGACCTTCACGGGCAGGTTGTTGTAGACGGCGGTGGCCATTTCCTGGATATTCATCTGGATGGAGCCGTCGCCCGCGATGTCGATCACCAGCCGTCCGGGATGGCCCACCTGAGCGCCAATGGCCGCCGGGAACCCGTAGCCCATTGTGCCGAGTCCACCGGAGGTCAACCAGCAGCGGGGACGGGTGAACGTATAATACTGAGCGGTCCACATCTGATGCTGACCCACCTCGCTGGCAATGATGGCATCATCGGGAGCCAGTCGGCACACCTGCTCGATGAGGTACTGCGGCTTGATTTCCTCCTCGGCGCAGTGGTTGTAGCGCAACGGATACTGCTTCTTCCACTGAGCGACCTGCTCGATCCATTCATCCGTATCGCACCGATCCGCCAACTTGTTCAGATCGCCCAGAATGTTTTTCACATCGCCGACCAGGTCCACATCGACCGCGACATTTTTGCTGATGGACGAGGGGTCGATATCCGCATGGATGATTTTCGCATCGGGCGCGAACTCGCTGATCTTGCCGGTGACGCGGTCATCGAATCGGGAGCCGACCGCGATGAGAACATCGCACGACTGGACGGCCTTGTTGGCGTATACGGTTCCGTGCATCCCCAGCATGAGCAGGGCCAGCGGATGCGTTTCCGGAAATGCGCCCAGTCCCATCAGGGTCGTGGTGACCGGGATATTTGCCCGTGTGGCGAACTGGAACAGATCATCGGCGGCATCCGCGTTAATCACGCCGCCCCCCGCGTAGATCAGGGGACACTTCGAATGCTTGATCAACTCCCAGGCCTGTTTGACCTTGTCCATCGGTGCGGAGGTCTGGATATGGTAGCCCGGCAGGAGAGGTTCATCCGGGTAGACGTAGTTTTCGAGTGTGGCTTTCTGGATATCCTTGGGAATATCCACAACGACAGGCCCCGGTCTTCCGGTCCGGGCGATATGAAAGGCATTCCGGATAATCTGGGGCAGTTCCCGGATGTTTTTCACGAGATAGTTGTGTTTCGTAACCGGTCGTGTAATCCCGACGACATCGGCCTCCTGGAAGGCATCATTGCCGATGAGCGGTGTGGGGACCTGTCCGGAAATCACGACAAGAGGAATGGAATCCATGTAGGCGTCGGCCAGGCCGGTCACCGTGTTGGTCGCGCCGGGGCCGGAGGTTACAATGACCACGCCGACCTTGCCCGTGGAGCGGGCATAGCCTTCGGCCATGTGCATGGCCCCCTGCTCATGCCGAACGAGAACGAAGCGGATTTTCTCGGATCGGTTGAGCATATCGAACACATCAATGATGGCTCCACCGGGGAATCCGAACGCGACTTCGGTTCCCTCCCGTTCCAGAGCATCAATGACAATCTGTGCGCCGAGCGTGGCCCGTGGTTCATTTGAGATGGCGGGCGGTGCGGCGGATTCCGTTTTGCCTTGCGGCTTCCTGGGCATGGTTTTCCTCCAACCACTGCGTGAGATATCGAGTCTCCCGAAATGAAATAGGCCGTGGGCGCTTTCGCCGCCCACGGCCTCTGGGGATTCTTTTTGGATTCGAGCTCTACCTCCCCACGGCCATGGGCGTAGGGGTCGCTACAACGACGACAGCGACGACGCCGAGAAACATACCGCTGGGAAGAAGAGCCATCGTGTTCATAATTGGAGGAAATATAGCGATGGAAGGCGGGAATGTCAAGGGAAAAGATCCCCTATCTTATCCCTTTCTTCAATTCTTAATTCCTAATTCTTAATTCTTAATTCTCCCCCTCCTCTTTCTCTTTTTGTGTCTTTGAGTCTTTGTGGTTCCCTCCTCCCTTTTCTTCAACCTTCAATCTCTCCGTTCCTTTCTTCAATTCTTAATTCTTAATTCTCAATTCTTAATTCTCAATTCTCCCCTTCATCCTTCATCCTTCATCCTTCATCCTTCTCCCATGTCTCTCTTCCATCACAACCTCGCGCTCCTCGACCTCCTCGCCCCCGCTCTGGCGGAGCGCCTCCGTTCCGACCGGGAGGATGAATCCGTCGTCGTCATGAATACCTCCGAGGGAGTTCCGACTCTCGGTATTCGTCGGGACAGCAATCTGTTCCTTCTGCATCATCCCAATGAACCGCTCGCGGACACCCGAAGGTTTCTTTCCACAGTTTCGGATGCCCAAAGCGGATGGAATTACGTGATCTTTGGCTTGGGTTTGGGTTATGTCCCTCTGTGCCTTCTGGAAAGCCGTGTTTGCCAGCCGAATCTGCTTCTCCTGGTGGAACCCTCTCTGTCCGTCTTTCGAGCCGCGTGTCAGGCAGTGGATTTGCGGCCTCTCCTGGAATGCACCGCCTGCCGGTTGCTGGTAGGACTTCCGGCCAGTGCAACTTACGAAACATTATGCAGCCATCTCATTCAAATCCAGGCAAATCAGGCTGTTGTCATCAAGTACTCTCCCACTGAAAAACTGTACCCCAACTGGATGAAAGAGCAGGAGGAGGCATTCGCAGAGGCATGGCGATTCGGCGAAACCAGCCTGATCACCAAACAGCAATGCGGACCCCAGTTCGTCTCGAATCTGTTTCGAAACCTCCCGGCTTTCGTCCGAAGCAGGGGAGTGCGGCGCGGCAAAGGCGTCTTGACCGGCACTCCAGCGGTGATCGTCGCCGCCGGGCCATCGCTCAGGAAGAACATGGACCGGCTTCCCGATCTCAGAAAGCATTCTCTTCTGATCGCCGTCGATACCGTCCTGGATCGCCTTCTCGATGCCGATATCACTCCCCATCTTGCTGTGACTCTGGACCCATCGGAACTGAATCTCCGCCATTTCCGAAAAGACTCCTATCCCGGCGTCCGCCTGGCCTTCGATCCCGAAAGTTGCCCTGTGACCGAACGATTCGGCTCGGAGACTCTCACCTTCGTGACCGATCACGCTCCCTTTTTCGACTGGCTGGATTCCACCCTGGGTCCGAAAGGGAAAATCCCCAAAGGCCTGATGGTTTCCCATCTCGGTTTCCACTTGGCCGCATACTGGGGCTGTGATCCGATTATCCTGGTGGGCCAGGATCTCGCCCTCGATCCCGAAACCGGCGACACCCATGATTCCGCAGCCGCCTTTCTGCAAAAGGTCTCATTCAACGACAAAGAGGTCTTCTGGGTCCCCGGTTTGAACGGCGGGCAAGTTCCCACACTCAAGAAACTCCTGATTTATCTCCGCACCCTGGAGCGGGACATTCTTCATATTTCTTCCCGCGTAATAGATGCCACCGAGGGCGGCGCGCGTATCGCCGGTACTGACATTCTCTCTGCCGATGAGGTCCTGGCGACAATTCACGACACATCATTCGATTTCGAATCCTTCTGGTCCTGGCTGGGTGTCGGTCTCTCATCTTCAGGGGTGGATCTGACGGCGGCCAGGCAGGAAATAACTCGCCGCCTGTCCTCACTGGCTGATTCCATTCTTACAACAGCGTCCCCGTCCACAGAGGATCTTGATTCACTCTCCGCCAGCCTGTTTCACGATCCCATCACGGAATACTTCGTGGGCCATCTCTCTGCCGCAACCCTCTTCGATTTCTTCAAATGGGGACCGGCCAATGCCGATGAGCAGCAGAAGGGAAGGGAACTCCTTCGCCGCTATACTGCCCTCTCAACCGCCATCCACCACACCCTCAACCATCTCCCCGCCTCCCCGGACACCACCACCTGACCCTCTCAATCCCAATCCTCTGTCCTCTCTGTCCCTTTTCTTTAATTCTTAATTCTTAATTCTTAATTCTTAATTCTTAATTCCCAATTCTCCCCTTCATCCTTCATTCTTCATCCTTCATCATTCTCCCATGTCTCTCTTCGATCACAATCTCTCGGCGGTCAGCCGCCTCGATCCAGACCTGGCTCAAGCCCTCCGCTCCGGAAGGGAGGATGAATCCATTGTCCTGGGCGCGACATCCGAAAATGCTCCAAGCGTGGGCATTCTGCGGAACGGCAAGACTTTCCTTCTTCATCACCCGCAGAAGCCATTGACCGACACCCGTGAAATGATCGCTTCGATCAAGGATGCTCCCGGTGCATGGAACTTCGCCGTTCTGGGTCTTGGCCTTGGATATGTCCCTCTGCTTCTCCTGGAAGGACGAAAACACCCGCCGGATTTCCTGCTCCTGGTGGAACCGTCCATCTCGGTGTTCCGGGCAGCCTGTCAGCGGGTGGATCTGAAACCCGTTCTGGAGTTGCCGTCCTGCTGCCTGCTTGTGGGAAAACCATCAGCGTTGACCTACGAGGCCCTTATGGCCAACCTGCCCCGCATCCTCGCCAATCGCATCACCGTTATCCAGCATCCGCCGACCCGCCACCTTTTTCCGGAATGGATGCAGGAGCAGGAAGCCCGTATCCGCGATGTCTGGCGGTTCGGCGAAAGCAGCCTGATCAGTAAGCATCGCGATGGTCAGCAATATGTCCTGAACTTGCTCGGCAATCTCCCCGCGTTCGCCGAGAGTCGCGGCATTCGTGCGGGACGCTCCGCCCTGCGCAATGTCCCCGCCATTATTGTCGCCGGTGGGCCGTCGCTAAAAAAGAACGTGGATCGTCTTAAGGAATTGCGCAAACACGCCTTGGTCTTATGTGTGGATACTATTCTCGATTATCTCCTGGAGATCGGCATCCCCCCGCACCTGGCCGTGACCGTCGATCCATCCGAACTCAATCTCCGCCATTACCGAAAGCAGTCCTATACCGATTCCGGTGTCCGGCTCGCCTTCGATCCCGAATGCTTTCCTGTCTCCCACCGTTTCGGCGATGAGACTCTGACCTACACCACGGATAAATCCGAATTCTTCGTTTGGCTGGACAAAACGCTCGGTCCGAAGGGTTCGATCACCAAGGGCGGCATGGTCTCCCAGGCGGGTTTCTACCTGGCCCGCTACTGGGGCTGCGATCCGATTGTTTTCCTGGGCCAGGATCTCGCTCTCGACCCGGACACCGGCGCGACCCACCACACCGGCGCGGCCCTGGTCCGCAAAGTCCGATGGGTTGAGGGCGACCGGAATCATGTCGATTACCCCGCCGTCGATCATGATGAGGTCCTCCGCCGCGAGCAGCTGTTCTGGGTCCCCGGCGCAATGGGCGGCGAGGTGCCCACCGTCCAGAATCTCTTCGCGTATCTTCGCCTGGTGGAGCGCGATATCTCCCAGACCCAGGCTCGCGTTATCGACGCCACCGAGGGTGGCGCGCGCATCGCCGGAACGCACGTTATGACTGCCGAGGATGTCCTGGCATCCATACGCGGTCAGTCTTTCGAGTTCGAGCCGTTCTGGGACCGTCTCGGTCGAAATCACCCGGCCTCCTCAAGAGCCTTGGATACCGCCAGGCAGGAAATTCAAGAGCGTCTCGACCGATGCCTGGAACATGCCGCGCGCGGAAAGCAACTTCTGGAGCAGATGAACGAGCGTCCGACGGATGTTGATACAATCCGGCAGCAACTCGATCCCCTCCGCACGGATATCTTCGATGATCCGGTCAGCGACTACTTTATCGAACAGACCGCATCCGCCACGCTTTTCGAGTTCCTGAAACGCGGCCCCGCCGATGCCGATCCCCTGCGCGAACTCCTGGAAACCCGCCGCCGCTACACCGCCCTCATTGACGCCACCTTCGAGGCCTGCAAAAAACTCAACCAATTCCTCAACCCGAACACCTCTCCCGCCTGACCTCTCCCTCCTTGTCTGTCTGTCCCCGTCATTTTCACCATCATTTGTCCCATTCGTCCCATCTCTTCGTCTTCGTCCATGCCCGTCCGTGTCTGTCTGTGCCCGTCCACCCTCCATCCCTTCTGTCCTTTCTTTTCTTAATTCTTAATTCTTAATTCTTAATTCTCAATTTCCTCCCCCCGTTGCTTTTCCACACTACCTCTCCTATCTTGTCGTCATGACCAGAAAAAAAATCCCCGTTCCCATCGCCGCCATGCCCTCCGTGGGCATCATTGGTCGCCCCAATGTCGGTAAAAGCACCCTGTTCAACCGCCTCGTTGGTCGGCGTGAGGCCATTGTGGACGATCAACCCGGGGTGACGCGCGATGCCAAGGAACGTCCCGCTTCCTGGAACCGCCGTGACTTCATCCTGGTGGACACCGGTGGCCTGTTCGGCCCCGAGGAAGATCCATTCTCAGCCGTCATCCAGGCCAAAATCGAGGAGGTCATTTCCGAGGCGGACATCCTTCTGCTCATCCTGGATGCGCAGGATGGTCCCACCCCTGTGGATCATCTGGTCATGGATTGGCTCCGAAGGCTTCGGCGGAAGATAATCGTCGTCGTCAACAAACTCGATGATCCGTCCCGGCTCGATCTCGTCGCCCCGTTCTACGAACTCGGCTGCGAAACCGTATTCCCCATCTCCTCCATGCACGGAACCGGCACGGGCGATCTGCTGGATGAAATCGTCGCCAATCTCCCCCCGCCCACCGAAATCCCCGCCTATGAGGATGTACCCGCCATCTCCATCGTCGGACGCCCCAATGTCGGCAAAAGCACTCTGCTCAATCGCCTCGTCGGGCGGGACCGATCCATTGTCTCTCCCATCCCCGGAACCACACGCGATCCGGTCGATACCCTGGTCGAATACGAGGGGCAGAAATACCTGCTGATCGACACCGCCGGGATCAGGCGTCGCTCAAAGATGCATCAGGGGCTGGACCGTTATGCCCTCATGCGCGGCGAGGAGGCCATCGAACGAAGCGATGTCGCTCTCCTCATGATTGACGGTGTCGAGGGACTGACCGAAACCGATGCCCGCGTGTTCTCATTCGCCCACGATGCCGGGAAAGCCGCTGTCATCCTGGTCAATAAGTGGGACATCGCCGAGCGAAGCAAGGTGACCGGCGATGCGTTTCTTAAGAAGCTCCGCGAGGACATGCCGTATCTCTCGTACGCGCCCGTGCTGTTCATTTCGGCGGAAACCGGCTATCACGCGCAGAAGATTTTCCCCGAAATCCGGCGCGTTCTCGAAGGCCATCAACTCCGCCCGTCCACGGCAGACCTGAACGATCTCCTCGAAGAAATCCTGCTGCGCCATCCGCCCCCGTCCAAGAAGGGAAGGGAAGCGAAAGCCTTCTACTGGACCCAGGTCGCCGCCCAACCCCCGACCATTGTCCTATTCGTCAATGATCCCGATCTGATACACTTTTCCTACCAGCGGTTTCTGGTCAATCGCTTGTATGAGCGGTTCGGTTTCTACGGGACTCCCATTCGTCTCTTACTCCGGTCCCGTAAACGCTCCGAACCCCAATAAGAAAAGGCCGTTCATGTTCCTCAGGTCTCTTTGGATACTCGGTTGCTATCTCGTCGGCTCCATCCCCAACGGCTATTGGGTTGTCAAGACGTTCATGGGGATTGATGTCCGCGAGCATGGCAGCGGGAATATCGGGTTCACAAATGTCCTTCGGGTCGGCGGCGCAAAACTTGGCATCCCGGTTTTTCTCCTGGATATCCTCAAAGGCGCGGTTCCGGTATACCTCACAATCCGCCTCTTTCCGGGTGAAGAACTGATCTATGTCCTTGCCGGTGCGGCCTGCCTCATCGGGCACAGCTGGTCCTGTTTCCTTGGGTTTCGCGGCGGGAAAATCGTCGCCACGTCCCTTGGAGTCTTCCTGGTCCTCAAATGGGAGGCCATCCTCATCTGCTCCGTGGTGTTCCTAATCGTCTTCGCCGCCACCCGCATTGTCTCACTCGGCTCCCTTCTCGCCGCCGTGACTCTCGTACTCGTTCAGGTCGTCGAGCATTTCTATTTCCCAGCCTGGTCGCCCGGCATGGAAATTTTTGTCTTTTCCGTTCTCGCTGCCATCCTGGTGGTTATTAAACACCGTTCCAATATCCGACGTCTCCTGGCCGGGGAGGAAAACATATTATCCCTGTCGAAAGGAACTCCATCTTGAAGATCATTCCGGCAATCGACATTCGAGGCGGGCGCTGCGTACGCCTGTACCAGGGTGACTATGACCGCGAACAGATGTATTCCGAGGACCCCGTCTCCGTCGCCCTCAAATGGCAACACGATGGCGCGGAGTTGCTCCACCTCGTCGATCTCGACGGCGCACGAGACGGACTCCCGACCAACCGCGATATCTTCGCCGCCATCGCCAGGCAGACCTCCTGCCTCTGTGAGGTCGGTGGCGGCATTCGCGATGAGGACCATGTCCGCTGGTATCTGGACCATGGCGTCAGCCGGATCATCCTCGGAAGCATGGCCATCTCCGATCCCCCCAGGTTCCGACAGATCTGCCGCGCCTTTCCCAGTCGCGTCGTCCTCGCTCTCGATGCCAGGAAAGGCTTCGTGTCCACACGCGGATGGCGAGAGGATTCCGGCTTCCGCGCCGAGGACCTGCTCATCCAGGTCAGCAATCTGCCCCTCGCCGCCGTGCAATACACCGACATCATCAAAGATGGCACGCTCGAAGGTCCCAACATCCCCGCCGTGCGGTCCATGGCCGCGCTTTGCCCGTTCACCTTTATTACCGCCGGCGGAATCGGTACTCTGGACCATATTAAGGCGCTGGAAATGCTGGATCGAGAATTGGATGGGAAAATCGGGGGAGTCATCGTCGGGCAGGCCCTGTATCGCGGCGCATTCACCTTGCCGGAGGCCATTCTGGCGGCGTGCGGCGAAAACCTGCCCGGATTTACCGAAAGAGGTTCATGAAACATGCTTCGACGAATGCTGAAATCGAAAATACAGATGATCCGGGTCACCCATAAAGAACTGTACTAC
>JAKPYU010000080.1 GCA_029568995.1 Candidatus Omnitrophota bacterium | reverse complement strand
ATCGTCGGCGAGCCGTTCCTATGTGCCCTACAACTCCTCGAACGGCCTGGCAAGTTACGGAGATATCATGAGATTCGGACCGTGAATCCATGTTACACTATGTGGGGTACGCCACGGAAAACATCAATGAAGAACAAATGCGTGCAGGCGTAATGAAAGCCCTGCCGGACACTGGAGGTAAACTCATGCCGACCGTATTCGAGAGAATCCATAGCGAAGGCTGGCAAGAAGGACGGGAAGAAGGACGAGAAGAAGGACACGAAGAAGGACTCATAGAAGGGCTTCGTGAGGGAATTCGACTGGCGCTGGAATTGAGATTCGGGGATGAGGGGCTGTTCTTAATTCCCCGTCTTGAGAAAATCGACTCTATTCAGAAATTGACGGAAATCAAAGACACTTTGCGCAAAGCCGAGACATTGGACCAGGTACAATCGGTGTTTTGAGCGCCGGAGTTCGTTTCCTCGGTCGGGAATAAACTCCCCCTCTTCCTTTCCATCCAACGAGCGAATCTCGTATAATACGGAAAAGGACGACGCCTCTCGCCGCCATGTGCGGCGTTTATTACGTTTGGAGGAACTGCAATGCCTGATCGTAACGAAAAATGGGAGGACAATGCTCCCGGACCCTGGTATGTCGATAAGAGCTGCATCGTGTGTGGCTTATGTGTCGAGTTGGCTCCCAAGAATTTCCGAGAGGGTGAGGACGGAGATCACGACGTGGTTTACAAGCAACCGGAAAACGCCGAAGAACTGGCCCAATGCCGGGAAGCCAAAAGCCAATGTCCTGTCGAATCAATCGGCGATGACGGAGAATGACCCTGCCCTGCGCCGAGGGATTGCCATTGTTGAAGTCCGACGGATCCTGCGATAGATTCTACTCAAACCAAAATCCCCTTTGCTGAGGAGCAATCCGGTGCAGCATCCCATCTCCAAACGGATGGAGAACGCTCTTTGTCTTCTCCTTCTCCTGGGTGTGGGATCGGCGAATGGTTCCGAGATTCTTTTCGGTAATCCTGTGGAAATCCGTCTGCCGGAGAATGCCCAGGGGGGATACTACCTGACCGACATTGTCACGGGGGATCTGAACAATGACGGCAGGCGGGATGTGATCGTGGCATCCAACTATCCTTATCCGCCTAAGATGTTCGTTCTGCTCAACTTGGACGGGCCGGGGACATTGATTGAATTTCCGTCCGATGCGAGGTCACAGGTCCAGGAAATTGCCCTGGCGGATCTCAATCAGGATGGATACCCGGATCTGATCGGGTCCGGCCCCAGTGCGGTCACGGTTTGGATCAATGGGGGAAATGCGCCCAATTGGGTCGGTTTCGATTCGCCTGTCGTATACACAAGTCCCGCACGTGGTTCCGGGGATCTCGTTGTTTTTGATGCGGACGGAGATGAGTTTCCCGATATTGCCGTTACCGCCTGGTCCACCGGGTCCAGCCCTTATCCCTGGATCGATCCGGGAGAGGAATCCGACTTCCATGTATGGCACGGTCAACCGGACGGAACCCTGCGGTTAAGCGATATCCGGATGGAGATCGGCCCGGGTGCCACGGATATCGTTGCCGCTGATTTCAATGGAGACGGCTGGGAGGACCTCGCGATCTCCTACAGTCCCGGATCATCAACCGGGGAAAGCGGGGTATTGATTCTGTCAAATGCCGGAGAAACCGGAGGATTCCAGAATTCTCTTTTCATCGACTTGCCCAGTCCTCAGGCGTTGGGTGTGATTGATGCAGACAGGAACGGCGCGCCGGACCTGATCGCCGTATCCTGGGAAACCGGTTCGGGATCAAGTCAGGGAACCGGGTACCTTCTGCTGAATGCCGGGACAGGGGATTTGATGGAAGTGGCCCATGTGCCGGTGGGAACGTTCCCGCAGGCACTCGCCATTGCGGATGTGACCGGCGATGGGTACAAGGACCTCCTCATCGGCGACTCTCCCGGGAGTTCCGGCGAAACCACGGGAGGCGCGGTCATTGTGGTTCCGGTCGGCAACGATGTTTTGTTCGGGCAGCCGATTCGAGTGGATCTTCCCCTGACTCCGCGCGCCATGGAGACAGCGGATCTCAACAATGATGAATTGGCCGATCTGATTGTCATTCCCCAATTCCAGCCTTCTAACCGAATCGTTGTCATCGACCAGCTACCCCAGCCCACGCCCACAGCCACACCTACCGCTACGGCGACGCCAAGCCCATCACCCACATCGACGCCCACGTTCACTCCATCGCCGACCGATACTCCCACGCTGACACCTACCCCCTCTCCCACATTCACGCCGACTCCGATTTCAACGCTCCCACCGCCTTTTGTCGTTCTGGTTCAGGAGGAGAAAGCGTTGTCATCGGAATCCTCCGCATCCCGACGGATTTCCGCGCAACCGATACGAACTCGGATCTATTTCGGTTTGGGAGACACCGATCGAGCTTACCCGCTGGAGGGTGTTCGAGGATTTCAGATTCTATGGGATTTTCAGCCGGTCATGTTCATTTCGGCAGATGAGCTGGTGAACGGCCAATGGTCGGAATTCCATCTGGGGGAATGGGACGGTGAGTTGACCCTCCATGTCCGAGCGCTGTCGAGCAACTCGGAAGAGTGGAAAGACTCGCCGACTGTCCTGGTGGGATATTATGTGATTCGTCATCTCTCCATTCGCACATCTACGCCAACGCCCACCGAGACTGCGACACCCACAGGAACCGCCTTGCCGACTCCGACCTCTTCGCCCACAGGAACGCCGACTCCCAGCCCCTCACCCAGCCCATCCGAAACACCATCGCCGACCTGGACCCCCACGAACACCGATTCGCCAACCCCCACTCCTACCGAGACGCCAACCAAGACATGGACAGCCACTGCAACCGCAACACCGACCCGGACGGCCACGCATACTCCAATTCCGTCCGGCACTCCCGGCTCGATTCAGGATTTCTTCTCTCCACCGGAGGAATCGAAGACCGGGGCCGCGCCGGTGGCAGTCGCCGCCGGAGATTTCAACGCGGACGGCGTTCGAGACCTGGTGATTGCCAACGCCTTTGTCCGTGGATCGGGGTCCGGGATGCTGTTGCCGGGCATCCAACCAGGACAATTTGGATCTCCCATACTATTCGACATCGGCAATGTCCCACAATCGCTTGCTACCGGGGACTTGAATGGAGACGGAATTGACGATCTCGCCTCCGTGACATTCACGGACAGAGGTGTCCAATTGTTCTGGGGAGGTCCCAGCGGATTTCGGACCGGTGGGAAACAGACAACGGGGGATGGGCCGGTGGATATCGGGGCTGCCGATATCTCCTCCGATGGGGTACTCGACCTGATTGTGACAAACCTGTTCTCCGACACGGTTTCGGTTTTTATCGGATTGGGAGGCGGGTCATTCCGGTCCCGAGTCTTTCAAGTCGGCGGGGCAGATCCCGGTCGGTTCGTGGTAGCCGATTTGAGCGGGGACGGTCAATTGGATCTGGCCATCACTTTGCGTGCTCAGAACTCCGTTGCCGTGTTGATCGGGGATGGCAACGGGTCTTTCGGAGCGCGGAAGCCGGTCGCTTCAGGGCGCAATCCGTTCGGAATCGCCGTCGGAGATCCGGACGGGGATGGTGACCGTGACCTGGTTGTGGCCAATCGGAGCGACAACAATGCTGTAGTATTATGGAACAGCGGAAACGGTACATTCCCGCAGCAAACCGTACTTCCTTCCCTCCTGGCTCCCGAGGATGTGGCGGCAGTCGATCTGAATCGGGATGGCCTCCTCGATCTTGTCGTTGCTGAGAGTGGGGCCGACCGACTGACCGTATTTACAGGCAGTGAGAATGGGACTTTTGCGTCTCCGGAACGTTTACTCTTTGGAAGCAGCGTGACAAGGCTTCTTGCAGATGATCTCAACCAGGATGGATATCCGGATCTGGTCGCGATCCACACCGAGAGCGATACGGTCTCGATTCTCCTGAGTCGCTGACAGGTGACCGGGCGGGAGAAGCCGAAGCAGTCATGCTACTATGACAAGATGAGATCAGCCCCAGAATGATGCCGAATTCGATCCACCGCAATACATTTCTATGGTTCCTGGTCGTGCCGGTGCTTCTGCTATCCAGCGGACGTATTGGGGCGGTCCAACGATGGGATTCATTGACAGGGCCAAAGCCAATTGCCGAATCCCTCCCGCCGGATTATGTTCCCGCCACGGAATTGTGCGAGGCCCTGGATTCGTCCTGGAATTGGGACCCCCTTTCGGGTCGGTTCGAAATCGTTCTTCCAGGAGATGCGAAGCTGGTTCTGCTGGTCGATAGCAGTGTGGCAATCCTCGGCAGCCAGGTGTTCCGCCTGAGTCAACCGGTCCGATTTCTGCAGAATCGTCTGGCGATTCCCAGGAGTATAATCGTCGAGGTACTGGAGCCGATTCTGGGGTACTCCATCCACCTGCCCACACCGCAACCGGAACCGACACCGCTCCTTTCCCAGCCGCTTCCCACACCCGCCATCGACTTCGAGCCGGAAGTCTCTCCGCTTGCACCCTGGACATCTCCCCGAACGGAATTCGATCAATCCCATCAACCAGTACGGTCTTCGAGCGGACGTCTTGTGGTGGTGATCGATCCCGGACATGGCGGTCAGGACATGGGCAGCGTAGGGACCGGAACCACCAGCGAGGCCGAGGTGGTTCTCATGGTTGCGAAGTTCTGTGAGGAAATGGTTCAAAACGCTTTTGAAATAGACGTGTCTCTAACACGTCGGGAACACACGGATGTTCCGATTGTAGATCGTGTCACATTCGCGAACAGTTCGGAGGCCTGTGCGTTTATTTCCCTTCACGCCGGTGGTCTTTTCGATCCCGCGATGAGCCTGCCTTCCGTGCTGTATCAGGCTCCACCATCGGGTGAGGCACCCTCCCTCGATAGCAGGAGTCCGGATCCCTCTGCCCTGCGAAGTCGCTTTGTCCCGTGGCAGTCGGGTTCCGCCCTCTGGTTTCCACAGAGTCGGGATTTGGCGGTCACTCTCCACGGTGTACTGAAAACCGCTTATGCGGATCTGCCCGGCGTCGGCACGGTTTCGTTTGAGGAGGGTCCACGATCCGGTCGCCTGGCGATTCTCAGCGGTCTGCTGATGCCGGGTGTGGTAGTCGAGCTGGGCAGCCTGACAAATGTCGAACACGAACAGATTCTGCATAGCGAGGGATTTCAGTCCGGAATCGCGGAGGTTTTGTCTCTCGCCATCGGGAATTGGGTATACCGTCAGGAGGGGCGACCCATTCGGGAATCCCTGGTTCCCTGATCGAGCTGAACGATGAAGAAAGCACTTCTGGTCATCCTTTCATTCGGACTGGTTATTCTGCTGGGCGTGGGAATAACTCTGCTGGTCTCCTCGATGCGCAGTCCGTCCGCCGCGCTGGAATTGCCACCCATCCCGGCTACAGAAGAACCATCGGATGAGAACAATACGTTCACTGTGCCCCTGTATTTCCTCTCGTCGGATCATCGGCTTCTGGTAAAAGAGCGCAGAACCCTGGTCCTGTCGGGTCGGCTGGAGGAACGTCTGGAGACGCTTGTCAGAGCGTTGATCGATGGGCCGGGTGTGCGGAATCTCCTTCCGACAATCCCCGAAGGGACACGCCTTCAATCGCTTTTTTGGGATGAGGCTCAGAAGTGCGTGGTTCTCAGCCTCTCGCGGGAGTTTATCGACCGCCGCCCGGGACACGCCCTGTCAGAATGGGCCTCGATTTATTCGCTGGTGAATACTCTCGCCGACCATGACAGCAGCATTCAAACCATCCAGATTCTCGTCGATGGGGAATTGGTCGAAGATGGCCTTTTGTGGGATTTAACGGAGCCATTGGCCCCGGATAAGACGTTTGTGTTTTACGATTCGGCGGAGTCTCTTATGAGTCCAGGCCAATGAACGCGGAAGTGCAGACAGGAATTGAAAGGTTCAGAAAGTGATCGAGACGAACGGGGCTGATTTACATACTGCGGGGAAGGACTGCAGTGCGCCGATAGGCGTTTTCGACTCCGGGATCGGGGGATTGACGGTGGCGCGGGCGATTCTGGATGATCTACCGCAGGAGCGACTGATCTATTTCGGCGACACAGCCCGTGTTCCGTACGGGAACAAATCATCTGAAACGGTGCAGCGATACTGTCGGGAGATCACGAGTTTTTTTCGAGATTTGGGTGTCAAGATGGTGGTTGTGGCGTGCAACACATCGACCGCGTCGGCCTGGGATACCATTACCGAAATCTTCCCCGGACCGGTTGTGGGGGTTGTGGAACCGGGAGCCATGGCGGCGGTGACCGCCACAAAGACGGGCAAAATCGGGGTAATCGGTACGAAAAGCACAATCGCGAGCGGTGCGTACGATCGAGCCATCAAGCGGCTCGATCCCTCTGTGCAAGTCTGGTCTACTCCCTGCCCTTTGTTCGTCCCTCTGACCGAGGAAGGGTGGGTTGATGACCGGGTAACACAGATGATTGCGGAACGGTATCTGGGGTCTCTGATGGCGGAAGGGGTCGATGTGATTATTCTGGGATGTACCCACTACCCGCTTCTTCAGAACACGATCCAAGGCGTCGTGGGGCCACAAATCACGCTTGTCAATTCGGCGGCGGAGACCGCGAAGGCAGTCGCACTGGAATTGTCGCGACACGGTCTGTTATCCCCCGGATCGCGGGAACCTTCCGATTTCTGCTCATCCGACGACATTGAGGGATTCCGGCGACATTTTCGAACGATCGTCGGGGCTATAGAAGCTCGATTCCACCTGCTGACAGACTTTGAGAATCCGCCGGCGTGTCTTGCTGCGCGGAAGGAAGCGAAGGCGGCTCGATAAGAGCGGATTCGGAGTCTCGCTTTCGGAATGCCGGACGGCCCCGTCGGTCCTTAACCCGCTCGTATTCCTCCAACACTGCTTGTTCGATCTTCTGACGGGTCTCGGAATTAATGGGGTGGACAATATCCTCGTAGGTTCCGTCTTCCAGCTTGCGGCTGGGCATAGCCACAAACAACCCGGAATTCCCGTTGATGACTTTCAGATCCCGGATAATAAAACAGCTGTCAAAAACAATCGTTGCGAAAGCCTTTAACTTGTCGTTGGGCTTTCGCAACGGAAACACCTTGACTTCCGTAACTTCCATGCCGCCTCTCCGTTGTCATTGGTACCTGCCCGGAACTTCTGTGAAGATCCGGGCAGGTGACCCGCATACCAAGCAACAGAAAGAAATCCGCTACTATTTCTTCTTGTGGCGATTGGCGCGACGTTTTTTCTTGCGCTTATGCGTCGCGATTTTCATCCGTTTACGCTTTTTCCCTGATGGCATCTAAGTCCTCGCAATGTTTTTCTCATTGACTGCTCTCAATGAGTAAGTTGTTAAACATACGTTCGGGTACGGAGACAGTCAAGCCGGGCAGGGATGTTCGGTTCATGAACCGACAAGGAAAAGAGGCATCGAATCCCGAAACACCCCTGGACATCCGGCCCCCTATTGAATCTCCTCCCATGCGGGAACATTGGAGGTTTCCCCAATGATTCGTTCCGCGCGGAGTTTCATTTGGTCGGTGACTGTCCAGGGATCTTTCAGGTCCACCAGGGCGTTGAGGTTGAGGAACAGGCTTTCGGTTGTATATCTGACAACGGGGATGTCTGCCGGGCTTTGGCCGTCGAGGATCGCGGCCCCCATTTCACCCGCAATGAAACTCGACTGCTCATAGTCGGTGCCCAAGTCGAACAACGTGCCTTCATCGATCCCCCCCGATCCAACGAAAAACACCGGGATCCGGGCTATGCGAGCGGTTTGGACAATATCCTGAATCGCGGGAAGAACCACATTGTCCCCGTTCATAAAGAACGCCTCGACTTGTTGATCGGAGAGATCCTGGGCCATCGCCAACACTTCATCCGCAGAAGAAACCGTTCTTTCGATCAGTTCGATATTCAACGCGAGGCAGATTTCTCTGGCCATGTCGGTCTGATAGGCAGAGTTTTTTTCTATTGGGGACCAGACCAACCCGACTTTCGCGAGAGAAGGATCCATCTCTCGTGCAAGCCGAAAGGCGGAGGGAACCGGATTGGGGTGGTAAAGGCCTGTTATATGATCGGGATGAATTCCATCTTCCGTCACACCGACATCGACCACGGACGGTGTGGAAACGAAGGTGAAAACGTGGGGGATTTTTGTTTCGAGGTTGGCATGGGCCATGGCTTCCAGGGCAGCGGTGCTGAGGGTGACGATCAGATCGAAATTGCCGGCGGCGATTTCCTCTGCCAAGGCGACCAGCCTCTGTGGATCGCCCTCCGCATCGAAGTTGACGATAGAGAGTCGATCTCCTTCCACATATCCGTTAGTTGCCAGTCCGGCAAGAACCCCGGAATACGCCAGATTGGATGCGTAGTAGGATTTCAGTCGTAATACGGCCACATCCTTGCCCCATCCGCTCGAAGAGCAAAACAGCAGGAAGCTGCACATCAGCCAGGACAAGACCATCTTTACCATGAGAACCTCCGTCTATCTTTTTGATTTCCGTGGGAGAGTGCGTGGGAATTAAACGAACCGATGCACACACGGTGCTCCCTCCAAGACCTCAATTGCATCCTACCGTTCCGGCGTCAGGGCGGGCAATGCTTCCCGTCTTGCTCAATGGGGATAAGGAACCGATAATAGACGGATGTTGCATGAACGATTTGACGTTGTCGAAAGAGCGTTCTGACAAGAAATAGGAGATCCTACGGTCAACAGACATCCCTGATCCGGTCCCCGATGTATTGCATGGTTAGTGTGGAATTGGACGTCATGCCATACTGGAGAGCATGGAGAAAACCTCTGTCGCGGAATGAGACCTATCTCCAGGATAATACGGCTTGGAATTGAATAATGGCTATGGAACAGACTTTGCCTCCTGATGAGAATTCGTCTTACGACGGACGATTATTGTCGTTCCTGCCCATCGTCCTGTTGGCTTGTTCATGGCTGGGCATCCCATCTGCATGCGCCGATGATCAAATTGTGACCGTGGGCGTCTATGAGAATGCGCCAAAGATTTTCGTTTCTGCATCGGGAAAACCCGAAGGGATCTTCATTGACATCATCGAGTACATCGCGAGCCAGGAAGGCTGGGAGCTGCGCTATGTATCCGGCACCTGGGAAGAGGGTTTGGACCGCCTGGCAAGAGGGGAAATCGACCTCATGCCGGATGTGGCTTATACGGCGGATCGTGAGAAAATATACACATTCCACAAGGTTCCGGCCTTGTTCTCCTGGCTTCAAGTGTACACCCCCAAAGGAAGCAACGTTCAATCCGTATTGGACCTGAACAACAAGCGAGTTCTTGTCCTGGAGCGCTCGGTTCAGCAGGAAGCGTTTGTCCGGCTCAGCAAAAGTTTCGGATTGAACATCTCCCTCATTTCCGTGCCGGATTATGCGACCATGTTTCAGATGGTCTCCAAGGGGGAAGCCGATGCGGTCATCACCAATCATTTCTATGGATTGATGCATGCAAAGAATTTCGGACTTGAAGATACGCCGGTCATTTTCGAGCCATCCGAGTTGTTCTTCGCGGCACCTCTAAACGCCCCCAGACAATTGCCGGACACGATCGATCGTCATCTTTTGCAGCTGAAAAGCGACCTTCAATCGGTATATTACGCCTCCCTGAAACGATGGACGTCTGAACATGTAAGAATCCGGTTCCCATTGTGGCTCAAAGGCGCGGGATTTGTTATCGCCGGATTGCTGTTGCTCAGCCTCTTATGGAGTGTTGTGCTCAAGCGCCAGGTGGCGATCCGAACCCAGGACCTGGCGCTCCGGAATGAACAGATCCGCTCCGTATATGAAGAAATGAAACACCTCGTGCAGGAGCTCCGCGAAAACGTGCATAAGTACCGAACGTTGTTCGAAACGGCCAGCGACGCGATCCTGCTGATGCGCGGAGACCGGTTCATCGACTGCAACGCCCGGGCACTGACCATGTATGGCTGTACGCGGGAACAGATCATCGGTATCCCGCCCTACGGATTTTCGCCCCCCATGCAGCCGGACGGGCGGCCCTCCATGGAGAAAGCATTGGAGAGGATCAACCTGGCCCTGACGGACGGACCGCAGTTTTTTGAATGGCAACACCGCCGGCGGGATGGGACATTATTCATGGCCGAAGTGAGCCTGAACCGCCTGGAACTCGGAGAGGAAACCGTGTTGCAGGCGATTGTGCGGGACATCACCGAACGCAAACACATCGAAGAACGACTTGCGGAGAGCGAACGGCAGTATCGCGAGCTGGTGGAGGAAGCCAACACCATCATTCTGCGCATGACATCCGATGGGCGGATCACGTTCCTCAACGAGTTCGGCCAACGATTTTTCGGTTATTCCGCCGAGGAGATTGTCGGACACCACATAGTCGGCACAATTGTCCCGGAAACCGAAACCGGCGGACGCGATCTGGGACAACTCATGGAGCAGATCTGCGCAAACCCGAAGGCATTCGAGCAGAATGTCAATGAGAATATACGTCGCAACGGTGAGCGCGTCTGGATCAGCTGGGCCAACCGGATCATGTTGGACGACCAGGAACAACCGGCGGGGATCTTGAGCGTCGGCACGGATATCACGGAGCGCAAGAAGGCCGAGGAAGCCCTGCAGGAAAGCGAATCCACAATCCGTGGTGTGTTCCTGGCCGCACCGGTCGGGATCTGCATTATGAAGGACCGGCTGTACAAAAGTGCCAACAAATACTGGTGCGAGCAGTTCGGGTATCCGGAAGAAACGATCCTCGGCAAGACCACACGAATGCTCTATGATAGTGAGGAAGAGTACAACCGGGTGGGGCAGGCCTTGTATGCCGATTTGCAGGAAAAAGGCCTGGCATCCGTCGAAACCAGGTTGCGGCGTAGTGACGGGACAATGCGGGATGTCATTGTGACAGCGGCTCCTCTTCGTGCGGATGATCTCTCGGCCGGGACCATCGCCATCATTCACGACATCACCGAGCGAAGACAGGCGGAGAAGGAAATCCACCGACTCCATGAGGATTTGCAGCGCCATGCGGCGGATTTGGAGTGCCGCGTGGCGGAACGAACGGCGGAACTGGCCACCGCCATGGAACGAGCCATGGCCGCCGATCGGATCAAATCCGCCTTCCTCGCCACCATGTCCCATGAATTGCGTACGCCACTCAACTCGATTATCGGCTTTACGGGCATCCTGCTCCAGGGACTGGCCGGGCCTCTGAACCAGGAGCAGCAAAAACAATTGGCCATGGTTCAAAACAGTTCCCGCCATCTTCTGGCATTGATCAATGATGTGCTGGATATCTCCAAGATTGAAGCCGGCCAGCTGGATCTTTCCATCGCATCCTTCGATCTGCGATCCTCCGTTGAGAAAATGGTCAAACTGGTCTCTCCGCTGGCGGAAAAGAAGGGGATCGATCTGCGTCTTGACATTTCGGATGGAGTCGGAACAATTGTGTCAGATCAGCGTCGCCTGGAACAGGTGATTCTGAATCTGATCAATAATGCCATCAAATTCACTGACAAGGGACACGTTCATCTATCGTGCCGGACCGAAAACGATCATTATTCCCTGTTGTTTGCGGACACGGGTATCGGCATGAAGCCGGAAGAGATTCCGAGCCTCTTTCAGCCATTCCACCAGATCGATACCGGCCTCGCCCGCAAGCACGAGGGAACCGGCCTTGGACTGTCCATTTGCCGGAAGATCGTGGATCTCATGGGTGGTTCGATTACTGTGGAAAGCCAATGGGGACAGGGAAGTACGTTTACTGTCCGCATTCCCAAACAGCCAGGAGGTCTGCTGTGAGCAACACGTTATTGATTATTGAAGACAACGAGCAAAATTACTACCTGATGAGTTTTTTGCTGGAGAAGAACGGTTTTGAAGTTATCGGCGCGGGAGACGGCAGGAGCGGTATCGAGAAGGCGTTACAGTACAGGCCCATGGCCATTCTGCTGGACATCCAGTTGCCGGAAATGGACGGGTACGCCGTACTTGCGGAGCTGAAGAAACATGCCGAGCTGGAGAAGGTTCCCATCATTGCGGTAACCTCTTATGCCATGATGGGGGATCGAGAGAAAATCCTTGCAGCGGGAGCCACCGGCTACATCGAAAAACCCATCGATCCAAATACCTTTCTGGCCGACATCACCCAATATCTCCCAAAGGACCGTGGCAACAAGGGAATTTGAAATGAACATACTTATTGTCGATGACAGAGAAGAGAATCGGTATATGCTGGAGGTTCTGCTCCGGGGAAACGGCCACGCTGTTCAGTCGGTCGCAAATGGAGTGGAGGCGCTGGAGCAGCTGGGTCGCGACAAGTACGATCTGATCGTCAGCGATATTCTCATGCCGGTCATGGACGGATTCGATCTCTGTCGAAAAGTCCGGTCCGACGAACGGCTACGCCATATCCCGTTCATTATTTACACCGCCACTTACACGGGTCCTCAGGATGAGGCCCTTGCCGTCAAGATCGGCGCGGATCGGTTCATTATCAAGCCCTGCGAGCCGGATGTATTCATGGAAGCGATTCGGGACATGACCACCTATGTTCGGCATCGCGATGAAGCGTTTGAGCCGCCGCAGGAAGAGGAAATCCTCAAGCTCTACAGCGAGAGGCTGGTAAGAAAACTCGAGCAAAAAATGCTGCAACTGGAAAGAGAGGTTCAGGCGAGACTGGAAACCGAGAAGGAATTGCGGATCTCGGAAAACAAGTATCGAAAACTGCACGAAAGCATGAGGGATGGTTTTGTGTATATTGACATGCAGGGGTTTGTCCGAGAAAGCAACGAGGTTTACCAACGGATGCTCGGATACAGCCCCGACGAGTTGTCCCGCCTGACCGACAGAGATCTGACCCCGGAGATCTGGCATGAGTATCAGAGGAATATCATCGCGAATCAGATACTGGTGAGGGGATTCTCCGATGTGTATGAGAAGGAATACCGGAGAAAAGACGGCTCGATTTTTCCCGTTGAGTTGCGATCTTTCCTGATTCGCAATGATGCCGGCGAGAAGGAAGGGATGTGGGCGATTGTCCGAGACATCACGGAGCGCAAACGGGCGGAAAGAGCATTGCGTCACGCGAATGATATCATCGTCCGCAGCCCTGCCGTTGCGTTTATCTGGAAATACTCAGAGGAGTGGCCGGTGGAATACGCCTCGGAGAACGTGAACCGGCTATTCGGCTGGACGGCGGAGGATTTCGTATCGGGCGCAGTCCGCTATGTGAGTGTCATTTTTCCCGATGACCTGGAGCGTGTGGCCAACGAGGTGAAACAGTCGAGTGCCGATCCCGACGCGGGAACTGTGGCCCACACCCCTTACCGGATTGTGGCCCGTGACGGTGCGGTCAAATGGGTTGAGGACATCACGACCATTCGGCGCGAGGAGAACGGAAAGGTCGTTGCATACGAAGGAATCCTGATTGACATTACCGATCGCAAACGCCTGGAACAGGCAAAAACAGAGATGGAACTTCAATTCCACCAGGCACAGAAAATGGAATCCGTAGGCAGACTTGCGGGCGGGGTAGCCCACGATTTCAACAACCTGCTGTCTATTATCCTGGGATATGGAGAGATGCTGCTGAGAGAATTGGGAAAGAACCATCCCCACCGGGAGCCGGTGGAACAGATCCACAAGGCAGGGATTCGCGCCAGAGACCTCACGAAACATCTTCTGGCGTTCAGCCGTAAGCAGTTTCTTGAAATGAGGACTGTCGATGTCAACAACGTGGTGACCGGATTTGAGAAAATGCTGCGCCGGTTAATCGGGGAAGACATTCAATTGGCCCTGGCCCTGAATTCGGAGCCGCTCACGGTGAAGGCCGATCCGAGCCAATTGGAGCAGGTCCTGATGAACCTGGCGGTCAATGCCCGTGACGCCATGCCGGACGGCGGCACACTGACAATCGAAACGGCGATCGTTGAGTTGGATGAAACCTACGCCGGGAAAAAGACGGATATGCGACCGGGCCGTTATGCCATGATCGGGGTGAACGATACGGGCTGTGGGATGGAAAGAGAAACCATGGACCGCCTCTTCGAACCGTTCTTCACCACGAAGAGCGTGGATCGAGGCACCGGTCTGGGATTGGCTACATCCTACGGGATTATCAAGCAACATGGGGGAGAAATTTGCGTATACAGCGAACTGGGGACGGGAACGATATTCAAGATTTATCTGCCGATCTGCACCAAGGAAGATGAGATCCAAATCCCATCACCGAAACCTCCGGCTCCGGCAACCGGTTCGGCCACGGTACTGATCGTGGAAGACGATCCATCCGTTCGAGCGCTGACCGGCACAATCCTTGCCGGCCAGGGATACACCGTAATCATTGCCGATGATGCCAAGGATGCCATCAAAAAAGCGAAATTGCACAAAGCGCCCATCCACCTGGTACTCACCGATGTGATCATGCCCACAATGAAAGGACCGGAGGTGTTTGAGAAGATCTGCAAACACCACCCGGAAGCCAAGGTCCTGTACATGTCAGGATACACAGAGAATGTGATCGCCTGTCATGATCTGTTGAAACAGGGAGCCCGGTTTGTCCAGAAGCCGTTCACGGTGAATGGGCTGCTGGAAAAGTGTCACCAAGTGCTTCATAACAAGTGAGATTATCGTCAAATCGGATACGTAAGTCTCTTGATATCTTTCGTCTTGCTCAAACGGGAACGAGGGAACATCGATAATCTCCGATCACTGGGGATCATGGGAAGGCCATTCACGTTCGATGATCTTCTTCAGATCCTCCGCCAACGGTGGCAAATACTCCACAACCGTTTTCCAGACAATCTTGATGTTGATATCGAAATAGTCATGGATCAGACGATTGCGCATGTTGATGATTTCCCGCCATTGGATATGTGGCATGGTGGCCCGACACTGGGGATCTATACGACTCGCGGCCTCTCCAATAATGGACAGCAAACGAACAAAGGAGTGCAGCAGAGTCCGGTCGGTCTCCAAATCCGCTCGAGTACGATTGTGGGATAGAGCCAGTGCCTCCTCCGCCGCCTCTAAGATGTGGCAAATACGGATGAAGTCACTTCTGTTCATAGAGGACCTCGGCGGAAGCCACAACCTCATCGCGGAAATAGCGGCACAAATCCTCCGGTGTGCGAAGATCCGCACTTCGGCCCAAACGGTCCGATAACTCCAATTCCATTCCCGAAAGGCCGACCAAGGTCGGTTCTTGTTCCGGTTCAAATTCCACCAAGAAATCAATATCGCTGTCCGGACCAAACTCACCCCGCAGAACGGAACCAAATAGTGAAAGTTTTCGAATTCGGTTTTTTCGGCAGAAATCCGCCCACTCTTCATGGGAAAAGTCGATCGGAGAGGATTGTTTGCAGGGCGCGCTCATGGGCGTATCTCCGTCTCTCGTTAAAAATCCGGTTCCACGATTTTACATGATTTTACCAGGAATCCATCCCTTTTCTCCAGGTGCATCTCCATTTCCCCCACACCTTCCCATCTTGCCCGACTGAAACGGGAAGTCGATAATAGATGAACAACGCATAAATGAATTGGAGACACAGGAATGAGCGAGGCTGTACGGTTTGGCGTGTCGATTTCACCGGAACTGATCGAGCAGTTCGATGAATTACTGACAAGGCGGGGGTATACCAACCGATCCGAGGCGATCCGGGATCTCATCCGCAAGGAGCTGGTGGAGCAGGAAGAGATTGAGGGGAAAGAGATGGTGGGGACATTGACCATCATCTACGACCATCATGTCCGCGAACTATCGGAGGAGCTCATCCGGTTTCAGCACGATCACCACATGCACGTCCTGTCCTCGCTGCACATTCACCTGGACCATAATAATTGCCTGGAAGTCATTGTTGTTCGCGGAGGCGGGCCAAAGATCAAGCACCTGGCCGACCGGATTCTGGCGACAAAGGGGGTGAAACACGGCCGCATGGTGATAACCAGCACGGGGGGAGAGTTGCCGAAGTAAGAGGGGGGATTGTGTAGATTCCACCGGCAGGATGCCGGTGCCACCCAGATACTCCCTCACTCCAACCCTCAGCTCCCCAGGACCCTCACCCCAACCCTCTCCCGGTGGGAGAGGGGGAAGAAAATAACCTCCCCGGTGAAGGGCAATTCATGAATTGCCTCTACGGCGGTCATTCCCGCGTAAGCAGCAGCAAGAGGGCGCACGGCCGTGCGCCCCTACGGGTGACGCCCGTACCACGACCGATCTCCTCACACCTCCACTTCTTCCCCGTATTCCTGCAATTTGCGGATGAGCGTCCGGCGGCCGATACCGAGGACCTCGGCGGTCTTGGTTCGATTGCCGCCATTGCGGCGAAGGGTCTCCAGAATGACATGTTTTTCCACATCGGAGAGCGGCACAGTACCGGACAAGAAGGAAACGGAGGGCCGCTCCGTTCGTCCGCCCAGCTGAGGCGGCAGATCCTCCATGGTGATCCGGTCGTTCCCGCACATCACAATCATTCGTTCCACATACCCCTGTAGTTCACGGACATTGCCCGGCCAGTTGTAAGACTGAAAGGCGCGTATGACCGCCGGATCGACTATCGGAACGGGGATCTCATTCTCCGCCGCGTACTGCTTGAGAAATACGTCGGTCAGCAGGGGAATGTCCTCTTTCCGTTCGCGAAGCGGCGGAACGTGAAGGGTCACCACACGGAGACGATACAGAAGGTCCTCGCGGAATTTCCCCTCTTTCACGCGCTCTTCCAGATCGGCATTTGTGGCGGCGATGATGCGGATATCGACTTTGATTGTCTCGGTCCCGCCCACTCGTTCGAAAGAACGTTCCTGGAGCACACGAAGCAATTTCACTTGCGTGGTCGGACTAACCTCGCTGATTTCATCCAGAAACACGGTCCCGCGATCCGCCAGTTCGAAACGGCCTTTTTTCTGTCGGATGGCGCCGGTAAAGGAACCGCGTTCGTGCCCGAATAGTTCGCTTTCGAGAAGCGTCTCCGAGAAAGCCGCGCAGTGCATTGGCCAGAAAGGGCGTTCCTTGCGCGGGGACAGGTCGTGAATGGCGCGAGCTACCAGTTCTTTCCCGGAGCCGGTTTCGCCGGTAATCAGCACGGTGGTTCGGGCCGAAGCCACCTTGCGGATATCCTCGAACAGGTTGTGCATGGCGGCACTTTCGCCGGTGATCTGTCCCAGGCCGGAACGTTCGCGGTGGTCTTTCCACAACTGTTCGTTTTCCATGGAAAGCCGCCGCTGATCGAACAGCCGTTCCACTTTCAATTCAATCTCATCCAGGTCGATGGGTTTCTGGAGATAATCGCAAGCCCCTGTTTTCATGGCCTCCACGGCATTCTTCACCTCGCCGTAGGCCGTAATCACCATCACATCCATTTCCGGCCACTGCTCGCGGGCGTGGCGCAGCAGTTCCATGCCGCCCATGCGCGGCATTCGGATATCGGTCAGCATCAGATCGAAACTCCGTTGCTGGAGCTTCTCCATAGCTTCTTTGCCGTCCGGCGCGGTCTCGATGGCCCATTCAGGGCGTTCGAGGGCTTTCCGCAGGCCATCTCGCGCATTTATTTCATCATCGACGATCAGTATCCGGTTGTTCATGCTGATTCCTTCCGGAAAGAGACGGTGATTTTCCCCTCGTATTCTCCCCGTGAAAGGGAGGAGATTCGCTGCCGTCCTCCCGTCTATTGCGCCTTGTTAGCCCAATCTTCATATAGGCTCTGAACGTCGGCCTCGTAAGTGTCGCCTTTGTGGATCAAGCAGCGATATTTCAGGTGCAGCTGTTCCGCCTTCGCCATTTTCAGCCCGGTATCATCCAGCCAGTTCATGGGTGTCGGAGAAAAGAACCCATAGTCGCGGGTGAACCATTTCGACGGGGACCAACGGTTTTTCGGATGTACGAAGATCGCCAAGCCCTCTTTCACGCCATCCCGGCTTCCCCAGTAATCACACCAGGACGATTCCTTGCCGAATGTGCCTTCCTCGGCGTTGTCGCCTTGTGCGTTCACCAGGGTTCCGCCACCCTCCACGGAAAGTGCGGTAACCATCCGGGCCGAGAACAGGGAATGATTTGTTTTCTCGATCTGCACATCGTTCATAGCGACCAGGGTGATTTCGAAATCAATGATTCGCAGGTCGGGAGTCGGGGCGGAAATGATGATTCGGCGAATATCGGCAAACGGCGAGGGCCCCTCTTTCCGCTTCCATTCACAGAGATCGGTGAAGATCACCTCATTCCCTTCCTTTTGGAGAATCTGGGTCTGGCGAGAGATAATCTGTCCCTGGTCCAGGGTTTCCTGCCAGTAATTGCCCCCATTGACTTTGTCGCATCCGAAGAAAAGCGAATGGTGGTGCGGATAGGGTTCCGAGGATTCGGTTGTGATGCTCAATCCGCTCGCCGGACCGTTGACCGGATAGAAATAGGGGTATTTCTGCATTTTCCTATTGAGGTACGTTGTGAATTCCTTCCCGTCCACGGACACGTGAACCCCGTCGATTTTCAGTTTCGCGGACACCTGTTGAGGAGTCTGGGACCACGAAATACCACTGCAGAAGACCAACGCACCAAGACATAGCATCCACACATAGAAGAACCTTGCGATCATGGTTCCCTCCGATTCCTCAGTGATTTCCGATTCGGGTGTCCGATTCATCATACCGGTCAACTTGTATGATAGCATGTCTCCGTTTGGGAGGCAGGATCGATCCGACTCCGACACGTCGATCAGGACGACCTTCTGCGCAGATACGGATCGCAGTACACTGAGTAACGATTATTGCATGAAAGAATCCAAACATTGCCCGAAAAAGGATTCGGGAAAGGAGGACATCATGAGTCTTTTCACCGGATGTCGTGTTCCCAGTTTGTTCCTGGGGTCTCTGATGCTGTCGTTCGCATTTCCGAGCGGGGCGTATGCCCAGAGCATGTTCCCGCCGGAGTGCTGTATCGGCGGAATCGCGCTGGGACCGCAGGCGTACAGCTTCAACCGATTCACCTTCTTTGAGGCCATCGACAAGGCCAAGGAGATGGGATGCAATGTGATCGAGGCCTATCCGGGACAAGCCCTCAGCCCGGATGAGAAGGATGTACAGTTCAGCCATGATGCCCCGCCGAGTGTCTGGTCCAAGGCCTTGCGCAAACTGGACAAGACCGGCGTTCGCCTGGTGGCGTACGGTGTCGTCGGCCTGGGCAAAGATGAGGAAAAAAACCGGAAAGTATTCGACTTTGCCAAGTTGATGGGAATCTCCATTATCACCACCGAGCCTGAGGAAGGGTCTTTCGACGTGATCGAGAAACTCGTCCAGGAATACAACATCAAGATCGCCATTCACAACCATCCGAAGAATCCGAACAATCCAAAATACAAATACTGGGATCCGAATTACGTATTGGAATGCGTGAAAGATCGCGATCCGCGCATGGGGTCCTGCGCGGATACGGGGCACTGGGCGCGGTCCGGCGTCAACCCGATTGAGGCGCTGAAGATCCTGAAAGGCCGCATTATGAGTGCGCATCTGAAGGATCTGAATGAATTCGGCAACCGCGAAGCCCATGATGTGGTCTGGGGAACCGGCGTGTTGGACATGGGAGCGATCCTGGATGAACTTCTCCGTCAGCACTTCTCCGGCGTGGCCTCCATGGAGTACGAATACAATTGGGACAATAGTGTGCCGGATATGATGAAGTGCGTGGAGTTCACCCGCGAACACGGGAAATAATCGTTGCGTGAAACCATCTGTTCTAATGCAAATCGTGTAGGGGCGACGCATGCGTCGCCCCTACCATTTTAATCCCGGAACCGTCATTCGGCGAAAGCCGGAATCCAGGAAAGGCGGCAGCTGACGCTGCCGCACTCCAAGGGCAAATCCACAGGGGTGAGGCAGGATAGCGAAGGGCAACGCCCTGGAATCGGATGTTCAATCGCCTGGTTCTTTGTGTTATGCTCGGCGCGTGAGTGACTATCCAACCAGGTGGGGTATCTCTACATGACACGTCGAACGGAACACCGGCAACACCCGGCGATAACGGTCTTCTCCTGCGGTTGCCTGATGGCGCTGGGGTGGGCGATCAACGGAATGATCGGCCATGCGCCCGGCTCCAGCGTTCCCGGTGTGTTCATCGCCCTGGCGGTAGCGGGAATTTTGGGACTGACCCGTGAGCCTGCGGATGTGCATACCCTGATGCGTCTCGCTGCATTCGGGGCGATGGGGTATTGGTACGGCGGCGAGATGACCTACGGGCAGACATTCCAGTTGACAAAGTGGGATGCCGCCGGTGGCGCATATTATTGGTGGGGCATGTTGGGTGTAGCGGTGAAAGGAGCGGCGTGGAGCGGGATTGGTGCGGCGTTCATCGGATTCGGGTTGAACTGGAAACGATACAGGTGGCAGGAGGTTTCCCTGCTGTTACTGGCCATGACTGTTGCCTCGTTCCTGGGACTCTTCCTGTTCAACCGCCCGAACTTCCTTTCGGGCGATCTCCCACTTATCCGGTTCTCCTTCAATCCGAACGATCCCAGCTTGCCCGGTCGCACCGAGTGCTGGGCTGCCATCTGGGCGGGGATGGTAGTGCTGCTGATCTATGCAAAGGCCATCAAAAAAGATGTTCTCACGTTCCGATTCGGAATGGCCGGTATTCTGGGTGGCGGGATTGGATTCTCCGTGGGCCAGATGATCCAGTCTTATTCCTGGGCGCATCCTGAAATGAGGCTTGAACCGTGGATCGACTGGTGGAAAGTCATGGAAATGACGCATGGCTTTATCGTCGGCGTCTTTATTTCCCTTGCGGCGCTTCGAACCCGCCCCGAGGAGATCCCGGCAGGAGAACCAATCGGCCAAGCGCTTTCGCCCAAGGCGGAATGGATCGGGATCATCATCTGGTTGTGGATTGTCGCCGGATATTTTTTCCCTTATCCGACTACCTTTGTACTCGATTACCCGATGGGAGTATTTCTAGCCGTATTCCCGTTCATCTTCGGGGTTCTTGTTTTTGCCGGATTGACCGCGGGGCGATGGTGGCCCTGGATCATCGTCGGACTGCAAACCCCTCTGGAGACTTGTTTGTTTACCGCGACCGAGGCGAAACACACTTACACCGCCGACACCGGCTGGGGAACACCGGACGGCTCGGTAATCAGCCTCTTTGAGGTACTGACCTATGCCTGGCCTATGCTAATAATCGGAATCGTGGTTTGTGCCGTTCCGATGTGGCGATGGCTTTATTCGCAAGCCCCCCGTCAGGGAACAGGCTGGTCCATCATCCGGCTGTTTATCGGATTCCATGTCATCGCGGTATTCATCCAGATGCTCTGGACGATACTCAATTTTGCGGCCTCCTGGAACCTGAAGGATCTTTTCCTGTATGGACGGCCGCTCTATACGCTCATGACGGTGTATCTAGTCTGCTGGATCATCGCCATGGTCTGGTTTCCCATAGAGGAGGATTGAGCCGCGTATCAATCGTTCCGTGGTTGCCATTCCTCGTCGAAGAAGCCGGTAAAAACGATCTTCCCATTCTCCCATACCACAAAATCCGGCAGATGCCACAGCTGTGCAAACACATCCTTTCCCACTCCCGGAGTACACCAGACAAGATATCGGTCCGGCTGAACGGGGTCGGGATAGATCATTAACATCTCCAAATGTTCTCCCCCAACAGTTCGTACACCGAATTGAACGGATTTGGGGTCGTAGGAAATCGGAAGACGTTCCACGCGAGATGACAGGAGGGGACTACTGTCCGGTAATCCGAAAATGATGAGATGATGATTCTCCATTTCCCAGGGTTTTACTTCCGACTCGCGACGAATCAGCGGATGGTATTGCTGCGAACAGGGCATCAGAGAACAAAGCCACCCACCGTTCGTGACCCGGAGAGTCTTTGCTGCGTTCTCGGCAGTCTCTTTCGCCTGGTCGGTGGAGTAGACATAAAGATGTGGCCGATGAAACGCGTGCAGAATCGGTCCCTGAAGGTCGTGCCGCTTTGTCGGGTTCTCCGGAAATCTTTGTTCCGGCTGAACCCAGGATTTCCCATCGAATCGCAGAGTCAGAAGGCGGTTGTCGGGAATGGCGTAAGTCTCAGAGAACACGCGATTGACAACGACAGGTATTTCGCAACGGTTACCGACTAATTCCGGACTGAGGTTCAAGGTAAACTGTTTCACGTTGCGCGTCTTAATTTGGAGGTCTCCCTTGTCGAGAAGTTCGACATCAATCAGCGTATCGCGCCAATGTCGATCCAATGCGTCCAACTCCCCCCAGGCGTTCTTGTTGTATTCCAGTGTATTGGTTCGCAACACAACATGTCGCGGCCAGGGATCACGGCGAGCATTACGAAGATTATTCTGAATGGCCGCCATGTCGGGGGGCAGGTCCTGCTCTTCCTTGAACGGGGCGGAACCCTCCATCGCGGTATAGCGCCCCCCATGTCCCAGACCGGCCTTGGGTAATTCCACAAAATACTTTTGCGGATACCCCAGTTCCTGAAATCGTTTCCAGGCGCGATAACTGTTCTCGATATCCACACCGCCGAAAATAGACATGTCGTAGATCCCATGTGAGAAAAGCATCGGCAGGTTCAGCGTATTCTCCAATACATCCATGGTTCCCTGCCGTTCGTAGAGCGGAACCTGCCAATCCTCTATGACGAGACCGCGAATTTTTCTCCAATAGTCGAGGCGATCCCCGGATACCTGGCGGAATATCCGCCCATATCCTCCATCCCGATACAATCGGCCCTCTTCATCCATCCCTCGCGCTGTCCAGAGAAACACCCGATAGTCCAGATAGCCGGAATGAGGAAATGCAGCGGAAAAGAGATAGGGAAACCGTCCCGCCAGATGCCAAGTTCCTGCTCCACCCATCGAGTATCCTTCCACCATCACACGGTCCAGGTCGATATTCAACGCCTTCTGAAGACCGTTGTAGATCTCAAAGAACTCATACTCCCCCATGCCCTGGTAATGCGTATCTCCCCGACAGATGGGGCTGACTCGGATCATATCGGGATCGCGGGGTGCGCTGTCCAGGCGGTCCGCATACGGCGCGACGTTTTTCCCGCCGCCGTGCCCGTGCAGATGAAAACGAAGCGGAATTGGAACGGCGGGATCGTACTTCTCAGGGATGGCAATCTGGAAAGCCTGCAAACATCCATCCAAACCGGATGAGTATGTCCACAATGCTACATCCCCAGTGGGCAGGTCTTTGCGCCGAAGCCGTTCTCCTATTTCCCACGGCGTCAGTTCAATCGAGATTTCGGCTCGGCCTTTGGATATCGGGTAGGTCCGTTTGAAGAAATGATAGCGGAAGGCCCCGGCCACCTCGCATGACAGAGGTCCCTCCGGCGCATCGAACTCCAGTGCCCCATCAACATAAATGGACGCATCCGGCCTGGGAATCCCGTCCTTCTCCAGATAGATCTCCGCGATCTCGGCATTCTCTGGAATCAGTACCTGTCCGTCCGACGTCGTCAAACGGACCGGCAGCCGGAGCGGATGCCCGGTTCCCTTCTCCGAAATGGACAATTTCACTGGGATTTGCGCCATAATTGAGTTTCCAAGGAAAAGCAGGGTGAGAAAGAATACACAAAGTCGGGGCATTCCGAGTCCTCCAACTGTCGGGAGTGTGTTGTATACAATTCTAGTACGCTGCTCTTGAGATGCCTATCGTTCATGGGACGGTCGGAAAGGCCGGTATCTTCACTGCCTGCGGGTGTGCTATGCTTGGGCAACCGATCTTTCCACGGAGGTCCATGACGATGACTGCCAAGCGACTCTCTCTCGTTTTCTGTTTCTTTCTTCTCGCTGTTCCTGCTCTTACGGAGAATCTGACGCTCCCGCTCGACCAGCGCCCGGCCTGGGTGCAGGACGAAGGAATTATCATGGCAGGAAGCTGGGAGCCGCTGCTGTTTCGCGTCCGACGTGACGGAAGCGAAGGTTATACTCCCACTGCCGAAAAACAGGCTGCATACCTGCGCGAACACAGCCCGGAGATGGTGGCGCAACTGAAGTCTCTCGGTGTGAATTTTGTCATGATGCACTGCTATAAGGGATTCGGCCTGGAACATGAACGGGAAAGCATGGCGGATGCCGTTCGGTTCTCCAAATTGTGCCACGACGCAGGAATGTATGTCGGCGTGTACAACTACAGCGGGGCGTTCGGCTGGGAACTGCTATTCCAGGAAACACCGGAGGCAAAAGACTGGGTTGTCCTTAATAAAGACAAAAAGCCTGTCACCTACGGCAAGGCGGCCTATCGCTATTACTGGAACCGAAACCACCCAGAGGCACAAGTGTTCTATAAGAACCTGATTCGATTCGCGATTGAAGAGATCCGAACCGATTTGATTCATTTCGATAATTATAGTGTCGGCCCCGGCATGGATGACAATTCGGTCGAGCGATTTCGAGAGTATCTCAAAAGTAATTTCAGTTCGGCACAACTCAAGGATATGGGGGTGGAAGACGTGAATACTGTGCTGCCGCCCATGGAAACGGATGGGCAAAATCCGCTGCGTGCGGCCTGGCTGAGATTCACCTGTGATTCATTGACAGAATCCTACTTGGACATGTCGAAGTACGCGCGAAGCCTCCGCAAGGATATCCTGGTGGAATGCAACCCTGGCGGCGTTCCGGAGTGGATTCATCCACCGATAGATCATGCCGGGCTGTTGCAAGGCGGGGAGGCATTCTGGGATGAGGGAAGACATCCGGGACTGCAGGAAAGAAATCTGATTACGCGAATTCGTACCTACAAATTTGCCAGACGAATGAACAATATCGCGTTCGCATACACGACAACTCCCGTGGAAGCGGCGGAATCCATGGCATTCAATCCGGATTGCCTGGGCTGTATTTGCTGGTTTGAATACGATCAAATTGTCTCCAAGCCGGCTTCCGGGATCCCTGTAACGCTGGAGATTGCGCCATACATTCAATTCTACAAAAATCGGCGCGATCTCCTGCGTAACGCACAGGTTGTTGCGGATGTAGCGGTATTGCGCAGCTTTCCATCTCAGGTGTTTTCCGATCCTGCGAACGGACGGCTGACCGGAGCGGTCGAACAGAAATTGATCGAGAACCGGATTCCTTTCCAGATCATCGGAGACAATCTTCTGGCAGAGTTGAACCAATACCGTTGCCTGGTCCTGGCTGGGTGTGTGGCGTTGTCCGATTCCGATATTGCGGCTATCAAGGACTTCCTGAAAACAGGAGGGAAATTATGCTTTGTGGGCGAAGCTGCGCTATATGATGAATGGATGCATCAGAGAGAACAATCTCCGTTCAGTGAAATGAAGGATGCGAATGTTCGATATCTCACCGGCCCGGATGAATGTGTCAAGGCAATTACCGAGCTGTGCGGTAGCGAACTGTCCATGTCCGTCGATGGGCCGCTTGGACTTTGCGCGGAGACTACGGAACAGGAGGGGCGCCGCCTGGTCCATCTGGTCAACTATCTGTCGGACCAACCAATAAATGATGTAAAGATTCGAGTACAGGTTCCAGCCGGAAAGCGCGTAGGAAGAGTGGTGACCAGCAATCCGTTACGGGCGGACGATCTCGCCCTGGAGTTTCGCGAACAGTCTGGCGCAGTGGAATTCACCGTTCCGAGTGTTTTTATTTACGAGATCGTGCAGGTCGTATGGAGGTAACATTTTCCGTTCGCCGTCGTTGACAGGTCGGACATCTATCCACAGCCGGTGCAAGTTTCCCTCTCCCTCCGGGAGAGGGTCAGGGTGAGGGATTCCTTGTTCCACCTCCCACGTTATTTGTATCCCGTCATTGCGACGAGTATTACTCCAGGCTCAGAACCTGCTCTGTCGTACAGATATAGTCATATCCGACAGCATTCAGGTTGGGAATCCGCCGGCTTTCCGTGGCATCGAAAGTGGCATCTTCAATGCAGAGAATTGTATAGCCTCTTTCCTTTGCGCTTTTCGAGGTTTTCCCCAGGCATGCCCCTGTGTGACCGCCCATGAGAAACAGGTTCTTTGCGCGAAGGTTCTCCAATACAAATCCGATGTTGGAGGAAGTAAACGCATCCTGCGCGGTTTTCGGAAGAATGTAGTCATCCGGCTGCGGATCGAGCGCCGGATGAACCTGCGAGCCGGGATCATCCTCGAGGGGAACCATTCCCTCACTCGTGCCGTTCTGTTTTATTTGAAGTGTGCTCCGAACCTCCGGGTCCAGATCCATTCCATCCTTAAATCGGCATCCCCAACGGATCAGAATCACCGGCAATTTCCGTTTGTGGAAATAGCGAACCACTTTTGCCGCGTTCGGCAATGCCGAGGTGAAGAAGAATTCGTTCGCGGCGTTGACATCCTGCGGTGTGAATCCCCACGAGGCCCAGGCTTTGTCCATCGTTTCTTCGGTTACCGGCGGACCGGGCTTGCTGTTCTGGATGTCAACCGAAATCAGAACGGCATTCTGAAACAAGTCCGCCGTCAATGGTCGTGCGCGTGGATCTACCGGAATCGGGTCCGCTGGGGTCAGGGATTTCCGAGGGTCGCTTGCGCAGCCGAGGAGGGCAACCACAAGTAAAAGGAAAACCTGTTTCGGCATGGGCTGTCAGGAGAAATCGGCGCTACCGCCTGCATGCGGCCCATTCGATTGACTGCACAATAATCTTTCGGAATTCGGGCAGGCTGCACGATTTCTTGTCATGGCCCAGCGCAAAGTACACGCAACGGGCGTTGTGCACATAATGCGTGCAGAGCATCGGTTCGGCAACCGTGTGCCCGAATCGTTCCTCGTTGGCTGTCATAATAACGTGCATGTCCGGGCGCATCAGCAGGTTGAAATAGAGTTCGTCGTTCGTTGTGAACGGCTTGACTCCCTCAATAATCGGGTGGGCCTCATCCTTCACGTCCACACGAAATTCATGGTACGGCCCGTGGGTGGATTTCCCGTTCACCCACATGGCCCCAAACAGGTCGATGGAATCCCGCCAGTTCTGGCAATTCGCCACAGCAAAATGCAGAACCACAAGACCACCGCCATCCTTGAGAAATTGAAGAATTCCTTCTTTGGCGTAATCGGGCAGATCACCGTTCTCCGCCTGAACCTGGGCCAATAGCAGAACATCGAATTTCCGGAGATTCTCTATGCGAAGTGATTCCAGATTCTCCTTGCCCACAGCAGTAATTTTCACAGTGGGATAATTGGCTGCGATGTCCTGCAAGGTCTCCTCGTAGATTCCCGCATCCCCATGCGGCTCCAATCCGACCATCAGGCAGGTAACCGTCTCTGTCCCGGCGGGAAAAGCAGACCCCACAGACATACCGATCAGTAACGTCGGGATGAGCAGAATCCTCAGAATGTTCATTCCGTGCATCGTACCGTCTCCTTGATTCTGTGTTCGTGATCGAAGCAAATCTACAGACTATTGTTCACTATTCCGATGAAACATCCAAGAGGAAACATGAATGACCTGGCGCTGTGATCTTATGATCCGCTGAGATTCCTCACGTTCGTTTCCAGGAAAGCTCGCTTGTCGTAAGCCTGAGATCGCCACGTCGCCGCCCTTCGCAGACTCAGGGCGGCTCCTCGCGATGACGGGACGGGGCACGGCCTCGGTGGGCCATGCTTTCTTTACCCAATCACCGGCTCCCGGGACTCTAATTACATTTACGCCCCTGCATATTGGAGCCAGGCTGGCCTTTTCCACGGATGCTGACGGAGATGATCCGTCCCGCACTGCGAAGGCCGTTACTGGAATCATAGGTAATCCAGGCTCCCTGCAGGGCCGGTCCTTCACCATAGACTACGTATCCCTGCCCGCTCGACATCCACTCGGAATAGAGTCCCGGATTATACAGGGCGATTTCAGCAGGACTGCCTAAGTCGCTGCTGTGATACATTCCCTCCTGGTATTTGTATCCTGCCCACTCCTCTTTATGTTCCGTAAAGGGATCTTTCAGCGGCGCGTTCAGGTATCCCAGATTGATATAGGGACAATGTTCCTCCTTGCCGTCATAGTGCCCCGGAAAATCTCCATGGTCCATGAAATACTGCTGTTGTGCCATCTTGTAGGTTCGCATCTCGCTGTAAGAGCGTGCAACCTTCGCACGGATCTGCGCATTCATAAAATTCGGGACAGCAATGGCTGCCAGGATACCGATAATTGCAACAACAATCAGCAACTCAATCAGGGTAAAACCGAGACGATCCTGTTTCATTGAAATTTCAGGTCCGATCCTTCCTCTCTCGACGGATTACACATAGCGGAACGCGCCGGCTGAATGTCAGCCATCGGAATCATACTCCGATCTCTCGGCGATTACAGTCTGATCCCGTTACGATGCAGGATTATTGTTTGTTCTCTGCGGATCGCCGGATCGATACGACCGGATCGCTTCTTCCAGCGTGCCGAAATCCCTGAACAGGCGGTCCAGGCGGAACACCGTGAAAACACGTCGGGTCTGTTGGTTGATATTCGCAAATCGAAGATCGCCGCCCTTGTCCTGGAATCGTTTGCCCATATTGGCGAACAAACCCAGGGCGCTGCTGTCAATGAACCGAACCCAGCGCATGTCGAGAACGACCCGGATGTTGCCGGAATTCAGGTCATCCATCAGAACGTTCTTGAGCTGCCGAACCTCTTCGAGATCCAGTTCTCCATCGATCGTGTAGACTACAACGTCTCCTTCGATATCCCGGCTGACCGTGAAGTAGAGTTCCTCATCAAATTCAATCGTCTTGCCGGCGGTTTCTTCGGATTCGATTTCGGTAGACGCAGCATTCCAGGCCTGTTCCGGAGTGGAGTACGTTCGAAATAACCTCCATAGATCCGATTCCTTCAGTTCCCGTTCAATCGCGGAATCGGGAACGACAACCAGCCGCAAAGACGGCTGATCCATCCCTCTGATCACATCATTCGCTTCTTGAAGAGTCTCCAGGCCAGAGAAATCAATGGATGTGACAAGACTGAGATCCACGATCAGTGACGTAACACCCTTCTTTATCAGCGCCAGGATAGGACGGAGGAGGCGGATCGAGGTCAGCTCATTCAAAGGGCCGGATGGACGGACCAGAACATCCGCGCCATGACGATAGTATTTCACGCTGAAATTGTCGCGAGGCATCGGGACACTCCCTTAACGACTGCGCAGAATAAAAACGGGGGAAAGTTGGATTTCTTTCCCCCGCTTTGAGTCGAGTATCGCAACCTTACAGGTTACCGATTCCAGAGTTTCTGGGCAATTTCAAAGTCCATGTAAACATCCACGTCAAGATACGGCCACGACATACCGATCAGGATGTAATAATGGCCCTTGCCGTCGGGACGCGCACCGGGCGTCAGCGGACTGACATAGTACGGAATGAACCGCGTGGACTGCCCACCGGTGTGCATGGCACCGAATCCGTCCATCACCATCGAGCCGACACGTAATCCGGTGGTTTCGATGGGATTCCCTTGCGCGTCGATGCCCAGAATGCCGCCGGTACCGATTTCAACCTCGAAGTCCCGCGCGATATCGAAGTACAGACCGGGAACGAAGTCATTCTGAACCGAATCGTAGTGCAGCAGGGTATTCAACGGCGCAATATTATCGATGTTGAAGGTCCCGACATCGGCATTCTTGAAGGGCACGAAAGTGACCACGCCGAAGCCGTCCATCACACCCAATCCGATATACTTCGTCCCATCGGTGCTGGGCACGAATTCCATATCACGATAGATCAGGATTTCCGGATCGACACTGAGCGCCAAATTGCCGGTATCCAGTTCGGGCGCGTCGCCGACGCGGACGATGTATCCGAGTTCGGTCAGGACATACGCTCCGGTTCCGGCTGCAATAGCGGGCGGCAATGTGGAGCTGGACGGATCGAGGCGATAATTACTCACCGCGTCGCCGCCACGGTAGATCTCAAGATCCATCGCACGACCGGTTGCGGGCTGGAGAACGGATTGCAGATTCTCCAACGCCGCCGCAGCGGTACCTTCCGCATAGATCTTGCCGTCACTGTCGAGAACATAGAATCCGCCGTTTCCTTGCGGTTCCACATCCACGAGAATCGGTGTAAAGAGCAGATCCCCTTTCGGTCGGTTCTGGCCGGTCCAGGGATTGATCGGCAGAGTCCGGTTATTGGTGGAATTATTGTCGGTGTCGATTCCACCGTAACCCGAACCACCGGTTGCGCCAACCAGCGGGATAACGGGCGGCAAAGCATTGGAATACCCCGGAGCGGCGAAGTAGCTCGCCCAGAGCATATAGCCGCCTTCCGATCCATTCAGGTTCCCGGCGATCTCTCCGGAGAACTCGAAGTCCCGCGCATAGGGGAAGCCGAGAGCCGGTCCGAGAGCCACTGGATCCGGCAGGTAATCCACAATCAGTTTGCCGAACTTATCATATTTCTGGACCAGCTGTCCCGAACTGTTGGTCACACCGATATCGAAATTGAACACTGCGATACCGGATGGCTGCAACGGTCCGAATCCGTTCAAGGCCACCACTCCCAAGTTCGGATTAACCTGGCGAGCGGTCGGGGTCGGGGTCGCGGTTGGAATAACGGTCGGGGTGCTCGTCGGCACAACGCTTGGAGTGCCTGTGGGCACTGCTGTTGCCGTCGGGACAACAGTGGGCGTATCGGTAGGCCCTGCGGTTGGGGTTTCGGTCGGCCCCGTGGTCGGAACGGCCGTCGGTGTTTCGGTCGGTCCTACGGTTGGAACCTGGGTTGCCGTCGGGGTCTGTGTCGGAACCGTCATTGGAGTGCTGGTCGGGGCTGCCGTTGGGGTTTCGGTCGGGCCTGCGGTTGGGGTTTCGGTCGGAACCTCCGCCGGAAGAACCGTGATCGATCCATCCACCGGAATAAGATCCGCCAGATCGTCTTTCACGTTCTGAATGGTCAACAGCGAGATCCCTTCTGGAGCGCCTTGCGCCACGGTGAAGAGAATCTTGAGCAGTTCGCCATCACCGGAGATCGGCTGAGCTGTTCCGGCAATCGCCACTACAGTCAGTGGTGTCTGCTCATTCGCGGTGACCGAATACCAGGATTCCGTGAGGGTTCCGGTTCTGTTGACGCCAACAAAGCTGAGAATATTCGAGTCATAAACGACCTCGAACTGGAAGGCATCTGTTGTCGGCATACCGGTGGCGGAAATACCGACGGAGACCTGTTCGCCGGGACGTGCGGAAGCCTGTCCCATGATGATGTTGCCTTCCGGAACCGGTGTGCTTGTGGGGACCGGAGTTGGAGATTCCGTAGGAACCGCGGTCGGGGTCTCGGTCGGTGCCGTTGTCGGCACTGCAGTCGGTGTTTCGGTCGGTGCCGTTGTCGGCACTGCGGTCGGCGTTTCAGTCGGAGCTGCCGTCGGGGTTTCTGTGGGTCGAGTTGTGGGAGTAGGAACTTGTGTTGCCGTATTTGTGGGAGTATTCGTCGGTACGGCGGTTGGCGTTTCGGTCGGTGTTTCCGGGACCGCCGTCGGCGTTTCGATCGTTGTCGGAACGGCCGTCGCGGTGGGGGTTCGAGTCGGGGTGTTGGTCGGCACAATCGTGGGAGTATTCGTCGGGGTTTCCGGCGCCACGGTCGGCGTTTCGGGAATGGCAGTGGGAGTTTCGCTCTGTGCCTGGACGGCTCCCGCGAAGAGCAACGGCGCACACAGAACAGTGATCACGAAAACCTTTCGCAGTGTGTGAGATTGAAATATACCGTGCATGAAAACGTGCCTCCCTTGCTTGTTGGCTACCCGTGAATCCTCTCGTTCCGCGCGTCCCGGTCGGCCACCACGAATGGTTGATCCCGAACAGGGATGGCTTTTCTTCCGATGTTCTTTATTCAATAGAAAGCTCGACCGGTTCATCCGCCGGTTCCAGCTCTCCGATGATCTCCTGGTCGGTAATGACATTATTCTGCCGGGTGATCACCAGCACCGATTCCTCGGTGATGGCAGACTTGTCTGCAAACGTCAATGTCGTGGTTCCGGTGAATCCGGTCACCGGCTGGAACGTAATTTCCGCGACTCGTGCGTCACCGGTGAATCCGAACCCGGCAGGCCCGAAAAAGGTCGCTTCCCCTTCCGCGGGTTTGTATTCCGTGGCTTCGGGATGTTCACGCGGAAGAAGCACACAGACGATATCGTCGATTTTCCCATTCTGATTGCTGACGGTGGGTTCCTCGAAAATCTCGGCGCTTTCCTTGATTGTGGCGTCATCCGTGTTGACGGTCCAGAATTTCCCCGGTTCCGCGAAATACTCGGCAATGGCGTTGACATCCGCCATATTGATCACGCCGAAGGTCTCCACGCGGTCATAATAAGATTCATATAATTCATCACTGCCCACTCTCGCTCCGACCTCGCGAACATCAAACACATTCGCCCGGCCATCGAAATTAACATCCCCATAACTCTCCTGAATATTGACCACCTGGAGCTGATCCGGATTGAAAATCAGATCGCAGTTGAGTCCCATCAATTTGGAGGCCCCGGTCAGAACGACGGTGACCGTAAATGGACCGTCCGCGGCGCGGATCGCATCCGGAGCCGCGTCAATGGTGGATTGAAGAATTGAATCGTTGCCGGAATTAAAGTCGAGTTTGAAGGTAAGTCCCTGGGAAAACCCGGGGCCGGCCGTGAGCAGCACCAACAAAAAAGCCGAAATCCAGGCGTGCTGAATTCGGCCACTCCGAATGCGACTTTTCATTTTTGGACCTCCGAACATTGATCCCAATCTGGGCACCCAAAACCGACAAACGTTTTCTTATGTCCACCCCCGCGAATCACCAGACCGGGGGGGTGGACATCCATTCAAGAGAAACGGGGCTGACGAGGCTCGAACTCGCGACCTCCTGATCGACAGTCAGGCATTCTAACCAAACTGAACTACAGCCCCATCCAAAACCGTAGTGCCACAAATGCCGGGCATCATTCTAGGCGAATTCGGAGGATTGCAATAGCCCAAGCCCCCCGGATTTCGCCCGGAAACTGCTCTCTCTCGCCTGATTCGAGGCCCGACTATGGGCAAGACAGGGATCGAACCTGCGACCTCCTGCTTGTAAGGCAGGCGCTCTCACCAGCTGAGCTACTCGCCCGGCACGAGAGACACTCCACAAATATAGCCGCTATCTTCCGTTCGTGTCAAGGAGAATTTCAATTGAAAATCACCCTCGCACAAACCAGAATATGTCAAATTCTGCCCATCGAGGTTCCCGGCGACCTCTTCTGAGTGAAAAATCCCCTCTCCTGTTGGAGAAAATACCATAAATCCTTATACTTTCATAAGATACCCTTCATGATCGGAGAGCAGGAATCCGATCTCTCACCTTTCAAGAGGATATGGAACCTATGGACAATTTGGCGGCGGTCATTCCCGTTGCAGGGCATGGAACCCGGATGTATCCCCTCACCCGTGGAATCAAGAAGGAATTCCTGCCGCTGGTCGATCCGGATGGCCGTCCGCGTCCCCTGATCCAGATCCTGGCGGAGGAGGCGCTGGAATCCGGTGTACAACAGGTGTGTTTTGTGGTCAATCGGCAGCAGAGAGATCTTTTTGAGTTCTACTTTCATGGAGGTTTTTCCGACGATCCCGGTGCACGGAAATTCCCGGAAGAGGCGGAAAAAATCCAGGAGATGGGGAAACGGGTCGTTTTTGTGGAGCAATCCGAGCAGCTGGGGCTGGGCCATGCGGTATGGTGCGCCGTGGAGACCCTGGGAAGAAGACCGCTGATGGTCCTCCTGGGAGACCACGCTTTCGCATCGACAACACCTGTCCGATGTATCCGGCAGCTGCTGACAGTCGCCGAATCCGTAACGGGAAGCCTCAGCGCAGTCAGCTGGACCCGCGAGGAAGATTTGCGGTACTTTGGAACCGTGCTGGGAAAACCCGTCCCCGACCAGCCCCGGCTTTACGAGGCGGTGGAAATCATCGAGAAACCGCGTGTCGATTATGCCCGGTCCCGTCTTCGGACGCCCGGCAATCCCAATGCCCCCTATTTGTGCTGGCTCGGATTTCATTTATTGTCGCCTACGGTTCTCGATTGCCTGGAAGAGATGGTTCAATCCCGACAGGAGGGAACGGAAGTCGGTTTGACCGAAGCGCAGGAAATGGCACGGCGCAAAGAGGGGTATTTCGTCTGTGAGCTGGACGCCATCCGGTTCGATCTGGGTATTCCGGAGGGGTATCGGCAAACTCTCCACGAGTGGCCGGGGGCTGTAAGAAGTCCTATCAACCCGGACGAAAGCAAAGGGGCAGTAATTTGATCCCCCTGCCCCTGGTTTGGGAAAAGACAGAGGGGATTGATTTAACTGGATTTAGGAATCCACCCGGCCTCTATCATCTTGGCAAGGATTTCGACATTCGGAGGTATCGACCATGAAGGATGATCCAGCGATCCGGCAAGTTCGCGAAGCACGTCATCTCATCTCAGAAAAGTGCTGCCACGATCCGAAGCGTTTGGTGGAGTACTACCTCCAGCGCCAGAAACAACACCCTGAGCGCCTCGTAAAGGAACAGCGGTTCGAATCAGACACCTCAGACAATGCCGTTACTACGGATGACTGATATTGCCGCGAAGAGAGTCTGCCCGTAATCCTCCAAACCTGGCGCAGTCATCCCCGCCAAAGACGCGGTCAATCAGATACTGCGAATCATCAAGCGCAATAGAAGTGGAATCCTCATTTCTCACAAATCTCTCAAAAGCCTGTTTGCCTTGAGCTGATCGAAGGGGTGAAGGGGGAGACACAAAGAGACTGAATTGATTGAACTTATCAACCCCGGTCTGCCATTGCGCGCCCGATATCTCGTTCCTGGTCCCGTCGTTTCATGTCTTCCCGCTTATCATAGAGTTTCTTCCCCTTGGCGAGGGCGATATCGACCTTGGCTCTGCCTCGCTCGAAATAAATGGACAGGGGGATCAGCGTAAATCCGCGCTGCTGAACCTTCCCGGCCAACTTGTCGATCTCCCGGCGATGGAGCAATAACTTCTTGCGCCGCATGGGATTGTGATTCCAGGCCGTTCCGTGGGTATAGGGATTGATATGGCAATTTAATAGATACAGCTCGCCTTCCTGGATATCGGCATAGGAATCGACCAGGCTGACATGACCCGCCCGGAGAGACTTCACCTCGGTTCCCAGAAGCGCGATTCCGGCCTGATGAATTTCCAGAATATGATAGTCGTGGCGAGCTTTCCGGTTGGTCGCCGCAACTTTCCTTCCGGAATCGTCGGTTTGGTCCTTTTTCTTTGTGTTCATGGTCATCAGTCCTGGCGGGCTAGCCCGCAGACATCATTCATCTGTTCTGGTGGGCTAGCCCGCAGACGGGCTTGAGCCCTACAGATCATAAATAGACAGTCTTTCGATACGCCGCAGCGGCCAACAGGAGTGCGGCGAAATTGGGCATCCAAAGCCCGATCCAAGGCGTAATCGATCCCTCCGCGGCCAGGGCCTTTCCCAAGCTCATCAATACGTAATAGATCAACACAATCACGATGGTTACCCCAAAGGCCACTCCACGACGTCCCCGCCGCATCAACACGCCCAGGGGAGCCGCCACCATCGCCATCAGAACAGCCGCAAACGGCAGCGAAATCCGCAACGCGCGTTCAATGCTCAATTGCGCAATCTCTTTGCGCTTCCTCTCTATTTCGTTCCGAACAATCGGGAGACTGTCTTTCGCCCTGGGAGCGTTCTCTTTCGTCTTCAGGATTTCCTCCAATTCCTTCTGCCGGGCCAGCCGTTCTTTGAGTATTTTCTTTTCATCTTGAATCCGTTTTCGGAGCTCATTTGTCGTGAGCCATCCTCCTCCTTTCAGCATTTGTCGCATCATTCGTCGCACCAAATCTCCCACGTTGGTGGTCCAGTACATTCTCGCCGCTTCCACGATTTGATCGTCCAGGTTCGTTCCATCCCTGGAAGAACGAGGCCGATGGAAATACACGTCTTTCAAATCCAATCGAAGCTCTCCCTGTTCCGGCAAGAACTGAAAATCGGTCGTCGGGGCAGACACCATGGCGGCAACTCCAAAATCCTTTTTCTTCTCGAAGATTGTCGTCCCGTATAGTTGTTTGTTGTCTTTGTTCATCCTGTCGCAGAACAGAGTCAACTCGCCCAGTTTCTTGAACTGTCCGGGAGTGATTCCACCGGTGGCGGTATTCTGGAGCATCGCCATCATGGTCTGTTGAGTCAATCGAAGCGATTTCGGCACGATTACATGGCTCCAGAAGAGCATAAAAACGGTCACCAGCAGCCCAAAAAGAACCGCCGGGAAATAGATGCGGGCAAGCGTAATGCCACCCGATTCCATGGCCGTGATTTCGTTTTCTTCCGCAAGTCGGCCATAGCTGAGCAGCGTTCCCAGCAGAACAGACATCGGCAGTGTAAGAAGGCAAACCGGCGGGATCATGTCGATGAACAGGTTGACAACATTCCCCAGTTGAGCGCCGGTGTCCAGCAGGCGGGTGGAGATGTAAAACATCTGCTTCAACAGAAAAATGATCGTCAACAGAACCAGCCCCTCGCCGCACGAGGGAACCAACTCCGACCAGACATATCGTGTCAGAAGTTTCATCGCCTCACATCCTGTCCAGTCTATCCGCCACAAACATATCAGGCTACCGGGAACGGTCTTTTTTCGGAAGCGTACAAGCGTGGTGAATTGCGTGTTTCCCTTCCTGCGTCTATCAGGCAGGTTTAAAATAAGAGTTTATGGAATTTCAGGGCGATCTTTCAGTTCCGTGCAGGACTTGAGGAATCGCAAAACCCGGTATTGAGGTGATACGATGGCACGGTTTAAGTCAGCAATTCTAGGTGCAACGGGTGTGGCGGGGCAGCAATTCATTGAGGCGCTGCTCGGTCACCCATGGTTTGAGATTTCCGGTTTATATGCCTCGGAGCGTTCGGCAGGCAAGAAATACGGCGAGGCCTGCACGTGGCGGTCTCCGGCTCCCCTGCCGGACGCCATTGCCGGAACTACCGTGCGTCTGACGGACCGTATTCTCGATGATATCGACCAGTACGATATCATTTTTTCTGCATTGCCTTCGGACGTGGCAAAGAAGTCGGAAGGCGACTGTGCCGCGTTGAAGCCTGTGATCAGCACTGCCTCGGCGTTCCGGTATGAGGACGATGTGCCCATCCTGGTTCCCGAAGTGAATGCCGCCCAGGCGCCGCTCGTTAGGCGCCAGCAGAAGGAGCGTGGCTGGAAGGGTTATGTGGTCCCCGGCCCGAACTGCACCACCATGGGCCTGATTGTTTCCCTGAAACCGATCCAGGACACAGTCGGGATCAAGCGGGTCTGGATGACCTCCCTTCAGGCGCTCTCCGGGGCAGGCTATCCGGGGCATCCGGTGCTCGATACGCACGACAATATCATACCGTTCATCAGCAAGGAGGAGGGGAAAGTCGAACTGGAGACGGTGAAAACCCTTGGCTCCTTCGCAGATGGAAACGTGATCCCTGCTCCGTTCAAAGTCAGCTGCACTTGCACACGGGTCTCCGTGCTGGACGGGCATACCCTCTCGGTTTTTGTGGAGACGAACGCACCGTTCACCCCGGAGGATTACCTGGCGGCAGTGGCGGAATTCAACAAGAAATGCGCAGCGGAGTTCGGAGACCTGCCCTCGGCTCCAAAACAGACCATCGTGATGAAAAAGGAAGAAAACCGGCCGCAGCCACGCCTTGACCGTGACCTGGAAGGCGGCATGGCCACGGTTGTCGGACGTGTTCGGCCCGATCCCGCACTGGACAACGGGATCAAGTATGTCTGCCTGTCGCACAATACCAAGAAAGGCGCGGCGAAAGGCGAACTGATGGCGGCAGAGTACCTGCACAAAATCGGTCTTTTCCCCGCCTGACCCGTCCGTATAGCCGCAATAAGGAAAACCGGCGGTTGGTCCGAGCAATTCACGGATAAACCGCCGGTTTCCCGTTTCCACCCCCGCTCTCTCACGGGAACACCACCCTCTTTTCCCTCACCCCAACCCTCTCCCGGAGAGAGAGGGAGCAGAAGGATGACCTTCAATAAGATCAGGTCAAATCGAGGGCCGGAACCGGGAATTGGAGACACGGGAAAAACGTGATACATTGGAGCTGAAGATGTGTTTATGGCTCTTGTGTCTGGTGGGAAAGAATCACCTTGACGAAGGACAGAAGATCGAGCTATGAGACGCGAGTTCGGTATCAAAGCAAGACACATGACCGCCCTGGAAGAGGACCCTGCTGCCAAGTCCTCACAGAAAGTGGAAGATCGCTATACCTTTGTGGTGTTGAGCGATAAGCCGGGACGGATCATCAGTTTTCTTCAACCTGTCCTGGCAGAACACGGGAAGTTTTTCGAGTTTCGTGGATTCGACCTGTATCGGGAAGGACTGAAATTCGCGACGACACCGGAGGGAGGCCGGACGGTCAGCCTGGTTCTGACCGATGGCCCCGAAGACCGGAAGCAACCCTCCGAAAGCGGATTGGAACTCTGGAAAGAAACCGTATTCACTTACGGGAAAGCCTACACAGAGCATTTCGTGAGCGAGATTCTGAACGATCATCTCCCCGCAGTCTTCACCGTGGTTGTCCTGTTCAACGAAAAACTGGGCAGACTCTCGTACCAGGATTTTGAGCGCCTGGAAGCGGAACTGAAAAAGTCAGAGGCACAGAAGTTGTTTCATATGCGGTCTTGTCAAAGCGAAGAGGAATTGGCCAATTGTGTGGATGAGGATTTTATGCAACGGGTGCTGACGAGACATCACGTCTCCATGAAAATCAAACAATCACACCGGGATCGTGACGATAGGATCGCCCGTGCCACCAAGGCCACTAAAGAGGCTCTTCACCGCAAAGCCGGTATGTGACCGCCGGGTCAGCGGTCAGATTCGCGCGTTTTTCCGCAACCGATTCAGCGCCTGCACGTGCATGTCGGGAATCAGGCCGTGCTTATCCGGCGGGACATCCAAAAGAAGATTTACGCCGCGAGCACGGCAGTCTTCGAACTGCTTGAGCAACTCCTCGTCCGGGCGAGGCGTATCGCCGGGAACAAAGAACCAGTCCTTTCCGATGGGATCGCAGACTTCCCCCGGTATATAGTATTCTCCCCCCTCAATGGTGCGCCATTTCGCATGTCCGGTGTCGGGCGGAACGCGGCGCTCAATGGCAATCAGGTCCGAGGGCCAGGCATACGCCACATCATACGTTGAACCGTCCGAAATCCCGCTGTTCATCATGATGCACGTTTCCGGCTGAAGTTTTGCGATATATTCGTACAGGAAGGTCCGGTAGCCTCGTCCCAGAACGCCAGGGATATCGATCCAGGTTTCGAAGATCGGTCCGAATTCGGTCAGAAGTTCCGTGATCTGGGCGGTTTGAAAACTCTGGTACAGGGAAGTTGTAAAAGCGGGTAGAGGTTTCCCCAACTCCTCGCCTTTCGGGAAGGTGTTCATGGCACTCCAGGAAGCGCCCTTGTCGACAAAACTGGGTGTTACGCTGCCGAAGCGGTTGTGGTTGTCCCAGGAGCAATAATAGAAACCGGGACGAACTCCACGTTTCTCGCAGGACTTCACGAATTGCTCGAACACATTCGTCGTATTGCCGCTATTGGCAACCGTGTAGTCGGTGTGTTTGCTGGGCCAGAGGCAGTGCCCGGCGACATGTTTGGCGCACAGAACGATATACTTCATTCCGGCATCCCGCGCGACTGAAACCCATTGATCGACGTCGAGCTTGTCCGGCGCGTAGGTGCTTGCGGGGTGACTTCCATCCGGCAATTCGTTTTCTACGAATGTACTCATACCGAAATGGATGAACATCCCATAGCCGAGAGATTCCCATGTTTGCAGTTGCTTGACAGTCAGCCGCTGTTGACCGCGCTTCGGGGCATCTGTTTTCGTTTCGGCGGCGGAGACTTGTGTGCCCTGAGCGATGGAGCCTGCAAGAGAAGCCGCAACCACACCTTTTGTCGTATCGGAGATGAAATCGCGTCGGGAGTATTCCTGATTGTTCATCGTCGTGACCTCGGAAATCTGTTATGAATGATCGGAGAGACAGAATCTCTGTTCCCCCGAAAAACACCTTCATGCCTGTTATTGCGAGCGAAGCGTGGAAATCTCATCGTTGGAGCGAGCAAGTGGAGATCGCCACGTCGCGGAGTCTTGTGCCGTCCGGTCAACCCCCACCTAACCTCCCCCGATCTTCGGGGGAGGGACCGCTCCCCCACTTTCTTTGTCAAATCACCGGTCCCGCCGGTCTGCCGGTCCATAACTCATTCGTTATTTCGCGGTCAGACCGCCGTCGACCGGAATGTTTACGCCCGTAACGTACGCAGAGGCATCGGAGGCCAGAAAGACAATAGCGCCTTTCAAATCTTCCTCGTTCGCCATCCGGCCCAGGAAAGTACGTTTCTCATAGCGGTCAACAAAGATCTGCTCCTGGTTGTTGTAAAAACCGCCGGGGCTGATGCAATTTACCCGCACCCCATGGGGACCGAGCTTGGACGCGGCAAACTTCGTCAATTGAATCATCCCGCCTTTGTGGAAGTAGTAATCGGGCGGTGTGCCCCATCCCAGTCCTTCGTACAGGGTGAAGTCCGGGCCTATCATGCCGTAGATAGATGCAATATTGATAATGCTCCCACCGTTCTGTTTCGCCATTTGTTCGCCGAACGCGCGGGTCATCATAAAGATACCGGTGGCATTGACCTCCATGCTGCGGGCAAAATCCTCCGCCGGGGAACTCCAATCGGACATGGGCCGCAGTACGGAATTGTTGATGAGAATGTCCACTCGTCCGGCTTGTTCTAATACAAAATCCAGCAACATTCGAATGGACTCCTCGGAACCCTGGTCCAATGTATGAGCCGTGACATCATGGCCATCCTGCCTCATCCGCGTGGCCTGCTCCTCCAGACTGTCGATATTCCGGCTGGCAATGAATAGTCTTGCGCCCGCCTCCACCAGGGCATCGGCAATCTGGCGACCGAACAAACCCGCCGAGCCGGTCAAGACCGCCACTTTTCCGTCCAATCGAAAAGAGTCCATCACATTCATGTTTCAATCATACCGTCCTTTCGGAACCCATCGACTCATTCCATGTCAATATCTTTTAAATAGACCCGTTTTCCGCCCTGCTCCCGACTTTGGACACCGGCGATAATGATTTTCATCAATTCGACGGTTTCCTCAAAGGGGATTGGACGAATCCCGGTCTGTAAATAGTTAATGAAATTCGTTAATTGCGTTTTAAACGCATGAAAAGTATCGTTATGCTGCGCGGAAAGATGTCCCTTTGTTCCATGGACATTTAGAAAAAGGGAGCCACCGAACATGTCGCTGATGGCGGCAAGAACGACCTCAGCCCGGCATTCATGGCGGATGTGGACAATGCCCGCTTTCTCATCGCCGGAATGAACAACGGATTGCCAGCCTCCCGTCGGAAAAAACGGATATATAGTCTCCAGTGCGTGAATACCATACCGCTCCCAACTATTGACGGTGGTCATGGTGAGAAGTCGAAGTTCGCCCACCGATGCCATTTGGGCACGCAGCGCCTGACATTCCGGGCTGTATCGAAGGGGGCTGCACGAGACGAATGGAATTCCCTTGCGATCCCACTCAATGAACGTGCGCAAGTCCTTGAGGTTATCCGCCAGCGGTTTGTCGATCATCAGGGGCAGCCCGGTTTCAACGAACGGACGGGCGCGGTCAACGTGTTCCCAGCCCTTGTCGGTCGGGATAATCACGGCATCGACTTGGCCGATGACATCTTTGGGGTTATCGACAATCTGAGGGACTTTGGAGCATCTTGCGACATGCTCGGCGTCGGCGCGGTTCTCGCACCAGATATGAGTGACCCGTGCCCCGTCAATGCCAAAGGCTTCCGGGGGCTGAAGGCCCAGGTACTCCGGAATCACCGGAAACGGACATTCCGTCATGGCCTCTTTGTTGTAGCCGTTGAAGATCGCCGACCAACTGTACGGATGGCCGTTTCCCTCTACCATGCCGATCATTGCGAGTCGAATCTGTTGCGGATCGTTCACCAAAGCCATTTGCGAATCCTCAGACATGACATCTGGATAAGACCGGCTCACCGATTCTCATCCGAAGCCACCCGTTGCAGCGTCTGTCCGGAGCGAATCCTCTCCAGGGCAGAACAGATCACCTTCTGTGTTTGAAAAGCCTCCGCCAATGAGCAAGCGGCCTCTCTTGCGCCATCAAGAAAATCCAGAAATGCGACCGTTTGCCTGGTAAACCACGAGTCCCGCTCCAGCGGTGCAAGCGCCTGAACATGCCAGGGTCCTTCCGTCTCGCTGCACCAGCTGAGGCAATTTCGATGCAACTCGGCCCGGAGCATCCCACGCTCGCAAACCAGGGTCAACATCTGTTCGGGTTGCGGCTGGTATTGGTTGAGGCTGTAGGAAGCAAGAACCTCTCCGTGCCGGGCCAAAATGTGTACCGTATCCTCTACCTGTACACCGTCAAGATGCTGGTGGGAGGCATCGACGGAGATTCGGTCAATCGGTCCCGCAAGCCATTCCCCCAGGTTCAGATGATGCGACATGGCATCCTGAAGCGCTCCACCGCCGGTCTCATGCCGGGCGTAATAGATGTCCCGATAAGCGGGGCGATAATGCGGGAAGTTCTGGCCGCTCACATAGATCAATTCCAGCAATCGGCCGAATGGCCCGCTGTGGAACATCTCGCGCAATTTCTCAAATAGCGGGTGATGCCGATAGACATAAGCCACAGCGGATGGAAGGCCCGAATCCCGGACCTTCCGAATCAACTCATCAATTCCCTGGAGGGTGGTCGAAAGAGGCTTCTCGATCAGCATCGGGATTCCGGCATCGGCGAGTTTGTGGGCAATGGGAATATGCAGCTGGGCGGGAACGGCGATCACCGCCGCATCCCATTTCCCCTCCAGCGCTCCTTCCAAAGAATCGTGAGACACCGTTATACCGTACCGTTGCGCAACCGCTATGCGCAATTCCGCGTTGATTTCCACAATCCCGGCAATGGCCCTTCCAGTGTTCATGAAGCAGCGAAGATGACGTTCCCCGATGGAGCCAGTCCCGATAATCAGAATTCTTTTCATTCTCATCTCCTGCATTCCCGATGACAGTCGTTGAGCATATCAGATTCCGCTGGGGAAGATACTGCCAGCCGTTCTCATTGCACGGTCGTGGTCCGGCTCCTATAGTGAGCGGAAGAATCACCATCCTGCACCGAGGGCAAGCATACGTCATGGCTGCTTTGCGGGAAAGAATTCTCCGGGTTTATGAGGGACAGATTCTCGACACCGTTCCGTTCATGCTGGACCTGTCCCACTGGTTTTATCACCGGTTGCGATTGCCCTGGGATCTCAGTTGTCCGTACATCGAACCGGATCATGAATTGATCGGATATCACCGCAAGGAAGAAGTCGGGTTCTACATTGCCAACAATGCGGCATTCTGGTCCGAGGAATATCCCGAAGATGTGTCGGTCACGGTCCGCAAAGAAATGCGGGATGGCATTCCGGAGATCCTCTGGGAAATCGCCACGCCATTGGGGACTATTCGGCGTGTGCGACGGTGGAACGAGTCATCGTATTCCTGGCCTATTGTCCGCTGGGGGATTCGAGACGAGAGCGACTTGAGGATATTTCAATATGCGATGTCCAACCGGACATTTCATCCCCACTGGGATCGATATCGGGCCTGGGCGGATGCAATCGGGGAATGCGGTGTGGTATATATGCCGTCAGGATACAGCGCCGTGGGGATGCTGATGAACCTCTGGATGGGGGTGGAGAATACGATCCTCGCCGCATTCGAACAGCCGGAGGTGATGAGGGGAGTCGTCGATTCCATTCATGCGTGCCAACTCGATTTGATTGACTTGCTGGCAGAGTCGCCTGCGGAGATTATTGTGATGGGCGACAATTTCTCTTCGGATATTCAGCCGCCGCATTTCTTTGCGGAGTGGTCGCGAGATTACTACGTGGAGGCGATTCGGCGACTGCACGCTGCCGGGAAATTCGTGGCGGTGCATATCGACGGCAGGTTGCGCGGAAGCATCGGAATGATCCGAGAGACCGGCGCGGACTGTGGGGATGCGATCACTCCGGGCCTGGCGGGCGATCTTACGCCGGAGGAATGCCGGGAGGAAGCGGGTGATGAATTCATCTTATCTGGTGGAATTTCACCGGGACTCTGGTTGCCGGATGCGAGGGAAGAAGAATTCATTCGTGCGGTTATGCGATGGTTGGAATTGCGGAAGCGAAGCCCGCGTCTGATTGCGGCGGCGGGGGATCAGGTGCCACCGGGCGCGGTGGAAGACCGCATGCGGATCATGCGGGATCTGGTTGAAGAACAGGGGCGGTTTTGAAGGTCCGCCGGGCACGGGCACTTGTTTATGCCTTGACGGGGAAAGAAGGGGCATGGTAGGGTCCAATGCCCCAGACCACAGGCTGGAGGCCTGTTCCACCTGGAATTTCCCTCACCCCAACCCTCTCCCGGAGGGAGGGGGAGAATGGATCCTCCGCCAACGGCAGAGGGGGAATCCCCGATCAGTAGAATGGCAAACGGCTGACGGGACGGGGATAGACAACACGATTTGGAGAATTAGCGCATGATGAGAAAAGATACATATAAATGGGCGGTTGTGGTAATGCTGTGGTTTATTTGCTTTTTTAATTATGCGGATCGGCAGAGTATTTTTTCCGTTTTTCCTCTGTTGAAAACCGAAGTCGGTCTGACCGATGTTCAATTAGGCCTGGTCGCATCGGCCTTCATGTGGGTCTATGCCGGATTCGGGTGGATCGCGGGGATGGTGGGGGATCGGTTCAGCCGAAAAGCGGTCATTTTATCCGGATTTTTCTTCTGGTCCATCATTACGGTGTTATTCGCTTTTTCAAGAGAATACTGGCAGCTGGTGACTTTGCGTGCCGTGGAAGGATTCGGAGAAGCATTTTATTTTCCTGCTGCGATGTCGATGATCAGTAGTTATCATGGGAAAGAGACTCGTTCGCGCGCGATGGGGATCCATCAATCCAGCGTGTATGCAGGAACCGTGGCGGGAGGCTGGCTGGGGGGCTGGATGGGACAGCATTACGGATGGCAGTCATCGTTTCTCGTGCTCGGATTCGGCGGTATATTCTTTGCTCTCGTACTTGTGTTTCTGCTCAAAGAACCCAGTCGGGAGGACATCCTCGCGTCTTCTCCCGATGATCGGGATGATAAGAAATCGGAAGGCATTGGGCAGATTCTGATGAGCATTGTCGGACTCTACAAAATCCCGATGGTATGGATTCTGACTGCCGTCTTCGTCGGCGCCAATTTTGTCGCGATGATCTACCTGGTCTGGACACCGAAGTTTCTGTACGACAAGTTTCAAATGAGTCTTTCGATGGCAGGATTCAACGCCACGGCCTATCTGCAGGTAGGATCGGTATTGGGAGTGCTCTGCGGTGGGATGCTGGCGGATTACATGGTCCGGCGATGGCGTGGGGGACGCATGATGACCCAGTCTTTCGGTCTCTTCTGTGGCGTTCCGTTTATTTTCGCCGTGGGATGGACGTTACATGTCCCCATTCTGGTCCTTGCATTGGCCTGTTTCGGGTTTTTCAAGGGAATATACGACGCGAATATCTGGGCATCGCTGCATGATGTAGTTCCGGTGGAACGTCGCGCAACGGCAGTGGGTGTAATGAACTCAATCGGCTGGTTCGGCGGCGGGATTGCAACGGTCTCCATCGCAGCCGCTTCCCAGCGTTTCGGGATGAGCACTTGCCTGAGCGCAACATCTATGATTTATCTTTTCTTTGGAATTCTATTGCTGGGGGGTGTTTTCAGGTTCATGGGCGGAAGAACACCGGGTGCTGTGCGCAGTCCGGTTCAGAAATAACCGACGGAGATTTCTCCCTTCGGTCGAAATGACAGGGAAGGGGTTCGAAATAACAAGTCCGTTGTTATTCCGAACGAATGTCAGGAATCTCCGCAAAGACATATCTATTACGGGATGCCAAATACGATCAGGTTTTTCTCCATCTCCTGACATAAGAGATGAAGGGATAGAACCACATCACCAGGCAGAGAATCCCCAATACACCGGCAACGGGGCGGGTAAAGAACTGCGCCAGGCTGCCCTGGGATTTGATCAGGCTGTTCATGAAATGATGTTCGATCATCGGGCCGAGCACCAGGCCCAGGACAATCGGACCGATGGGGACCTCGTTCGCCTCCAGGTAGTATCCCAGAAGGCCCATCACAATCATCACGCCGATATCGAATGTGCTGTGGTTGATCGCAAAGGAACCGACCACGCAGAAAAGCAGGATACCCGGTAGAAGGATTCGGCGTGGCATCGTCACCACCCGTCTACCGGCGAGGATGGCCAGATAACCGAATGGAAGCAGTAGGAGATTGGCGAGAAAGAATACAATATACACGGCATAGAGGAGTTCCGGCTGCCGTTCAAAGATGGCGGGACCCGGCTGGAGACCTTTCATCAACAACACACCGATAGCAATCGCCGTGACGGTATCGCCCGGAATGCCGAAGACCAGCGCGGGAACCCACGCACCTGCCACAGCGGAGTTATTCGCGGCGGTGGCATCTCCCACCCCCTCCAGGCTGCCCTGACCGTATTCCTCCGGGGTATCCGAGCACCGTTTCGACACACCGAACGAGATCCAGGCGGCGATATCCGCCCCGGCTCCGGGAAGTGCGCCGATTCCGGTCCCCAATGAGGCGGACCGCAAGAGACTCTTCTTCCGTCTCCCGAGCAGGCGAAACACTTCGACCAACACGCCGTGCCTTTCCGTTTGAGGGATGCGAATTTCCACATCGGAACGAAGAAGATTCCGAATCACCTCGGAGAGTCCGAACAAACCGATCATCGCCGGAATGAAACTCACGCCCCCCACCAGGTCCGAATAGCCGAAGGTGAACCGGGCGTATCCGTCCACCGGGTCCAGGCCGACTGTGGAGAGGAATAAGCCGATCCCCAGAGAAATTGCCCCTTTGAGCGGCGAACCTTTCGCAACAAGAGCGGCGCAGCTTAATCCCAATAGTGCCAGCCAGAAGTATTCATAGCTGGTGAATTGAAGCGCGAAAGTAGCCAGCAGGGGCGCGGCGATCATCAACACCACGGAGCCGAACAGGCCTCCCAAAACGGAGAAAATGAGGCACACCCCCAGAACCGATTGCGCCCGGCCTTTTTGAGTGAGCGCGTAAGCATCATCCGTATATGCGGCTGAAGACGGCGTACCGGGGATTCGCACCAAGGCTCCCGGAATGTCGCCTGCGAAGATCGCCATGGCCTCCATGGTCACAATCGCCGCCAGGGCCGGAACAGGGTCCATGTAGAAGGTAAACGGAACCATCAGGGCAACGGCCATGGTCGCGGTCAGTCCCGGAACCGAACCGACAAACAATCCATACAACCCGGAAACGGCCATGACCAGGAGAATGGAAGGCTGAAATACGAGGGCGAAGGCGTCGGCAATCACATCACCATCCCAGCCATCCAACCGGAAGGACAACACCTAACACGGTCGAGAAAATGGTATAGATGAATGGAACCAGAACCACGGTAACCACAAGGCCGACCCGCCAGGAATTGCCCAGAAGCGAACAGAATCCGAAGGTCAGACATCCGCCCGCAATCAAAAAACCAGTGGTGTCGGCGATCATCGAATACAGCACGAGTCCGGCAATCATGGCAACAACTTTGAACCGATTTCGGGGTTGATTCTCACTCGCGTCATTCACGGTCGGTTTTCGATAAAGAATCAACAGAAAACCGGAGACAGCAAACAGAACGGCGAGGACTCTTGGAAGAAATGCGGGGCCGGGGCGATTGCTCGCCGCGCCGGGGAAATGGGCAGTCGCCGCGTAGAGAACAATGCCCGCAATCAGAACCAGCGCTCCTAAAATCCGGTCGTTCCTCATTCCACAATCCCCGCATCTTTCAGCAACTGACCGAACTGGATGTCATCCGCCTGAAGGATTTCGCGGAATCGTTGAGCATTCTCGGTATCCACGAGGAATCCCACATTGTGCATTGAGGTCTCAAAATCCTTTGTGGCAGCAACCTCTTGCAGGGCATCCTCCAGACGATTGAGGATGGGTTGCGGTGTTCCGATGGGAGCGGCGAGTCCCGCCCAGCCGTAGATTTCGGCGTTGACGCCCTGCTCCACACAGGTCGGCACATCGGGGAACATCGGGTTGCGCTCGCTGCTGAGAATCGCGATCAGGCGGACTTTTCCGGCATCGAGCAACGGTTTCCCTTCAGCGGGAGAACAGAACACGACGTCGATCCCCTCGCTGATCAGCTGCTGAAGCCCCGCCGCTGCGCCGGTGCTCGGAACCCAGGTGAGCGCGTCCGGCGACAGGCCGCAAGCACTGAGCCAGGCGGCACACGCCAGATGCCAGATTCCGCCTTTCGCCGTGCCCGATGCGGTAAACTTGCCGGGATTCTCCTGCACGGCATTCCGCAAATCCTGCATCGTCTGCCAGGGCGAATTCTCCCGAACGAAAATCGAGCCGCATACTTTATTCATAATCATAATCGGCTCGAAATTCGTCGGCCCCACATCCGTCAGCCCCCGCCAGTGCATCATGTCGATTTCAGCGGTGAGCATAGTCAGGGTGTAGCCATCCGGTTTTGCTTTGGCACCGGCGGCATGTCCGCTGACACCCGCGCCACCGGCCTCGTTGATCACATTGACCCGCGCGCCGAGCACTTCCTGCAATCCTTTGGCGCAGATTCGGCTCACCGTATCCGTACCGCCACCCGCTCCCCAGGGACAGATGATCTGTATGGCGCGGCTTGGGAACTCATCCGGGGACTCTTCCCGCCCCTGGCCGCAACCGATAAGAATCATTCCAAGGCAAACACTGACCACACCGATGGAGAACTTCTGCTTCGCTTTCCGGACAGATGACATCTCTGATCCTTCCCGATCCACTCTTCTTGTTGAGTGGAGACTGCAAGACTCTATGGAGGAAACTTGGGAAGGTCAAGGCAGTGGAGAGCCGCAGCACAGTTGCCGCTCCGTGCGCTCGCTTGAAGGCTTGCCAGGAATCCTGAAAAATACGAAGCTGTTTATGGAATCGTGTCTGACTGTTCAAGACAGGAGATCAAACATGTTTGACCGGATTACTTTCGACCCGCAAATCATGGGGGGGCGCGCCTGTATACGAGGGATGCGAATCACCGTGTCTCACCTGGTCAACCTGGTCGCGAATGGAATGTCCGTCTCGGAAATCCTGGCGGAATATCCGAGTCTGGAGCCGGATGATCTCCGCCAGGCGCTCCATTACGCGGCGTTTCTGGCATCGGAAGAGGTTCATCCACTTGTGGTGGGGCATTGATGAAGTTCCTGGCGGATATGGGCGTGTCAATCAGCACAGTGCGTGCTCTTCGGCAAGAGGGACACGACACGGTTCATCTGACCGATGAGGGATTGCAACGGATTCCCGATCCGGAGATTCTCGAAAAGGCAAGGCAGGAAGGCCGTACTGTCCTTACGTTCAATCTGGATTTTGGAGATTTGTTGGCGTCCGGTCTGACCGAATCTCCGAGTGTGATTGTTTTTCGTCTCCATGACAAGACCCCATCGTCGGTGACTCTCAAGTTGATCGACTTGATTCACCAACGTGCCGAGGACATCCTAAAAGGGGCCGTTGTTGTGGTTGAAGATGCACGATACCGCCTGCGCCGTTTGCCGATCCGTCACACCGAAGAAGATCTATAGTGGACCATCGGGTCAAGTCCTGATCTTCCGTCCCCCAATCCCCGCCGTGCGATAAATGTGCTATTGTACCGGAGATTCGGAACCGGATTGATTCCCACATATTCCTCGAGATAGGAGATCGAATCCCATGGACAGGCAGATTTCCCGTCGGTCGGTATTTCAAGGTGCATTAGGCGCGGCAGCTACCGGTGCGTTGATCGCCCTGGAGAAAAGCAGCGAAGCGGCATCGACCGAGTCCGCTCCCATCCAGCCGAAAGATCCGCTGAAGATCACCAAGCTGGAGACGTTCCTGCTGAAACCCCGGTGGCTTTTCCTGAAGGTACACACGAACGCCGGGATTGTGGGGCTGGGTGAGCCGATCACCGAGGGCCGTTCAAAAACCTGCGCCACAGCAGTCGAGGAAATCGCCCCCTACCTGGTCGGGCAAGACCCTCGCCGGGTCGCGCATCACTGGCAGGCGATTTACCGTCATGCGTTCTACCGGGGCGGCCCCATCCTGACCAGTGCGCTGAGCGGCATCGACCAGGCCCTCTGGGATATCAAGGGCAAGGCATTGGGAGTACCGGTTTACGAGTTGTTCGGCGGGCCGACCCGCGACCGCGTCAAGGTCTACACCGGAGCAGGCCGACCGGATGACATCAAGAGGTCGATCGCGAATGGCTTCACAGCGTTCAAAACCGGTGTGGGCAACAAAAATCCCGCCAGGATTGTGGAAAATCCGGGATTTGTGCAGCAGTGTGCCGAGAAGTTTGCGGCGCTTCGGGAGGCTGCCGGGCCGGATATTGATATCGGAATCGACTTCCACGGCGCAATCAGCCCCCAGACCGCAAAACTGCTGATTAAGGCGCTGGAACCATACCAGCCCATGTTTATCGAGGAGCCGGTACAGTGCCAGAATGTGGATGTGATGGCGGAAATTGCACGGGGCACATTTCTTCCGATTGCTACCGGGGAACGCATTTTCACAAAATGGGGATTCCGCGAGATCCTGGAAAAAGGCGCGGCGAGTATCCTTCAGCCGGATTTGTGCCATGCGGGCGGGCTGACCGAATGCCGGATCATCGCCGGAATGGCCGAGGCCTACTATGTGGCGATTGCGCCGCACAATCCGCTCGGACCGATTTCGCTGGCCGCAGGGCTTCATCTTGCGGCTTCTATTCCGAATTTCCTGTGCCAGGAACAAGTCAACCTGGGAGACGGATATCTCAAGAAGCCGTTTGTGATCGAAAACGGCTACATCCCGATCCCCACGGGACCCGGATTGGGAATAGAGTTAGACGAAAACGCCATTGCCGACAAGATCGACCACGATTGGAGGAATCCGGAAACCTATGACGCTTATGATGGTTCGGTAACGGATTGGTAAAGATCCACGGCCTTGGAGTGCGGGAGCGCCAGCTCCCGCCTTGTCTTTTCGGATCGAGTCATCGCGGGGCAGGCACAAAGACCGGTCCTGTCTGCTATTTGACCTTGCAGATCACCGCCATGCCGTCTTTCTTCTGATCGGTGCAGCGAATGATTACCATATCGTAATCGGGATCGGTTCTCATCGCATCAAGGAAGTCCTTCATATCGTTTGCCGATACGATGACATTGTCCGCCACAATCACCGCCCCCGCTTTCAACATCGGTTTGAGGGCGAGGAAATACTTGTAGTAATCGGATTTTTTCGCGTCAATGAACACGAAATCGAATTGCCCCTCCAGGGTGGGGATCAGTTTCAGGGCGTCGCCCTCCATCACCGTGACGGTCTTTTCGAGACCGACCTTCTTGATATTCTCCCGGCACTGGCGGGCGGTGTCGGGGTCGATTTCCATGGTGAACAAATGCCCGCCGTTGCGTTCAAATGCCATCCCCATGTGAATGGCTCCGTATCCCGTGAACGAGCCGATTTCGACTCCCCGCTGCGCCCGCGCACTCGCTACCATGATCCGAAGGAACTGCGCATCCTCCCTGGTTGTGCAGAGATCTGTCCATGGAAATTGTGCCAGGAACTCCTCGCGGAACGCCTGCATCTTCGCAGGGTTGTTTTCCTGGGCAAAACAACCGGGAACGGCGCACGCAAGAAGCAGCAAGGCTAAGGAGAATCGGTGTCGAATCATGGAATCTCTCCGTGGTTGAGAATGAATCGTTCGGGGGACTATACGGCCCGGTGAAATCCGAGGCAATCCTGGATAGATCGGACGATAGAACCGTTTGACGCAGTCAGATGGGCTTGTTAAGGTACTGAGGCGTCACAAGCAGCCTCATTCCACCTTCTAAGGAGACGGC
>JAKPYU010000070.1 GCA_029568995.1 Candidatus Omnitrophota bacterium | reverse complement strand
TGCCTTTCTGAAGGAATTGGTTGCAGATTTCAGCGAGCTTCCGGAAGGCGATGATTCTGTGCCATTCCGTCTTTTGCTGTTTCTCCCCGTTCCGATCCTTCCGGGTTTCGCTCGTGGCGATGGAAAAGTTGCAGACTGCGGCACCGTCCTGCATGTAGCGGATCTCGGGATCCTTCCCCAGGCGGCCTACCAGTATGACCAGGTTCACCATGTCCCTGCGCTCCTTTCAGCCCTTGTTGCCGTTGCCGTTCGATCCTTCCGGGGATTCGGCATGGACCAGGACCGGCCCCCGCTTCTTGATTTCCTCCTGGACCTTCTGGAGTTCCGAGACGGTATAAACTGCTCCGCACAGAACGCACTCGCGCCAGCCGTCGAGGAACATGATCTGCGCTTTCCCCGAGGGGGAGAGAACCGCCGGAACAGTCCTGATCTGCTGGATGGGATAGAACCTGTTGCCACCGCATCGGCACATCATGGCCGGCACCTGGTCAAGATTGATGTTCACCTGCACGGGATTCCCGGGGGCTCCGGGGGGAATCTGACTTTTATCCATTTGACTTGAACCTCCTGTGTTTTGTCAGGTCTATTTCGTAAACCTGCCAAGCGTAACCGCGGACAGCAACGGCCTTGAAAAAGGCGTTTGCCTCGTCGGGGTCGTTTTCATTGCCCGGCTCTCTGCGGATGAACTCATCCACAAATTCACCAGCCACTCAGCAATCTGCAAAATGAACCAGGTAAGTGCGGCCAGGAACAAGCGCGGCCTTATCGACTTCCTCCTGTTCCATAATCAATTCGATGTCGAGATCGGCCAGGGAAGGCCCCGGGGGGATGTTCTGCTGATTGTTGTTCATTTCCCTATATCCTCCCTTCTCGATTGGTCGGTCGTTCCCAGACGCGGACAATGATGTACGTCTCCGGATATTTCCCGTAGAACTTACCGGCGGCCTCATAGACCACCTGGCAATCGGCCTTCCCGGTTTGGGATATACGGCAAATCCTCACAATCCCCTCCGCGATCCCCGCGACGAGCAGGAAATTCATAAGTCAAGTACCTCCTGCGCGAGTCGTCGTTTGGCGATCTCGCAGTATTTCTCCTCGATCTCTATTCCGATTGCTTTTCTCCGAAGTTGTTTTGCCGCGACAAGGGTGGTGCCAGAACCCATGAAGGGGTCGAGGATGGTGTCGCCTTCCGATGAACACCATCCAATAAGCCGCCCGGCCACTTCCGGAGATTTTTCAGACGGATGGTATTTATGTTTTCCATAATACCAGTAACTTGATATGAGGTTATGCGTGGTATTTGGGATTGCTGGGTCTCGATGCTTTGGCCCCTTGATGTATGCAATCATGTCAACGGACGATCTAAACGGCCTCCCCATTCCGGGCATCTCCCGATAATGGAAAAGCATCTGTGACATCCTCCAGAAATCATATGTTTGTTCCTCCGGGGCAAATCCGGCCGCGAATGCCGCCGCAGTCTTCCAATCACACCAAACAAAGCCGCTCCCCATGGGGCCACAAATCCGCGTCATTCCCTTACAGACATCACGCCACCAATAAGCGAAAAACTGGTCGGAGCATTCCGAAGACCTCCCGTTTGATATTCCACCAGTAAAAGCAAACGGCGGATCTGTAACGATCGCTTGCGCAGACTCAATGACGTTCATAACGTCCAGGCAGTTGCCTTTGTAGATCGTTATGCCGTCGTGTTCGTAGTAGAGATACTTGGAAAGGTTCATCTATGCGTCCCGAAAATAAACTCTCTCCCGCTGATCCTGGTTCATAGGTCCAAAACCTCCTAATAGAAATTCGCTTCTTTGCGATGGTCTTCTTCTTCTCTCTGGCTCGCTGTTAATAATCACGTGGGATCCTTCTTTTTCTTGGCTCGCTTATGCGGCCTGGTTTTCTCGAGGTTTATGACACGCTACTTCTATATGGGCATCTTACATTTTGTGGCTCACTCATCATCCCGGGTTTGTTTGTGACTCATGGTTATTGCGCCGCTGTTGTTGCGACGCCCTGACCGTGGGTGTACCCGAGCTTCGCTACGGCGTATTCCTCATGGACCGGGAGACCTTCGATTCTTCTCCAGTTTGTGTGCAGGTCCACCAGGAACCGCTTCACCATGTAACGGAGTGCCATATTGTGGCGATGGCCGGGCGTCTTTTCCTTGCCGTAAACGGCATGATGCTCCAGACGATGCTTGTAGTTGTCGTAGAGCTCGCGGTAGGGACTTCGTGCCTTCAGGAATGCGCCGGCCAGGACACCCAGGAGTTTCGTCTTGAGGAAGGGATTGAACGTGATCGAATCTCTTTCCTGTTCCTTGCCGTTCCTGTCTTTGTACTGCACCTTGATAAGGTGCTCTTTCCTCTTGGACCGCCCCTTGCCGTCCTGGGCGACATCGAGTCCGGCGTATTTCCAAAGGGACGAGGGGTATTTGGCATTGTGAATGTCGATCTCTGCCAGGATAATCCCCGCCATGGCGGGCCCGCAGCCTTTCACGTCCTGCAGGAAGCACTTCCAGAGCGGTTGCGCCTCAACGATCTGCTTCAGGTCATGGAACAGTGCCGCTTCGCGCTCGATCATATTCAGGTAAAAGTCCATCAGGGCATACTCGGTGAACGACGAGATGAGCTCCGTCCCGGGAAAGTTCGTCATCAGCTTCGACTTGGCGACAATGGCGTCTGTAATCTTGTCGTAGTCCGCCTTCAGCAGTCTCATCATCTTCTTGATTTCTTTTGAGTCCTCCTTTCCTGGGGGGATGCCGAGCTTCGCCCGGAAGTTGGCAACGACCCTGTTCCCGGTCTGGATCCGGAGTTTCTGGACGTCATAGACTCCCCTCACGATTGACTTGACGATCTTTCTGAAGTCTTCTTGGGTTTGTTCGGTTCGCATGGTAATCACGGCCCTCCTTCTCAAGCTGGCTCGCTCGGTATTTACGGGTTTCTTATTTCGAATGGCTCGCTTCTCAGTCATGGTTTTCTGGCTTTTTAAGGCTCGCTCCGAAACGACGGGTTTCTCCATGATTTTGGCTGCTTGATGGCTCGCTCTCCTATTTTGGGCTTCTTGGCGGTCTTTGGCTCGCTCTCGTGGGATGGGTTTCTGTCTTTGTCGGGCTCGCTGACCTTCAATGGGTTCCTTTATAAAGATGACCCGCTAATGCGCCATGGGTTTCTCCCGGTCTATGGCCGGTTACAGCAACCGTTCCGCCAGCAACGACCGGATCTCGCAGATGCTCTTCGCGTATCCGTG
>JAKPYU010000044.1 GCA_029568995.1 Candidatus Omnitrophota bacterium | reverse complement strand
AAAGCCCGAAGCGCGTATTCCCGTGTCTGCGAGGAGGCGAAAAACAAGGCCATCCACGCCAACAAGAGGAATACAAGAAAGACACGTGCAGAAAAACGATTCATTCAACTATCCTGTTCGTCAATTCCGGAAACAGAATCTCGGCTACCGTCTCATGCCCCAACGCACTGAAATGACTACCAATGATGTACAGCCGCCCGGATTTCCTTTCGATAAGTTGGGGTAGAAGGTCCAGTACCTCTATTTGCTCCTGCTCGAGGGCCGCTTTCAGTCGAGTCTCATTTTGGTTCGCGACGTCAATATCCTCGGGACGGAACGCCGACCGCTCGCCGTCGCGAATCGCCTCGGCATCCACCTGAATGTCAATCGGAATCAGCACGACAAGGAATCGACAGCCCTGCTGCGCAAGGAGATCTTTCGTCAGGCGGATGTTACGAAGCATCAGGTTCAGATGATTGTCGGTAATATTTAATGTCAGTGTTCCGATTGGCGCGGGGCGATCTACTTCAATCTTCGCCTTACCCCATTCGCCGCGTCGAAGACCAACAACGTGGAGAAAGAAGTTGTAGACAGTAGAAAGTTCCCGATAGAGACGCGAGTGGGTGCGCAGGTAATTCTTGAACGGCAGGGGAATCTGTCCGGGGACCAGCGTGGAATCCTTAACGGCCTTGTCGGGTACGCAGCGAATCGGTTTCCCGGATTCGTCATACTCCATTTTGGCTTCATAGACAGCATCATCATTGAAATCGTTTCCCATGAACACACATGAAACAACGAGATCGGGCTGCAAGTCGGCCAGGCGGTGGCGGATTAGTAGATATTCCAGGGCCGGGGAATAACTGTCGATCCCGCAATTCCACACCTCTACGGTTCGACTGCCCGATGACTCCCTGGCGAATCGGTTCTCGAGCACATCGACAAAATTGACTCCGCCATCGCCACGACGGACAAGCGAATCGCCGAGAATCATGATCCGAAAAGTATCCGTCCCTTTTTCTTGGGGATACTCCTTATCATAGAATCCGAACGAGTTGGTACCGGGATTGTTGCCGGTAAAATGATGAAGAATCGGGTCCGCATTGGTAATCTCATGCGATACAGGCCCCAGAATGATCCGAAGGGAAATCTCCAGCAGGATCAGCCCTACGCCCAGTCCCAGGCACACGGAAAGACCGATGAACAGGACCTTCTTCCAGGTGGCCATGCGGCGGGGAACATTGGTTGTGATATCTGTCATTGTTCCTATCCGGAGACTAGCGTTTTTCGCTCTTTCCGATCTCTGGCGTCCATTCCGGGGTAATTTCCGGAGGACTGAGCCTTTCGTCTGTTTTCCAGACGGCACGCCATGGATGCTCGTCCAGCTGACGGGCCACCGAGGCGAGATGCCCGGCTGTTACAGTTAGATCGTCAATCAGCCTTCGGATATCGCCCTGATTCTCATCCACAACCTGATTCAGGTTGTCTGTCAGGGTCAGGAGATGCTGAGCGAGATCTTCCGCGTCTCCGCGAACCTGTTTTGCGAGTGCGGAAAAATCGTCCAGGGCACTGGCCAGTTTCGGTTTTGAGTCGGCGACTAACTGGTCCGCCCGCGCAAGGAGATTCTCAAGATCGGTAGTCAATTTCTGTATCCGTTGGCGGGTTTCGCTTACCAGTGCGGGAAATCCTTCCGCGCCTTGCCGGACCTTGCCGCTTGCGAGTCGCAGATCATCGGCAATCCCACGTCCCTGCTGGAGAACATAGCGGATATCCTCGGTGGCGCTCCCGACGCTTTCGCGAAGGGTCACCGCCGCCTGCTCCACCTGTTGTGAGGCCCTGTCCAGCCGCAGGAACGTGCTTCGTAATCCTCCCTGTACATTTTCCGATCCGCTGATTCGCTTGATATCCTGCAGGATATCCTCTACCTGCAGACTGATCCGGTCCACGGCGGCAAATACCTGGTCGAATGTCACTGCGGGAACACCCTGCAGCATGAATGGCTTTTGTGTGGCATCCGCAATCCGGGTAGCACTCGTGCCGCGAGACAGTTCCAGGTACGATTCACCGAGGAGGCTGGACTGTCCGACGCACGCAGTCGAATCCAGGACGATATGCGACGGATCGTGTAAAGAACAACTCAGCACGACCCACGGGCGATTCTCAATTTCCTGAATCTCAATCTTGTCCACAACGCCGATCTTCTTACCGGCGAATGTGACCGAGGCGTATTCTTTCAAACCCGCTGCCGAATCCATGCGAACCAATACCTTCTCGGTCCCCCACATCTTCCCGAAATTCCCCACCGTCGAAACCATTACAACAAAGAAGAATACCGTCGTGATAATGACCAGACCGACTTTGACTTCATTTGTAAAAATCCGCATGAGCCTCTTTTCCTGTCCTCTGTTATTCTTCCCCCAGAAGATCCTTAATGTAGTCTTTAGCCGTTCGCGACATGGGGATCGGTCCATCGGGTCTCCCATGGATGAACTGCTGAACAATTTCATTGTCGCAATATTTGATCGTTTCCGGCGTGCCCTCCACCAGGATAGTCCCCTGGTGCAGCATGATGATATGGTCCGCGATTTTGAATGCGCTTCCCATGTCATGCGTTACGACCACCGAGGAAATCTTCAGTTTGTGCGACAGATCCATCATCAGCTGATCGATCACTGCCGAGGTCACAGGGTCCAACCCCGCGGACGGCTCATCGTAGAACACAATCTCCGGGTCCAGCGCAATCGCCCGGGCCAGTCCGACTCGCTTGCGCATCCCGCCGGAAATCTGCGATGGGCGAAGATTCTCAAATCCCCGCAGCCCCACCAACTCCATTTTCATCTTGACCATCATCTCGATGATCTTCGGGTCCAGATTCGTATGTTCAACTAACGGAAGCGCGACATTTTCACCGACGGTCATTGAATTCAGCAGCGCCCCGTTCTGAAACAGAATCCCAAACCGCTTCCGTATCGGGTCCAGCGCGTCTTCGTCCAGGGGAACAATATCCATATCTCCGTAGAACACGCGCCCCGATGTCGGTTTCAGATACCCGACAAGGATCTTGAGTAATGTGCTCTTGCCGCATCCGCTCCCGCCCAGAATCACTGTGGTCTTCGCACGTTGAATCGAGAAACTCAGATCTTTTAAAACTTTCAGGGAGTCGAATGTCTCGACAAGATTCTCCACGCGGATAATTGCGTCTCCATTGTGGCTGCTATTGGGCGTGGATTCCATCATGGCCTTACAGGTAGAACAGGATCGTGAACAGAAGATCCGTCAAAATAATCAGAAGAATAGACGTGACCACGGAGCGCGTGGTCGCCGTACCGACCCCTTCCGGCCCGCCGGTTACCGAAAGCCCTTCGTGGCAGGACACAACTGCAATTACCGCCGCAAATCCGACACTCTTCACCAGCCCGGTAATAATATCCTGATTCTGCAAACCCTCGATGGTCGTGTCGATGTATGCGTACGGGCTGATCGCCAGGTTCGTCACGCCGATGCAGAATCCGCCGAGCATTCCCATGATATCGGCCAGCAGTGTCAGGCAGGGAACCATCACAACGAGGGCAAGAAATCGGGGAACCACCAGGAATGGAACCGGACGAATCGCCATGGTCTCCAGCGCCATGATCTCTTCCGAGACCGCCATGGTTCCCAGTTCCGCCGTGATCGCCGCGCCGACTCGCGCGGAAATGATAATCGCCGTGATCAACGGGCCGACCTCGCGCGTGATCGTCACTCCCACGAGGGAGGATACCAGTTCGGTCATCCCGAACTTCTTCAGCTGATACGCTCCCTGCATGGCCAGAATTAAGCCGATCAGGAAGACGATGAGAAACAGGATCGGAATGGAGTTGCAGCCGCTTTCCACCATCTGACGGAATGTCTCGCGGCGACGCAGTTGCCGGGGGGATCGGATTGCCCCCACCAGAATCCAATACACGGTCTGCGCAAACAGCCTCCACAGCCGCGCGATGTACGCCAGCGGACCTGTCAGGCGAACAAGAACCGTTTCCCACATCGTTGCCGGACCGGAGGCTCCATCCATGGGCATTCCCATTCTTTTCCCCCTCTCCATACCTGGAGAGGGGGGCCGGGGGGTGAGGACTCCTCCCAATTCAGAACAACGCCTTCGCCACCTTTTGAACGGCTTCCACCATCCAGTCGCAATGGCTGTCCGTCAACTTCTGGTGGATATTCAACGTAATGGCCCTGCCCAGGTAATCCAATGTCCGAGGGCACATATCCGGGCTGTACCGGACTTCCGACTTCTTCCCGCCGCAATTCCACGGACTGATTCGACTGTCGGGCGGCAGCTGATTCACAAAAGGCCAATAATAGAAAATATGCCGGTCGGGAATGCCCTTGTTGTACATCGTCCCGCAGGGAATTCCTTCCGCATCCAAAGCCTGCGCGAACTCGCGGGATTTCTCCGCGCTTTCGGTATAAAACATGACGGCAATCCCGACATCGCCCTGGGGATCATGACTGGGCGCGAGTTGGATCCCATTCACTCCCTGGAGTCCTGCCAGGATTCTCTTTTTGCAGTGTCGGAATTGATCCAGCAGGCTATCCAATCGCTCGTATTGCGCCAGTCCCAGCGCGGCGCAGAGCTCGCACAGTCGATAGTTCTCGCCGTAGACATCGTAGATTTCATCCTGCGTGTTGAGCCAGTATCGACTGGCGCAGTCGTGTTGTGTCCGCGCGCGGGAGAACATAGTATCGTCGTTCATGACCACCATCCCGCCCTCTCCGGCGGTGATGATCTTGTACATCTGGAAGCTGAAACAGCCCACATCGCCGAACGTCCCCAGCGGCTTGCCCTTGTAGCTTGCGCCGTTTGCCTGGGCCACATCCTCCAGAACGGCCAGATTATGTTCCTTCGCGAATCTCACAATCTCGTCCATATTGCAGGGGAATCCGCGCATGTGGACGGGACAGATCGCGCGGGTGCGGGGCGTGATGCACTGTCTCAGGTGATCGGGGTCCATGGTCATGCTGGCGTCGATTTCGCACAGCACCGGCACCAGCCAGTTCGCCAGGATGGAGAACGGCGTCGCGATGAACGTATACGCCGGGATAATCACCTCGTCCCCCGGCTCCAACCCCAGTCCTGCAAAACCCGCAATCAGCGCGCTTGTGCCCGAACTGACCGCGAGCGCATGACGGACGCCCAGGCGTTCGGCGTATTTCTTTTCCAGCGCGGCGGCCTCCGAGTCCTCAAGACCTTCTGAATAGAACCGAAATACCCGCTTCCTCTCCAGGACACTCATGACCGCCTGCTTCTCCGGTTCGCCGATCTCCATCACGCCATGGAGGGATTCGGGTATACGCTCGGCGCAGACCGGGCTGCCGCCGTGGATCGCCAACTTGTCGGAATTCAACATTTCCGTTCTCCTTACCGTTTTCGTATTCGGGATAATCCCGCTCATAGACGAGAGGCATCATACATGATTCCCGGCACCGGATTCCAGCCGGCAGGGGCAATCTGATTGCGCCGTCCCGGGTAGGACACGCCTCCGTGCCTGTCACTGACTGCCTCTCTGTGCCTGTCGATCCTGTTATGCCACAATGCGGCACGTCTTTCAACCATTCGGAGGCCGGTATGACCGCACTGACACCCCGCGAACGTATGCAAACACTTCTCGCAAAGCAAATCCCCGACCACATGGGCCTGTATGAACATTTCTGGCCGGAGACGCTTCGGGATTATTGGCCCGAACAGGGATATCCCAGGGACGCCGATCCTGTCGATGTCTTTCACTACGACCTTCGCGGCGGCCCCTGGCCCATCGACCCTGCGCCATTTCTCGGTCAGGAGATCATTCTCGAAGAGACCGATGAATGGACCATTACCCGCAATGGATTCGGCGGCGTTCAGAGGAACTGGAGACACAAGTCCGGGACCCCGGAACATATCGACTTCACCATTGTCACTCCCCGGAAATGGGAAGAGGTCAAACCTAACCTCCAATACCTGAATCCCGACCGCATTCGCCTCAAGGAGTGCGAGGAATTCCTGCAGAAGGCACGGCGCGAAGATCGTTTTTGGACTTTCGGCGGCCTGCTTCATTTCGAATTGCTCCGAGGCATCCTGGGGGATGTTTGTATGCTGGAAAGCTTTCTGCTCGAACCGGAATGGATCGCCGATTTCTGCGAAACCTATACGCAGTTCTATATCCGACATCTCACGTATGTCCTCGAACATGTCGCCGTGCCGGATGGCGCATTTGTTTACGAGGATCTGGGATTCTCCAATGGTCCGTTCTGCTCGCCGAAAACCTACCGGGAATTGATTTTCCCCCACCACAAGCGAATCATCGACTTCTTCCACGATCGCGGGCTTCCGGTAATATTTCATTCCTGCGGCGATATTCGGCAGATGGTTCCGCACCTGATTGATGCCGGTATTGATTGCCTTCAGCCGATGGAAGTCAAAGCCGGTGTGGATATCTTCGACCTGGTAGAGAAATTTCCGGGCAAGTTAGCCTACATGGGCAATATGGATGTAACCGTGTTGAATAGTAACGATCCGAAGATCATAGAGCCATACCTGCGAGAGAAAATCGCTGCCTTGCGCGAAAAGAATGTCCCGTACATCTTCCATTCGGACCACAGTATTCCGCCGGATATTGATCTCAGTACCTACCGTATGATGCTGGATATCTACCGGCAGGAAGGCGTATACAATCGTTAAGAAAGGACCACTCATGATCCAACATCGACCGACTCCGCTGTCCGTTCGTTCTTTAGCCGTATGCGCATTTGCAGGTCTCGTCCTTTCCATGCCGTTCGCCTCTGCTGAACCGGCTACCGTGATTGTCGCAACCGCCGATTCTTCCGAGAAATCGAAAGCCTCGGCGGATTTTGTCGGCGACGGCATGGGTGACCAGGAAGAGATCTACCGCGCGATTCATGCGCTGCCGGAGGCGGGCGGCACGGTCTGTTTGATGGAAGGCACGTATGATATCCGCAAGGTAGACGGAAAACGAGGCGGCATTATCATCGACCGCAGCAATGTCACTCTGGCAGGACAGGGAGCCGCGACCAGACTGATCCAAGCCCCGGAACAGAACACGAATGTCATCCGGATTATCGGACTGAGTGTCGGAAATATTACAATCCGTGATCTCTATGTCGATGCCAACCGCGATCAGAATCCCTATGACGTGGGCGATCCGAATGTCTCTCACGACCGTTTCGAATATTGCGGGATTAAGGCCTTTCGTTGCGAGCCTGGCGGTCCTTCCGGCCCCGACACCCACGATATAACCATTCAGAATTGCCACGTCATGAATGCAAAGCGGCTGGGGATTATGCTGGAAGGTCCCAATATGAAAGTGATCGACAGTGTATTGGGTAATGCGTTCTCCGATTCCGTGGAGATTCTTACCGGTCCGGGGCAGATTCGCGGGAACTATGTTGAAATCACCGGCAAGACCCATGTCGCCATCGGAACCGACCGGGGGAACAACATTCTGATGACAAATAACATCGTTCATATCAAGGAAACCGGCGATCTCGATATCGGGTTCCGCTCGTGGGCTTCCTCGTTGCGTCATGTGGTCGCAAATAACGTATTGACCGTCGATCAAGGCGGGAAATGCACGCTGGCGATGGACATTCGCGGCGATGGGGCAACGGTTACCGGCAATTGTATCCAATCGTGGAATACGGAGACCCCCATCCGCCTGGCCATCGGCGGCGGAGACACGGTCATATCCGATAATCTACTGGAGAATGTCATTATAGAGGTAAACGACAAGACCGCTTTGAATAAACCAATCATGATTCGCGGGAATATTATGGATAACTCGACTATCGAGCACGTCCGTGGGAATTTGATCGCTCCCGATGTGGAGGAATGAGGATGGAAGTAGGGTGGGCTCAAGCGCGAAGCGATAGCCCACCAAATGGAAGGCGACTACTCCTCCATATCCAACCACACCTCCCTCAACGGCCGCCGGTCCATGGCGTTGAGTTCCAGCCCACGAACATAAGGCTGAACCAGGCGGGTTCTGTGCTGGTAGTTGATCAGCAGCCAGGGGCAGGTCTCCATAACGACTTCCTCGGCCTGACGGTACAGGTCAAATCGCTTTTCGGTATCCAGGGTCCGCAACGCCTCCCGGAACAGCGCATCAAATCGCGGATCGGAAAACCGCGTGGAGTTCGGCCCGGCGGGGCTGAAATTCCT
>JAKPYU010000801.1 GCA_029568995.1 Candidatus Omnitrophota bacterium | reverse complement strand
GCCATGGGACGGTATCCGATCATCATTTCGCGGATCTCCCGTGCGGTGCATTTGCCCTGCCGCCACAGGCACGCCAGGACCTCCAATTCTGCGTCCGGCAGCTCCGGGATGGTTTCTTCACTGGTGTTTTTTGGATTGGGGATTTTCATGTTTGCGATCTCTCACCTTGCTGTATTAACGATTCAATTCAGGGAAAGTATATAGACCGCCGTCTATTTTGTCAAGAAAAAAAGACGGTTGTCTAAATTTTTTTTGAAATGCCTGGATTCCGGCTTTCGCCGGAATGACGGCTCCTGTGCGTTTCGCAACCGGCAATCGGCAATAGGCAATCCACAATCCGCAATCCGCAATCCGCAATCCGCAATCCGCAATCCGCAATCGGAAGATATTGACCCTTGTCTCCGTATGGCATAGATTCAACCCCGGTCGGTCTATTCATTTCACGGCAACACGAGGTAAATCTGGATGCGCAAACAGGCCAAGCTGGTGAATCTTCTGCTGAGTATCTTGTTATTGGTGTGGGCGGTTTGCCCGTATGCAAGCGGTGAGGAGAGCGGGCCGGATATTGTGATTGTCGCCGAGGCGGAGAATCCGCAGCCGGAAACGCTTCCGACCATTCGTGTTGTCAAGGAAAAACTCTGGGGCAAATACTATCCCATGGTTTCGATGACATTCCCGAATGTGCCGGAATTCACCTGCGATGCCTGGTGTTATGAATCGGAGGTGGATTTTCTGGATGCCCGCGCGATGGCCGATGGTGCAATGGAGATGCGTCACCGGGATCAGAAGAATCCGCAGGCGCTGATTCTCACCACGATTACCCCCAAGCCGGGCGTGGTTCATATTGAGGCACGTATGGCGCCGGACCGGGACGGGTATCCCGATGCGGCTTTGCCAGGCACGCCGTCCAGTCTCAATCTCTGCTGGCAATTGCGCCATGCCGCCGGATTCGCAAGCGCCCCGGACCGGTACCCCGAATTCGTGCGACGCTGTTTCATTTTCACGGATCGCGGGAGGATCTTTCTCCTGGATACGGAGCGAACCCAGATCCCCGTGCAGACGCCGGAGCATGAACACAACAATCCGCCATGGGTGCAGTCGTATGTGGGTGCGTGGCAGGCCGTTCCCGTGACGCCCGCGAACTCGTGGGCGGGGTATAGCCCGGACCGCTATCTGACTCCCGTAATCGGCGCGGTTTCACGCGATGGGCGTTACCTGGCCGCGCTGGCCAATGATTCGGCGGATCTGATGTGCCAGGCCTGGCATGACTGCATGCACAATAATCCCAAGTGGATGCCGGAAAAGGCTCCTGTGGAGGAGCAGCGGTGGCACTTGGCGGTCTATGCCGTGGAGAACAATCCGAAGGCGCTGCTAGAAAAGGTCGCCCGGGATTTCCCGAAAGAGCGGCCACCTGTTGCCTCCGCCGAAGTTCCCACGGCCCCGGATGGATGGAAGCCCGTTGCCACCCGTGCCGGATGGGTCCAGGTGGAACAGCGGGTTCAATGGATGAAGAGCCTGCCGTCAGGGCCTTTTGTACGGCTTGCCGATGGCGGCATTCTCGGTGTGAATAAAACCGAAACGCTGGTGAGCCGCAATGAGGGTGTCACCTGGGAATCGCGTCCCCTGTTTGCGCCGGGTCAGAGTCTTCAGGTCTCCAGGGAACGCGCGCTTCTGCGAACGAAGAACGGCACGATCATCCTTTTGTTCATGAATATGGCAGAGGTGGTCTGGGGATGGGATGCGGAGCGAAGTCTGCCGAAGCCGGGAACATGGCTGCCGGTCTGGTCCATTCGAAGCACGGATGACGGGCGGACGTGGACCGATGCACAGGCCATCTACGAGGGATACAGCGGCGATATTCATTTCTTTATCCAGACGCGAAGCGGGCGGATTGTCGCGCCGGTGCAGGAACTCATGTATGAGGATGGGCGACATGCGATTCGTGCCCGCTATTCCGATGATGAAGGCAAGACATGGCATCGGTCTAACCTGCTGGATATCGGCGGACGGGGACACCATGATGGGCTAATCGAGCCGACTATCGCCGAGCTCCCGGATGGGCGGCTGTGGATGCTGTGCCGAACCAACCTGGGGCGTTTCTGGTCGGTCTTTTCGGATAATGACGGTGAAGACTGGCGCATTCTCCAGCCCTCGGATATCCCGGCCAGCAGCGCGCCCGGTACATTTACTCGGCTGGCAAGCGGGCGCTTGATGCTGACCTGGAATCGCCCGCTCCCCGACGGTGCGACGGAAGTCCCTGCCGAAGCCATGGC
>JAKPYU010000792.1 GCA_029568995.1 Candidatus Omnitrophota bacterium | reverse complement strand
ATCGTCTGCCGACAGGATGCCTTCATCCGACAGCCGAATCCGATTGATGCGCGGCCCCTTGTACGGTTTGTTCGACAACCGAATATCGATACCGCTGATCGACCACCGGCGGGTCGGTGGGTCAATCGACCACTCAATGCGGAAATCATCATTCAGCAAAAGACCGTGGACGGTGACCCCGATGTCCATGTCGGTCGTCGAGAAATACCAGTCTGTTTCGGCGCTGTCGGTGTCCGCGGTGACCTTAACGATCCAAAATACATAGGTCCCGGTCTGGCGGTGGTAGCGTACGAATTTATCCGGTAGTGTATCCATATCAATATGCCGCATCCCATCTCATGAAGGGAATCGTTTTGAAATTGAGCGTGATCCCATAACCACCAGACAGCGACCGCTGGACACGGGGGAGGCGCGTATCGGCAAATCTACATAGATGAAAGTCAGCCTGGTTATTCCCCTCCCTGAGAATAATCGGGTAGAGCGGACCAACCGAATCCTCAAAGGCGTCTCGTATCAACTCAAGGTCGGTCGTATCCCGCAAGAGGAACTCGCGGGAAAATTCCCCCTCGATATTCTTGGATACTGCCCGCACTATCGAATGACCGCCCGGGAACTCATCGACCTCAACGAGCGCAATATCGGTATTTTCTTCAGGCAGAATATTACTCGCCGTGAAAGAAAAACTACGCGCAAAATATACCAGAGAGAGTTCTGGTTGGTTGCCGCTTGCCCCTGATATGGTCCCCTTCCAATATCGATATGAATACTGCGACGCGCTCAACGTCAGGATTCGCAGCGGTCCAGTAGTATCCTTTAGGTTCATCACCTTGATGGTGTGTTCCCAATTCGCTCCATCATAGGATGCGTAAATTGGACCGAACGAACGCGCTTGGGTGAGTTGTTCGTAATCTCGTACGAATACGATGAGGGTGTCGATTAGTAGCGGATCAGATCCGAGGTCGAAAATGAGTTCGATGTTGCTCAATGATGCAGTCGAGTCTGGCCGCCAATAGGTATTCGGATTGTCATCGAAAATGTTCTCGATCGGATAACCGGTATCCTCATTGGGCGAATTGGTGACGGTCGCCTGCTTCATGTTGCTGCCCGTTGTATAGATCGTAACCGATGAAGCCATCAGATTCCTCCAAGCGCCAGTGATCCGCCGAATCGTGGATCAGTGACTGAATACAACTTAACCTGCCGCCGTTTGGACGCCCGGCCCGTCAACTGGACGGTTTCCCGCTGGAAATCCTCCGACACCACGCCCTCGAAGTGGTTGTGGACGGTGACGGTCTGGGCTTCCGCTGACATTGGCTCGACCTTCGCCGTTCCCGCCGCCTGTGATAAAATGGCATTGACCTCGGTACCAAATGCCGGCGCGGCAGCCTTCTTCCTCGCTCCCGCCATGAACTCTCGCATATAATCAGAACCGTGGCGGAACGC
>JAKPYU010000800.1 GCA_029568995.1 Candidatus Omnitrophota bacterium | reverse complement strand
CGGCTGGGGAGACGATTGCGAGATGTGGCGATGGTGGACACCGATTCTGATCGGATTCGAATCCCCCAAGATCAACCAGGCACAGGCGCGTTTTTCCCGCGCGATTCTCAGCCAGGCACACATGAAAGACGGGTACAGCGCCCATCTGACGGATGTCGAGCATTCCTCGGAAGACTCGGCGGATGCGATCACACCCATGATGCACCTGGAGCCGGATAATCCCGAATGGCGAGACAAAGCGCTTCGCCTCGTGGATCTGATGGAAACCCTGTGGTCGGGCAAGAACGAGCGTGGATTTCTGCAATTCAAGAGTATTGATTTCAGCGTAGACAAAGTCCGGTCGAATCCCGAACGAGCCTGCGATACGGTTTATCATCCGCGAGCTGTGCAACCCGCGCTGCTCTATTGGCAACGGACCGCCGATCCGCGCTGCCGGGCGTTGTTCACTGCCTGGATGGATACGTGGGTGGATGCTACCCGTCGCGCCGAGAGGGGAAAACCGGCGGGAATTATCCCCAGCGCGATTCACTGGCCGGATGGGCAGATCGGCGGTCTCGGCGATCAATGGTGGAATCCCGAAGAGGACCGGGAGGCCTCGCTGTATCGCTGGCCCAGCGCCATGGGGCAGATGACCAATACTCTGCTTCAGACCTACGCGATGACCCATGACAAAAAATACCTGGAGCCGATCCGCTCCATGGCGGAGATCCGACGGCACTACCTGAAACAGAAGCCGCAGGGATCTCCCGAACCCGGTAGTGAATCCTGGTGCGCCGAGAAGATCGGACTTGGAGATGTACTCGCAAAGCACCGGTTCCTGACAAATCGCTCGGAATTCGATGACCTGTTAGCCGATTCGGCCAGCCCCTATCTTCAATTCCGCCTGCATGAGGATACCGGCTCCTTAGTCAAGGGACTTGAGAAGAATGCGAAAGCACTTGGCGTGAACTTCGCCGGATACACACGCGAGGTGCGGTATACGGACCGCGTGCTTCGATTTCCAGCCTTGTTTTCGGCCGGATATCTCTTTTCGCATGAAGTGCCGGAGGTCCTTGTGCCCAGTCCGGAACTCCTGTACTCAACGGCAACGGGCGATCCGGGCGGTGCGTTGTATTTTTCGCTGAATCGCGTCCGGTGGCTTACCCCGCCGCGTGAAATTGCCGTGCTGGTGACCAAGACCGGACCAGACTATCTGGAAGCGCACCTGTTCCATTTTGGCGATCAGCCCCGCAAAATGGGCGCGGAACTGTACTTGTTTGATGCGGGCAGTTATGTCTATTCGATCCAGGGCGGCGATACTCCCTATTCCGGGAAGGTTGAGATTGTTGGTGCAAGAACGAAGGTTTCATTTACGCTTCCGCCTCGTTGTGTTTCCGTACTAAAGATTG
>JAKPYU010000787.1 GCA_029568995.1 Candidatus Omnitrophota bacterium | reverse complement strand
AACCCCTACGTAAAGTACTTTTTGGGTTAATCCGACCGATGAAATTAACTTCAAAATGAACTACAGTTAGGGGGAAAAAGAATGTCAGAGAAGAAACAAGATAAGCAGTTTTTCACTGTCGCGAGGGTATTCTTCCTGCTTATCGTAATCCCCTTATCACTGATGGCGATCCTCATCGCCAATGGGATTTTCAAATTAGGGGTTACAGTAAAAGAGCGGGCTGTGACCGTTCTGGACCAGAAATCTCAGGAAGAAATCAAGATACGGGCCATGAACATCGCAGATGAAGTGGCGAGTTTCCTTACGGAGCGAAAGAAAGACGTCCTCATCGCCACGATCATCCCGGCCACCGAATCTGCGTACAAACAGTTTGTCAGCGAGAACCGGCGGAACGTCTGGATCAAGGATGGCGATAAGTTGAAACAGATTTCCGTCCCCATTTATACGGAGATGACCCTCATTGACAAAAGCGGCAACGAGGTCATCAAGATCACCAATGGAGAAATCGCCCCCAAATCCCGGCTGACCAATGTGGGCATTCCGGCCAACACCACCTATAAATCGGAAACCTATTTCGCTTCGGCCAAGGCCTTGAACAAGGGTGATGTATTTGTATCCCCGGTTACGGGCTGGTATGCAAATCGGGCTGATTTCGAAAAAGGCAAGAGATTCTCAGGCGTTATTCGTTTCGCTACCCCGCTGTACGGCCGGGAAGGTCTTCAGGGCGTCGTTCAACTCGCCCTTGACTATCGCCATCTCGCCGCTTACACGGATCATGTGATTCCCACCCAGGCCACGCCGGTATTCGAAGCGGACGCCGCCACCGGGAATTACGCCTATATGGTGGACAATCGGGGTTTGATGATTTCCCATCCCAACGATTATCACGTCGAAGGACTTTATTCCGACGGGAAGCCGGTACCGGCCCTGACGGAACAGAGCTCGGCGGAACTTACGAAAAAAGGCGAAGAGGTGCTGAATCTGAATCTAATGGGTTTTGTCGATCCCAATCTGCCCTTGATCGCCAAGGACGCCGCTTCGGGAAAACCGGGGATCAAGACCTATAAGTTCGCCGGACACACCAAGTTCGTCGCGTATGCGCCGATCAAATTCTTCGCCCCCGATTATCCGGCGCCGGGAGGATTCGGCTGGATCGGCATGGGGGTAGATGTGGAAAAATTCAATGAGTCTGCCGCCCAGGCAACCCAGAATATCCAGAAGGAGGCGAAAGCCTGGTCCACCACGATCATTCTGATCCTGGTGATCTCCATCATCCTCCTGTTCGCCATCGCCGGATTGCTCTCCCGGGGCATCTCCCGCTCCATAGCGGCGGAAGTGCCGGCCGACTCCCAGGGGGAAGGCCCATTCTACGATGACGAGGAAGAAGATAAATAGAACCTCTTAACGAAAAAGGCCGGATTCGATCCGGCCTTTTTTTTCCTCAACCAAGGGATCGAACATCTTTCCGTTTGACTTCATTATTCATTATTGATAAATGTTCTCGAGTCTTTTCTTAATGCCTCGACAAACATCTATACACAGGAGGAATTCCATGAGCGACGACAGATTGACAATCTGGTTCGATGAATTGCAACTCGCCGATATCCCTCAGGTGGGAGGGAAAAACGCCTCCCTGGGAGAAATGCGCCGGGAATTGATCCCCAAGGGGGTCAGCATTCCCGACGGATATGCGGTAACCGCCTACGCCTACCGCTATCTGCTCGAATCCGCGGGGATCATCGATCAGATCAAAACGGTTCTTTCGGACCTGGACACCCACAACATCGAAAATCTCAAAACCAGAGGTCACAAGGTGCGGGAGCTCATCTACAACGCCCCCTTCCCCGATGACCTGAGCGCCGCCATCATCACCGCCTACAGGAAGCTTTGCGAAGAATACGGGGAAAACACCGATGTGGCCGTCCGGAGCTCGGCAACGGCGGAGGATCTTCCCGATGCCAGTTTCGCCGGCCAGCAGGAAACCTATCTGAACATCACCGGGGACGAAGCCCTGATCGAGGCCTGCAAACGCTGTTTCGCCTCCCTCTTCACGGACCGTGCGATCTCCTATCGCGTGGACAAAGGTTTCGATCACCTTTCCATCGCCCTCTCCATAGGCGTCCAAAAGATGGTCCGTTCCGATCTCGCCGCCTCCGGCGTCATCTTCTCCATCGACACGGAATCGGGATTCAAGGAAGCGGTCCTGATCACCGGGGCCTACGGACTGGGAGAAACGGTGGTTCAAGGCACGGTCAACCCCGATGAATTCTACGTCTTCAAACCCACCTTGAAACAGGGATATCGGCCCATCGTCCAGAAGAAACTGGGCACCAAGGAGATCAAGATGATCTACGCGGAGCGCCGGGGCGGAGAGGCCACCGAGACGGTGTCGGTTCCCGTGGAGCAGCGGCGCAAGTTCTGTCTCGATGATGACGAGATTCTGCAACTGGCCCGGTGGACCACCATCATCGAGGATCATTACTCCCAGCAGGCCGG
>JAKPYU010000781.1 GCA_029568995.1 Candidatus Omnitrophota bacterium | reverse complement strand
CTGCCAGACCCAACCGGCTCAATCGCATCGTAATCGCCGCCGTCAACGTCGTCTTCCCGTGGTCCACGTGTCCGATCGTCCCGATATTCACATGCGGCTTCGTTCGTTCAAATTTCTTCTTCGCCATCGTCCTCTTCCTTTGATTTTTTGGAATCAGAATGGCAGCCCGGTGGACATCCCTCCGGGCCGCTTGTATGTGCCGTTGCTGCAAAGCCCACGACCGGGATCGAACCGGTGACCTCGTCCTTACCAAGGACGCGCTCTACCTACTGAGCTACATGGGCAGATTTCGAGAGGCATCCGATCCGCAGGCACGGGTCTCCTCCCGAATCCATCCTTCATGTTAGAGTCAGAATAGATACCATGCGAGGGTTCTCCAGTCAAGCAGAGAGCCGTTTCGACTCATCAACAGGAGAGTACAGATTCCCGTCATGGGACTTCCCGGAAACAGGTCATTACGGTCGATTCTTCGCAACGTTGTCCCGTATTTTCTCTGTCTCTCGGTTCTGGTTCTGCTGACCTGGCGCATTGTCTTCCTGGGAGATCAGCCGATGTTCGGTGATATTCCCTATCAGTTTCTCCCGTGGAAGTCTTATGCTCGTGAGAACCTTCTATCCGGGCAGGTTCCCCTGTGGAATCCGCATACTTATGGCGGAGCGCCGTTTCTCGCCAACCTGCAATCAGCGGTTTTTTATCCGCTTGATCTGATTCTATTTGCCTTTCCGATGGAGTTTTTCTTCGGCCTCTCGCTGCTGCTGCATCTGTTGCTCGGCCTGTGGTTGACGATGCGGTTGGGGCTGGCCTGCGGACTTTCCAGGTGGGCCTCCTCTCTCGCGGCGCTTGTTTATGCGTTGAACGGGTTCGTCATGATTCACATCATGGCGGGCAATCACCTGACTTATATAGCCATAGCCTGGGCACCGGCCTTGTTCTTAACGGCGTTGCAGGCCCTTCGTGCCCCCGCGCTGCGATGGAGGGACTGCGCCTGTTTTGCCCTCCTCATGTCCATGCAGATTCTGTGTGGGCATCCGCAAATGGCCTTCTATGCATTCTTCTTTACGGCGATCTTTCTTACGGCATACGGCGGATCGGCGGGGCGTGACCGGCTGATTCGCGGTCTGACCGCGTTCTGCATCGGGGGTGCGATTGCCGGGATTCTCTGTGCCTTTCAGATCGTTCCCACGTTTGAGTATATCCCGCTCTCCGGTCGCAGATCCGCCCTGTCATTCGAACAGGCAACGGAGTTCTCTTTCTCCTGGCACCGGCTGATCGGCCTGTTTGCCGGTGAGTTCTTCGGTTCGCACGCATGGGGGAATCACTGGGATCGGTTCTACTACTGGTCTTCGGCTTATGGGGGGGCGGTCACGCCTTTTCTGGCGATTCTGGGCGCATGGAGTTGGCGTTCCAAGCGGTCCCTTTGGCTTGGATTATTGCTCACGGCAGTTCTTGCGTTGTTCCTGGCCTGCGGTCGCGACAATCCTCTCTATCGCGTGGTTTTGACATTGCCCGGATTCAAGTATTTCCGTGCGCCTGCGAAGTTCCTGCCGTGGATGATTCTCCCGATGGCGCTTTTTGCGGGACGCGGCCTGGACTGGCTGGTTTGTCATCTCCGCTCCAGGAAAACGGCCGGGAAAGGTCTACGCAGTCTTGCTCTGCCCGCGCTCACGGTTTTTGTCGGTTTGTTCGGATTGTCTTTGGTTGTGAAATTCCATGAGTTTCAATCTGCTCAGAACCTATCCGTGGTTCGGATTGCCGCAGTGTTTGTTGCGGTCGGGTTTCTGCTTGTTGCGCTTTCGTGGTACGGGATCGGGCGCCAATTTCGGATCTGCCGTGGTTCAGTTTTCGCGATTGGGATGGTGATTCTGATTGGCGCGGATCTGTGGCTGTACGGATACAAATACGTGGATGGGTGCCTGGCTCCCGCTTATCGCGCGCGAGTTTGGCTCACACCGCCGCCCGAAGCACAGTTGTTGCAGAGTATCGAACGGCAATCCGGTCCTTTTCGAGTGGCCATGGTCGGAAACGTGCCGTTTCCGAACATGACGATTCCCTGGAATCTCATGGGAGTGAGCGGGTATGACCCCATGAGCCTGCGGTTTACCATGGATCTCCTGGCCGCAAGCGAGGGCTGGGAACCGGATCGGTTTGTCGATTCGGTGGAACTGAAAAAAGCCGACAGCCCGATTTATGACCTTTTTGACGTGCGGTTTCTTCTCGGTTCAATAGACTCGGATGCTCTTTCTTTCAAAATGCTGTTCAACGGGCCGTATTTTCGTGTTTATGAGCGGACGGCGTCTCCCCGTGCGGTGAGGTGGGTGGCATTAGAGCAGGCAGATTACCGTCCGGAGTCCGACATACCGAGATCCCCGGAGGACCTCCTGCAGCTGAGTTGGGATCGCCCGGAAATCAATTGTAATTCTTTAGAAATGAATAACTTAGACGCAGGTTACGCGGAGGGATCGGCGGAAATCCTCTCCTGGAAAGCACAGGAGATCCGGTTACGATACAAATCCACGCGGGAGGGCTGGCTGGTTCTCTCGCTGCCGTGGTATCCGGGATGGACCTCGTATGTGGACGGGGAACGGGGGGAGTCTTCTGTGCGGGCCATGCACGCCTTCACGGCGTTTCGTGTTCCAGCAGGCGAACAGGTGGTTTCGGTGCGATTTCTGTCTCGTTCCTGGAAAATAGGGTGTTTTATCTCCTCTCTGGGTCTGATCGGAGTGATTGCGTGGTTTGTTTGGACCATGAAGCTGGCTCCCGAAAAAACTCGCTCTCAGCCGTCATTCCGAGCGCAACTCCGGCGAAGCCGGTGATTGGGGGAAAGAAAGCGGGGCTTCCCGCCCTTCTTTGTCAGGCAGAGACGCCTGACCTACTGGTAGGACAGGCGTCTCTGCCTGTCGAAGGGCTGCGACGTGGCGATCATAATCTTGCTCATTCGAACGGCCAGATTGCCACGCTTCGTTCGCAATGACGGGCCAGCCAGGGTGTCCGGGGAGACTGCTTTCTCTGCTCAAATCACCACCGGGTGGATGCTCGCAGGAGCGGGATGGGATGAATTTGAATGCGGAAGATGTAAAGCTAGGCTTGCCAAGTTGTTAGGTATATAATAAAAAAGAGATGATCCGCACAGGCAAGACAGATCCGCGCTGGGATCTGTGTTCGTATCATCAGTAATTCCAATGGCTTATGAGTGAGTTGAGGCTTTCTTAACCGGCAGGGGAATCGAGCCGATTAACCGACGGACTCGATTTTTTTGAAAAAACGTGTGTTACCGGTTGGGAGATGCCTCCGTTTGTAGTCTGTGCGGGAGTGTAATTATCTGAAAGGAGTAGAGCCGAAATAGGTCGGCTGAGCAGCAGAATCGTGAGCAGACAACCAGCGAGTATGACAGCGACTGCCGGATCGAACCTATGGGCGAGCACGCAGACCATGGAGCGAGCTCTGGAGAAAAGCGCCGAGGAGAGCGGCGGCAGGCTTGCATCCATGCCGCTGACGTTGCGGAACCTGCAAGGGCTTTCCGACGAAGAATTGATGATGGCCTGTCGGGTCGGAAGGCAGGAAGCGCTCGAGGAACTCTATAAGCGTCACTACCGGCCGGTCTTTTCGTTTATTCTGCGAATTGTTCAGGATCGGCAGCTCGCGGAAGACTTGGTGCAGGAAACGTTTATGCGGGTGTATGGAAGCCGGGAACGCTGGGAACCGAAATCGAAGTTCACCTCCTGGATGTACCGGATTGCCCGTAACCTCTGCATTGACGAGAAGCGTCGATATTGGAACCGGTTGGTCCAACGGGACACCGATGCGCCCACCAATTCATCGGGCGATTCGATGTCGGTAATCGATGCGACAGTGGGGAAAGGGCCGGATGCACGTCAGGAATATGCGCAGAGAGTACATCAGGAAATCATTATGCGTGCCATCAACTCTCTCTCGCCGGACCAGAAAGAAGTGATTGTTTTGAACAAATATCAGGGCTTGTCATACATCGAGATTGCCGAGATCTTGAACGTCACCCCGGAATCGATCAAACAACGTGCGTACCGGGCGCATTTGAAACTGAGACAAATCCTCCGACCGTTGATGGAGGAGTATCAATAATATGGAAGAGCATCCTTGCCGATTCGATCAAGATCTTCTGTCGAGGTACGTGTCCTGCGACTGCGATGCAGAGGAGCGGATGCGTGTCGAGCGGCACGTGAGGATTTGTCGGGATTGTCGTCGGGATCTATATGAGCTCGAACAGACCTGGAGTCTCCTGGAGGAATGGGAAATTGACGAAGCAGAGATTCCCTATCAGCCGGAAACTCTGCGTGTGGGTCTGGAAGAGCGGTTCGGGACAACCCGGAAGTCTTCAAAATGGTGGGAGGTGATCTCCTTCGGTTGGGGTTGGGGTGTTTTGCGGCCCATTCCGGTGGCCGCTGCGGTTGGGGTTTTGGCGGCCATTCTGGCCTGGTGGGATTTGGATACACTCACGGCTCCTCCACTGACACGACCGGTCGAGACGGTTGCCGTTCTGAAGCCGACTCCGATGCCGGAACCGACGTTCGTTTCGAAACCGACACAGGGACCGGCTGTAAGAGTGGACGAAGATGTTGATCTTGCGAAAGAACTGGAGCAAATCAACAAGAGTGCCGAAAGACTTCAGCAACTCCAAAGTCTCACAAAGGTCAGCCCCCAAGGGAACTATGAGGATCTTCTTTCTCAGCAGAATACCCTTTCGCTGCCATTCCCCATTCTCCGCCCGCAGTCCGATATCGCAATGGCTTCTCTGCCGGGTCGGCTGTGATTCTTCGATTCACTACGTATGAGGTCCGGATTCCGGCTTTCGGCGGAATGATGTTGAGGGTGATTCCGGTTCTGAACGGAATGACGGAAATCGGATAGTCCACAGACTCATGAAGAGGACTTGGCTGATGGTTCGTGTGTTGATTGCAGCAATTGTGACTTTTGCGTTTGCCCAAATCGTACCAGCCCAGAATGCGCCGGTGGATTATTCCCAGGTATACCAGGATGTGCGACAGGGGGCCGTGAGGATCACCGCCAAACTGGTTCCGGGCGCGGATGAACAGAAACTGGGCCAGGATACCGCCGAGTTGGTCCAATTCCTTAAGGAATTAAACTCCCTTTCCCAACAGCAGTTCCAGCCAATCGGGGTGATGGACTTCTGGCAGAGCTGGTATGAGCGGTTCAATGCCGTTCACAGCAGTTTCCTGGAAATGGTGGGTCGGCGAGGCCAGGAAGGCGATCCGGTTTATCACAGCATCGGTGTGGTCGTGGACCGGGACGGATTGATCGTTTCGAGCAACGCCTCCATTCTTTGCTCGACCAGCGTGATGGGCCTGGAGGTCTATGATGCGAACCAGACCGTGTATGACGCGACCGTGACCGCAATGGATACGATTACGAATATCGCACTGGTCAAGGCGTTTGGCGCACGGTTCGATCGTGTGATCTCCATCTCACCGGTAGTGGAGTTACCGCCCGCTGGCAGTCCGATTTTTTCGATCCAACATTGCTACACTCCTCAACAAACCACGCCGATCCCCGGACATATCGGCAACAGCGGATTCAATGGCTACGGATATCAATTGAATGTATTGCGTGCGTACCACGAGGAATATTTCCAGGCTCTCATGCCGGTCTATCATGACAGCGAAGGGGCGCCGATTTTCGATATGAAGGGCAATCTGCTGGGGCTCCTGGCATTGGACTATCGTCTGGCACCCTATCCCGGTGTTGCGTTTGCTGTTCCGGACTGGATGGTTGCCGATGTGGCTACCGATCTGATCCTGTATGGGAAGCGAGAGCGCGGCGCTTTGGGGCTGACGTTTGACTTACGAAACATGCAAGTCACCGAGCTGGAGGAAGGAGGGGCCGCCGAGCGGGCGGGAATTCAGGTCGGCGATATTATCGAAGCCTTCAATGAGATTCCGATCAATAACGGAGTCCATCTGGTCTTTCAGGTTCTCAAGACGCGACCGAACCAGCACGTTCAGATTCGCGTTCGCCGCCAGCGGGAAGCCCGGCAGATTGTGATCAGCATGGACAATACCGCTTCAAGTTCCGGCATCTGATATACGTCGCCACAAACGGCGAGTCACTCCCGGTTCCGCCTTTTTCCCCGGTTGCGGAGTGAATTCGGAATGGGTTAGTCCGGCAGGACGGGGATTCGCATCCAACACTTGTGCACCCATCTCTCCGCTCTTGAATATCTCCAGTTTCAAATCCACTCCCACGAGACCCAGCTCCGGGAACACTTGGACAGCGGACTCGGCGATGCCACGGATTCGATTCAGCATTTCAAGATCCCACTCGATGGTGTGACCTTCGGGACCGTGCAGTCTTTCCAGCGCGCCCCGGCTGAATTTCAAGATTGTGCCACCCCGCGATGTGGAAGACACCATGGACAGCTCATCGCCTGCGACCTGCATGTAACCGCTTTCCGCGTGGTATCTCTCACCATCGAAAGAGACATTGAGCCGCAAATCGCAGGCGCGTCCCGTTGTGTCACCCGGGTAATGAATACGGACATTTCCCACCCACTCGCGCACAATGGCGTCATCATCCTTGAGAATCCGCCGGACCATTGAGAGTGCCTCCGAATCCCGCTCGGTTTCAAGAATCAGACTGTTTACGCCGTGACCCTCGGTTCCCGAATTGGGTTGGACGGAGCAGAGGAGAGAGTCTCTCCCGATGCTTTCTCGAAACCGCTCCAGAGTGGATTGAATTATTGCCGGTGAACTCTGTGTCGGAATGAGGACTGTTCTCGGAGTGGGAACACCGGCTTGTTTCCATAGATCGTAACAGGCGATTTTGCTGTCCGCTGTCTCCGCCGCACCAGGATAGGGATTGAGTTGGAGAATCCCGGACTGAGCGGCGACGCGCGATACTGTGCGGTGTGCGGCAGGGGAGGCGCATAGAACAAGGACCGCACGGACCGGGGGCGGCGGATCGCAGTCGGTTTCGATGAGCGCATGTCTGGCGGCATCGTAGAAGGCGGCGCGTGTAGGTTTGCACTGCCCATCAAGCCACGCGATATGAGACGCGCAGACCTGCCATCGCGGTTCGCCGAATGTGTCCAGGTTGTGGACATAGGAATCGACGAACAGCGGGAAGCATTCATTCATGATATTGGGGAACGATTCGAAGACAATCAGGACAACGGGTTTCTCACCGAAGACACGGCGATATTCCGCGGCGGGAAGGATGCCCGGACAGACACGCAATTCCGGTGCGGAACGCTGTCCAAGTAACTGTTCCCAGACCAGGAAGGTCATTCGCTGACGATACGTTTCCGAGAGAATTCGCTCCGAGTCCTCCGGCGCAAGTTCGGCATCATGGTCCTGTTTCAGGATTTGCAGCAGGTCTTCCAGGTCTTTGTTCCAGATGTCCTGTATGCAGGAATTCAGTTCCTCGAAACCCAGGCCGGAGCGTGCATCAGCGATACCAGGCTTAATTCCGGAGATTTCCTGCTTTGCACGACGCAGCAGGCAATACTTGAGCACAAGGGAGAGATCCAAAACAGAAAGGGGCCTGGATGGCATTCTTCCAATGGACTCTGCCGTGTCTGTGTAAGCTTCCAGGATGACATTTCGCGGACTGTTCATTGTATTGTGTAACGGGATTTTCTTCCTGTACCGTCATTCCGTGAAGACCACCGGACCTTAAGCCCCTCCCGGAGGGAGAGGGGAAAGATCGGTCGAGAGGATGCTACCCTCGACGAAGGCGCGGAAGTGATTACCATTTTCACAATTCGAGATTTGGAACGGCGAAGATGCGCGAAGTCGATCATCTTGACGGGATTCAGCTGAATCCGGGCGACAATGTCTCGGTTGCCCTGGGGGTGTTTGACGGTGTTCACCGTGCCCACCAGGCGCTGGTCTTGGAGTGTGTGCGCTCGGCGCGCGAGATCGGCGGTGTTGCGGCGGTTTTCACCTTCCGGAATCATCCGGCTGAAGTGCTTCTTCCGAATGAGAATTTGTCCCTGCTGACACCGCATTCCGTCAAACGAGAGATCCTGGCGGAGCTGGGTGTCGATCTGCTCGTTGCCCCCCCTTTCGATCGTGCCTTGGCGGAGATTGCCCCGAAGGAATTTGTGGAATCCATCCTGGGGCAACGCCTTATGGCACGCCGGATCTATGCCGGATTCAACTTCCGATTCGGCAAAGGGGGACGAGGCGATGCGGCAATGTTGCAGTCGTATCAAGGCCGCCTTTTCGAGCGCGTACATATTGTGCCCATGATGAAATACGATGGTCTTCCGCTCAGCAGCACCCGGATTCGGGAGGCGGTGCAGGCGGGCGATCTGGACGCGGTGGAAGCCATGCTGGGACGGCGATATCGTCTCGCGGGCCGGGTGGTTACCGGGGATGCACGGGGGCGGATTCTGGGATTTCCGACGGCCAATCTCGATATCGGGAAACAGACCTTACCTCGCGAGGGAATCTACGGTGCTCGCGTTTTCTTTCAGTCGACCGCGTCGAAGGGAGTCAAGGGCCTTCTGTATATCGGCTCGGCCCCTTCGTTCCGTCAGGGACCGGAACCGGCTCCTGTACGAGTGGAGGTTTTCCTGATGGATTGGGAGGGGGATTTATACAATCGGGATCTGTTTGTGGAGATCCTTTGTCCCATACGCGAAGACCGCTTTTTCGAGAATCCCTCCGACCTGGTCCGACAGATTAAGAAGGACCGGGACTTCTTTCTGGCCTGGCTGGAGAAGAATCCGGCTTAGCAGGTTCACATCCTGAACAGATTCCATCACGGCAAGGTATGAAAGCTTGCCGCAATCCCATTGTCAATGTAGTTTTTAGCGAGGGAGAAATCGATTGATTTGTCGATTGCCATGCCTGCGGTCGGCTGAATGTGAAACCCCATCCAGGAGTTGGATTTGACCATGAATCGTATCTGTCTGCCTGTTTACTGTGTGGATCGGACCGCACCGAAAACTCGTGTTGCCGTTGCACGGCGCGATACGGGTGTGGAAGTCTCCGCAGACCGCCTGAAAATATCCGACAAGATTTCCTTGCTTCAATTACCGGAATCCCGCAGAGATCCGGACGGCGTCCGACTGGCCAAAGCGACGCTGAATGCGGCCGCTCAGGGCGTTCTGGCGCGCACCATGGGGCCGAGAGTCAGTCGGATTCTCAAGGGTATCCGAAGCACCCCTGTTCGCATCTGCTGGCTTGAAGGTCACGATGTTGTCACCGATGTGGTGCAGGAAAAGGCCTCTTTCCGAATCGCAGCGGATGGTTTTGCCGAGTTGGGGGTATCCATTTCGGAAGAGGATGAATCGCTTGCGGGAGATCCGCTGGCGGTTCTGGGCGCGGAATTGCTTGGCTCCGTTGTGTTGCTGTTTGGTCTCTCGGTTCTCTCCGGCAACTCACAGCGGGATGCGATTCATGCGGTTCTGGATTTCTGGTTTCTACTGGATCGGGAACGTCGTCGGGCGCTGCGGCGAACCCTGCGATCCGCCGCATCCGTTGACCGCGGTCATGTCTTTCAGCTCTTCCTGCAAAACGCTCTGAACGCGGAGATGGCGGAGCAGATGGAAGGTGTCCGTATCGGACGATACGCACACCTGGGCGCAGAGGAATTGCGTAACTTGGGGAACGACCTGTTGGAATTGACTCGTTCCATTCCTGAATCCGCCGTTACCGTTCCCAGGAAATCTTTTCAAAAGGCCGTCAGCCTTTTGAACCGGACAGGCGAGCAGGGCCGGGAAACCGCCGAATCCCTCGAATCTTTGGGACCGGACCATCCGCAGGAATTCCTGCATGTTTGCGAAAGCGCGATGCGTGAACTGGAGGGCACGCTGAAATGGCGTGATCTGTGGGTGACTTGGCTGATCGGCCAGTCGCGGATCGACTTGCCTTATGACCACGAACGTGTCCTTGCGATTCTCGACCAGCCCGGCGAGGACGTAGACTTGCAGCGCGCGATGATCAACGAGGCCGTCGTCAGCACCTATGACTCCCAGGTGGAAGGGCTGAACATCCGACGCATTGCGGACTGGGCGCTGGAGAATCACGTGAGGCTGGTCGGCGGACGTCTCTCACGCGCGTTCGGCAACCAGGCGCATCTTCTCTCGGTCAGTAAACTTGTGACCGGTAAAGAGGCGCTGTTGGAAACGGCACAGGAGTTGTACCGGCATTGCCGGACCGTACGGGACCTGGAAACGTTTGCCACGCGGCTCGTCAGCCTGATGGGACGCCCCGGCGAGATCTCTTATTCCACGGCGGTCGGGGCCATCGACCAGCTGGAAGAGGCGTTGATCAAGTATCAATCGTCCCAGCTCAAGGCGATCATGCAGGAGCGTGAGGAAGCCTCTCGCCGCCTGCTGACAGGCGGCGTGGAGGAACGTACCGAGCGCGACCGCAAGAACCTGCTTGCGGATGTCAGCCGGATCTTCGGGCTGATCGGCGAACTTCGAACTCGACTGGCGCAAGCGCCTGCACGGGATGCCGCGTATGTCATCCTGTTGCAGCGCACACACCCCGCCGAAACGGTCAACTTGGCGAATGCCAACGCTTTTCGGGAAGTCCATCCCGGAAAGGAAGAGGATTTAAAAGACCTTTCCCGCCGTGGCGGACACAACACCTACGCCACGCCCGGTCCCGGCAAGATCCTTCTGCCGACTGGCGACACGGAAGACTCCCATTGGATTATCAAGGTTCAGGATTGGGTCGAAGCGATTCCGCTGTTCATTCACGAACGCGTGATTCGCAAGCCCGTCGAGGTCGGCGGGGAAGAGCGCGTTGTTGAGGTCATCGAAACCGAGGTCGACCAGGAGGCCATGGAGGCCTTCTTCCGGCTTCATGCGGAATTCTGGGCGCGCAATATCGAGGAGGTAATGGATTCCGAGCATATTGCCGCCGCCCGTCAACTACTACTGGATAAGGAACCTCGGTTACTGACCAGGGCGGAGCGTCTCCTTGCTGATGATCCTTCCCTGGGCCGTGCGGAAGCCATTCGCACGATTCTGAAATCCGCCAAAGACCTCAACGGCTATGTCGGGATGGTGGCAGCGGTGGCTGCCGATTCTGCCCGAAAGGCTATTCTGGAGATTAACCGAACGGTTGAGAAATCCGGCCGTCTTCGTCGCGATGTCCTCGTTCCCGTATTAGTGGAAGCAGGGGCAAAATCCTCAGCCATTGGTGGGGCCTTTGCCTCGGCGAAAGATGCGGAATCTCTGTACAAACGCTGCAAGTCCCTGGTCGGCAAGAGCGCTGATCTTCAGCGGGAAGCGGAACGGCTCGGTGCGCGGGCGCTGGAACGACTACGGCCCGTGCCGTCTCTGCACATTCTCACTACCGAATCCGCCGGAATGACCGAAGGCTATGTGCAGTCCTGGATTGAGGAGGAAATGGCCCTTTACAATGCCATCAAGGGCGAGGGATTGGGGCAGGAGGTTCGCAGTCGTCTCGGCAGGGATCGAAACCAGATTACGCGGATCGGAAAGAGAGTGATCCACGAGTTCGCCATGGATGTTGTGATCGACGAGGTCATGGCGGATCAGCGTATCGACCGGGAACGCGCCACGGGGACCGTGGTGATGTCGTTTCTTCCGGTTGCCAATGAGGTCGCGAAATTAGCCGTTCTGCTGGACGAGGACCCTGACGGAAATCCAGATGCGGAGATCATTACAGATCCGCCGTCCGTGGAACGAATGATTGACGAACATCGCACCCAACTGGAAACGAATTGTGTTTCCAAGGTAATCGAAAATAACGGGCAGCTGATTCTGGACCGCGTCAGTGCGTTCCTGAAAGAGCATCCCGGAATCGACCCGAACACCGCGCAGCGTTCGGTAATCGACAGTGACCGTGACTATGCGGAGGAACTGGAGAACCTGGTTCGATTTGAGGCGCGGCAACGGGTGTTGGACGCGCTGCACGAGGCCAATCCCGCGCGCGGTATTCCCGGAAAAGTGGCGACCTATCTGCGGCGGCACACCAGCCTGGGGCTATCGACTGCGCGCAAAGAAACGCTGGCCGAACGCGACTTGCAGCACCTGGTATTGAATCCCAGGTACCATTACCAGGCCGTGGGCGGCAATAAGCGATACAACCTGCTTTACACGCCCAGCCGTGTGAACCTCGGCGAACGCGAGCGGGATTCGGTAGTCAAATGGCGGCAGTGGGTCGGTGGAGCGGATGCCTATGCAGCCCGCGCGGGATTTGAATTTTACAGCCTGGTGAACGAAAGCGGTGTGGAAGAACGTCCGGCCCTGGCTCACGCGGAGATTCAGAAAACATCCGAGAATGCGCTGTGTGTGACGCATTTTGCCGGGTCCAATGCTCTGGCCCTGCTGATTATGGCCGTGGCCGAAGGCGATGCGGAGGACATGGCCGACCAGATGAATCTGCGTGAGGATCGCCTGGTGCTTCCCGCCGGGGAAGGATATGGCGGTTACTGCGTGCCGAAAGACGGCTTGTTCCTGGCGTTTGTGCTTTCCCTGACGAATGAGGTGAAGCTGCGCCAGATCGGAATCCCGGACCACCATCGGGCCGGTGTAATGGCCCTGGCGAAAAAAGCCCTGATTCACAAGAACGATTTTGAATCCGAACTGGATTGGCAGGTCTGGGCCGCGGAAAAACTACTATCTGTTGATTCACTAAAAGAGTTCTTCGAAGTTCGCGATGGCCTCCTGGTCATGCAGATCACCAAAATTGCCAAGGCGATTGTGCGCCTGGGACGACCATGGCCCGAAGTGGTGGATGGGGCGACACTGGTAGCGAATCTCGCCGCGCGGTGGGGTGTCGAGAAAATGATTATCCGCGCCGAACAGGTCAACCGGTTCATGGTGTTCTACAAGGCATGGTTGATCTATCAATGCATCCGGGATGCACGGGAACATGAATCGCTTTGCCCGACTGAAGAACAGGCCCGGATTGCGCTGACTGCCGAGTACAAGCCGGTACAGGATATCCGGTACTCGACGGGACTTCGGCTATTCGAGATATTTGCTCAGACGGGAGAGCATCTGACATTCAGCCTGGATGAGGAAGGCCAGAACCTTGTCTACCTGATGGCACACGGTTTCGATCCCGATGACAAGCATCCGGTTGCGCTCCGGTTGCGGGAACAACTGGCTTCGTCTTTTGACCTGAGACTATCCGATCCCTCCACCGTCGAGATGCTGAAGAGAGCATTCCCGCGTCATCTTCCGCCCGCGGATATTGTCATGACCTCGGTCACCATGTCCTCTACCCAGGATGTGCTGCACTACACGGCGGATACACGCCTGGATACCGTGGCGGAATCGGTCAAGACAAAACTAGCGGATGTCGGGCTGAGCGAGGAGCAGATTACGGCGAACGCCAAGGTGTACGGCGGCAAATTGGTGCAATGGGCCGGGATCAAGGACCTTCCCGAGGACCAGCGAAATCGCCTGATTGCCGATATCGGCGGCAACATTCACGCATTGGTACTCAAGTATCGGGGACCGGGCCGTGATTACGAGAAGGATGTCCAGGGGATCGACGTGCTCAACACGGGCATCCCGTTCCGGGAACTATTGGACCTGATCGACGATGCACCGAAATTGGTTGCCCTGATGCTGTATGGAAATCCGAACAGTTCGTTGGCGATTGCGGATGGTGGCGCGGGCAAGAAGCGGCGGGCGTTGACCTATCGAGACATTATGACTTTCTTTGCCGCCTGCGAAAAGTTTGGGCGGCGGGGAATCTATCGGGCTATCGGGCTGGGGGCCTCTAATGTAGACCGCCTGCGAGAGGAAATGCACCGGAAACGGGAACGCGCCTTGAATCTGTATCGCCACATTGAAGCGGTTGCGCTGGCTACGGATGACAAGGTTCGAGACCGAGCGGTTCAAGAGGCAAAGGCGTTTTACGCCGATCTTCTTCACAACATACAGGAAGAGGATGAGGCCGGTAAAGCACTTCGCGAAGAGGAACGCCTGAAGCGATACGAAACCTGGCGCGAAGGCGATGCGTTTATCAGCCAGGCGTTAGCGAAATTGTCCAGCGGCCTGCCTCTCTGGCACCTGGATTTTGGAACCTGGATTGCGGGTATCGGCGGGCTTTTTGTTGTTACCGGCGAGCTGGATGAGCGTGTTCGTGAAATGCGAGCTCTCTTCGTGAAAGGAATAGACGTTATTCGTCGGCGGGAACGTCAATCGGCGACGGCATTCGACGGGCCGCGTTCCACGCCGCAGCAATCGTTTACGCCACGTGAGATCGATCTCTTGATTAAGGCGCTGGTTCGCTGCAAATATATTTCCGAAACGCAGCAGTTCGAGCAGCAGCAGTTAGTCGAATCCTCCAGTAAAGCGGTGGAAGTGGCGGCGGCGGAAGCGCTGGAACGTCGTCGCGCATTGCAGCAGCGGGCGATGCGCGCCCAGGCATTCTCCAACCGCGAGAAGGGATTTCAATCGGTATTCGATGCCTCTCAGAAGGAGTCATTTGATTCTTACTCACGGAAGGCGCGCCGTGTGATGAGTCAATTGGGGATTGACCTGGAGGCGGCTCTCAAAGGGGAATCCGGGGGCAATTCGCTCGAATTGCTGTCTCATCTCAATCATGAATTCGGAGCATTGATTGCTCATGCCCGGAACGCACTGGTGGCGCTGGCCCAGGAAATCGTTCCTGCCGAGAATCGCGTGCTGCGGGAACGGATCTCGGAGGATCTTGGAGTTGTGTTCTCCGGCAGGGAAATGATCCTGGAAGATTGGAAGAAAGTCGCGGGCGGATACGAAAACATCGGCGATTTGGCGCGCGTGGCGGAAGCCGCCGAAGGCGACAAAGAGAAATTGGCCACAATAGCCGAGGGCATTGAATATTTCTATGTGACATTTGCCCTGGCCCAGACACTGGAATTTGTCTACCAGCAACGCGGCGAGTACGATCAGAGGGTATTCTGGAAAAGTCTCACCGATTTCTTTGCGGAGACGGTGAACGATCACCGCTGCGAATACTGGCCGTGGGCGTATTCTCGTGGGTCGGGTTTCCTGGGTCTTTCCCCGGAAGAACGGTACGAGTTGGCGGTGAAACATCACCGTTGGTTGTATGAGTACATTCGCGACCTGATGATTCATCGTACGGAATTAGCCGATTGCCGGGCCTCTGAGCGGGACCATTTCCTGGGCGATTTCACCGGATCGAATGAGTTGCCCGGAATCGGGGCCGATGCGCCGACACCGACCGAGCGCCGGTGGCGCGCTTACAATCAGCTGCGCGAAGTCTGTTTTATGCGCAGCGACGGGTTCCCAATCCCGGTCATCTTCGAGAAATTCGATCCGAATATCATCTCTGCCGATGAACGAGTCAATCTTGCGTTCCTGTTCCCGGTGGGCCGGACGCACGTTTCCCGCGCCTTGCGGGAAGGCCCGACACTGAATTGCGACTTGCAGGGGGAAGGGAAGTGCGGAGCGAATGTGTTGATTACGCGATTCGGGAGATTCGTAACGAAGAAGGGCGCGAGAAAACCGAGGCTTGTAGTCGATGGCGCTCATCTCTATGTCACGCGCGACGAGTTCGCCGAGGCTCTTCGACGGCATCGGGGGCTATCCGATGAAGAAATCGAATCGGTGCTCGATGCGGAAGAAAAGTCGGGGCGGCTTCAGCCGAAAGGGATTCGCCTTGCGGTGCGATTTAGCTGTCCTGTAACGGTTGGGGCCGCTATCCCCTATCACGGTCTCTCGATCTATGAATCGGGCGAACTGGAAGATGCCGGGCTTCCAGCCACCGTTCAATCGTTGATCTTTTCGGATATTACCTACGACAAGTCCCTCTATCCGCAGATCTACGACCGGAAGAGCGGCGTGGATCTTCCGCCGGAAATCGACTGGAGGCGGGCATATAACGAAGGGATTCCCGCAAAAGATATCCTGGCTCGAATCGAGAACGGGATTCCCAATGACGGATATATCGGCCTGCGGAAGTTTGCGGAAGAGCATCCGATTATATTGATTAAGGGGGCTGCCGAGTCCGGGGCGCGGAACCTGAAAGTATTTGAAATGCAGGACGATCATGGCCGGGTGCATGCGGAGGCGGTCCGCCAGGCGGCGGAGTTTGTCTACGATGTCTCGCGGTCTCAGAATGTAGTCATTCAGGCGGCAGTTCTCACCTCGCCGGAATTCTGGGCGAGCGACGATCTGATGCGTTCGTTTGTGGACCGCCAGATCCTGGAATGGAACATGCCGGTGAATCGGGACACGTATCCACGGTCGCAGATCTATTGCTCTCTGCGCGTTGTAGTCTGCTCTTCGGGGCCGGATGAGCCATATCAGACCGCGTTTCCCATTATCCTGATGAGCCTTCAGGTGGCGACGAATGTGGGACGCGGCGGCACACTGGAACCGCTGCGGGATGATTTGGTACAGGAGCGGTTCCGCAATAGGTTGCGTCCGAAACTGGAAGAGCAAGCGCCAAAGGTAATGGAAGCCATGGCGCGTTTCGCGAGGAAATACGCCAAGACCTACCGGGAGCAGCGGGAACGGGAAATCGGCAAGGACCTGCGCGGCGTCTCGTACGGATGGCCGCCGTACCTGATGCTGGATTACCTGGCGACGCCGGTTTTCAAGCGAAGGGGGCGGCTGGTGGATATCGAAGCGGAGTACGATTCCGACGGGAAGCGAATCGGTTCCAAGGTGATCTTGCAGGACGAACAGGGCCGCTTTGAAGGCGAAATTGTCGATTGGAAGTTCATCCACCTGGAACCGAATGTCGGTGTCGGGCTGTGGGACCGCTATACCCTGCGCGAGGAAGAGAATGAGCGCCTGAAGGCCAAACGGGAGGGGCGCGAGATCAACTGGGAAGTCATTGGTGTCAGCGACCGGACCGTG
>JAKPYU010000778.1 GCA_029568995.1 Candidatus Omnitrophota bacterium | reverse complement strand
ATAGTATTTCGGCCCAGACAGTGCAAATCGTTCATTCTTGAATTCAAATCCCTGCTCTGCCCCGTACGTGTAGCGATCCGTCGCGGCCTGGCCGTATCCGCCGAAGGGGGACATCCAGAATCCCAGGGCGCTGTCATATTGGCGGGCGGTTTCCAGAATAGTCGAGAACCCGTTGGGGAAGTTCTCTTTCAGGGGCCGCCAGAGAGTCGCGGGGTTGTCCCATCCGTCATCCCATACATAAGAGTCGAGCGCAATATTCCGTTTATTCAGTTCCTCACCAAACAGGTTGACTACTTTCAGGCAGTCTTCCTCTTTGAACTTCAAATTGGCCCAGCTGATGTCATACCAGGAATTGTAATGGGGAAACGGACGATACGGGTGTGCGCGTTCGCGTTCGAGATAATACAGGAATCCCCGGCGCATCTGCCCCTGGGGCACAACGCCGACGACCGAGGACTGTGTTGTGGACTCCTTTGGTTTCAATACGTAGTCCAGGGTCAGAAGGCTCCAGGCATGGCTCTTCTTGAAATCAATCGCGGCGGATACCGCTGGGTTATTCTTCGCTGTGCTCTCTTCCGCTTCTTCAAATTCCTGGATGGAAGAGGTCGCGTTGGGATGCTCATAGGCAAAAAACATATTTTCGGACACCATGGGCGAACCGGGTACAACGCCCGAAACCTCAACGCCATGGGGCGGAATTTCGACAAGAACGACATCGCGAATCGGAATCTCGGTTTTTGCGGCGGTCAGAGTGATTTCCTGTCGAATGGCATTGGAATTGTCTCGGAGCGTGGCCTGCCAATTGACCTGGAGAGAACCATCCGGCGAGACCAGCGTGAGCGCCAAGGCTCTTCCGGGGGAGTGCCGCGCCAGAACAGCAGCATCCGGGAACTCTTTCAGGAGTTTTGGGATCGGTTTCCCGACAAGTTGAAACTGGGATGCGTTGAGGCAGGTTCCATCTTGAAGGACAATCCGAAAGGCTTCGGCCCCCTCCAGTTCGAGGGTCGCGGAGTGCAGACGGTCCGCAATACGCAAGGCCCGAAACGATCCCTGGTCGATCCTCCATTCCTGGGAAACGATGTCGTTGTCCAGCGCCAGGCGATAGGCATCCATTCGCGCATGGGCAACGCCGGGATTCGGTCCGGGGAAATCGAGGGCATACGCCTGACTCGCAATCACAGCACCAAGCATAAGGAAGAGGATCGTTCTGTGGGGATGATTCATGTGGAGGCCCTTTCGGTGTGGCGCTCGGTGTAAGCGGCAATTATTCTGCGTCATCGGCATCCGCTTGAACAGCCCGGTCGTTCAAAGTATCCTCCTGATTTTGAAGGGTGAAGAGATCCACAAGAAGGGAGGATAACGGCAAGATGTCCTTACAAGTCACACGTCGGGATTTTCTGACCACAACCGCTTTCGGGATATTGGGAGGCACAGCAATGTCCGTTCCGAGCGGAAGGACCTGGGCGGCACAAGAAGGATGGCAAATCGGCTGTTACACACGCCCATGGGACGAGTACGAATACCTGATCGCGTTGGATGCCATCGCGGAAGCCGGATTCCAGTATGTCGGCCTGATGACCGCCAAGTCGGAGACGCGGCTGGTCATTTCGCCGAAAACCACATCGGAAGAAGCCGCAAAGGTGGCGGAGGAAGTCAAGAAACGGAATCTGAAAGTCCTTTCCGTCTATGGCGGTGGCTTTCCGGTGAACGAGTCGTTGGACGCGGGGGTTGCAGCATTGAAGACACTGATCGATCACTCCGCCACGGTCGGCTCAAAAACCCTGCTGACTGCGGGGATTGAGAGCGCGGAGTTATATGACGTCTATTACAAGGCCATTGCCGAATGCTGCGATTACGCTGAGAAGAAGGGCGTTGGGATCACTCTCAAGCCTCACGGCGGACTGAACGCCACCGGGCCGCAATGCTGCAAGGCGGTTGAGACGGTGGGGCATCGGAATTATTCGTTCTGGTACGATCCGGGGAATATCTTCTATTACTCCGATGGTACTTTGGACCCGGTGAAGGATGCCACAACACTCACCACGCCGGTCACGGGAATGTGCGTAAAAGACTATAAGCACCCCAAAGAGGTCATGCTGACTCCGGGGACCGGCATGGTGGATTTTCCGGGTGTGATGAAGGCTCTCAGTGAACACGGATTCACCCATGGGCCGTTGGTGATCGAAACCCTGACACGAGGCGACCTCCCCGCCATGCTGGAAGAGGCCAAGAAGGCCAAGAAATTCCTGGAGGACCTGGTCGCCGCACGATAGGACCGGCCAAACAATCATGCAACCGAGAGAACGATTCATCGCCGCACTGGAACGGACGCCGTTTGTCGGGAGAGTCCCCCATTTCGAACTGGTGTTTTTTCTGACCATGGGGGCATTCGGCAGGCCCCATTTCAGCCAGCGCGTTTTCGGCCAATGGGACCAGATGGAAGAGAAAGAACGCCAACTTCATCGCAAGGACATGGCGGATCTGTATATCACCATAGCAGAGCGATTCGAGCACAGCGCCATTTTCGTGATTTTGCCGGGAGGAATCGCGAAGCGCATTGAGGAACTGATCCGGCTGGTGGACCTGATTCGCGACCGTACCGGGGACCGGTATTTCCTGATTGCGGACGGGGATGCCACATTTTCCATTCCGGACGGCGAACACATGATGGATTTTGTCGTTCGAATGGCGGATGAACCTGACGGCCTGAAACACCAGGCGCAGACGGGTGTCGATGAGGCGTTGCAGAGGGCCGAAATTCTTCGTGAACAAACCGATGTGGACGGATTCGCGCTTTGTTCGGATTATTGCCTGAATGATGGCCCGTTTTTAAGTCCGAATCACTTTTCGGAATTTGTCACTCCCTATCTTGCGCAGCTCATCCGTGGGTACCGCGACTTGGGATTCTACGCCATCAAACACACCGACGGCAACATCATGCCGATTCTCGACCAGCTCGTCGAATGCAATCCTCACGCGCTGCATTCGCTTGATCCGCAGGCCAGGGTGGATATCGCAGAGGTCAAACGGCTTTACGGAAACCGGATATGCCTGATCGGGAATGTGAACTGCGGCCTGATGCAGACGGGGACGGAAGAACAGGTCGTGGAATCCGCACGGTATGCCCTTCGGCACGGAATGCCCGGCGGTGGGTACATATTCTCCACCAGCAACTGCATCTACACAGGAATGCCGCTATCGCGCTATGAGCTGATACTTGATGTGTGGAGAAGAGAGGGAAACTGCAAGCTGTCCACGGGAGAATCGAGCCTGGTTTGAACAGGGAGTTTCCCGGTGACTCACGAAGACCCTCACCCCAACCCTCTCCGGGAGGGAGAGGGAGAAGAAAGACAACAAGGGCAAGCACAGGAGCTTGCCCCTACGACGTCGTGATCCAATCGCAGAGGCACTCCCCCATATTTCCCAAGATTACTCCCCCTGAAGAACAAGTCCTGCCTCAGCTGCCGCCGCCCATTGAAGATGCCTGGACTGCGCCGCCATATCGCACGATATCGCCGGGACTCTTCAGGCCATTGCTGGGATCGTAAATAAGGCCATTCGCCTCCGCGACAGTCTTTCCCTGCAAATGAACAAACAGCGGCCAATGGACACCGCCGGAATCCTTTTCATCGGGACCATGCGAGGTCATCCCGTATCCTTCGGGAATCTGGCTCAGCTGATTCTTGTAATAATCGTTTCCCCATTGTCCGTGGTAGTTCACATAGACATAGGTCGGATGACTGCCGGTTGTTGCATAAGAAACCCAGAACTTTTCTGGGACAAAGGGGTCATCCATGTCCACGGTGCTCATATAGGCAATCGGCGTGGTCAGTTCGAGAACATTGGCGATGTGGTTCGCGGTATCGAAGCGATTGTTGATTCGCGGCCAGGGATAGGCATTGTTGTCCAGGCGGTAAGATTCGAGCGCGTTGCCTAGTGCGCGCAATTCCGCCCGAACACCGGCCACCTTCGCTCGGACTCGCGCGTTCATAAAGTTCGGCACGGCAATTGCCGCCAATATGCCGATAATCGCCACCACAATCAGCAGCTCAATCAATGTGAAACCGCGTTTTTGACCGGGCATAGGCTTGTCAACCTCGACATGCAATGGATGTATCCGTTGGACCTTCGGGTTCAACACCATGGATACCATGGTAGTTTGGGAATCCTGTTTCGTCAACAGATTTGCTTTCTCTTTCCTTGATCTTCTCTCGCTCCTATTGGACGATGGGATAATGGGAAAATATGTCGCCAGGAAATCGAAATCCGTCCGAAAAGAGGGCTGCCATGAAGATTTTCACCCGTATCGGATTATGTGCCTTTCTATTTTGCGGTTATTCCCCGCCTGCAACGGCTCAGGATTTTCGACTGTCGAAAGACGCGGCAGGGAGATTGAGTCACCCTTACTTTTTCGGCGCACACATTTACCGGGTTCCCTCGCTGGACATGGATTCGGTTCTGGCGGACATGGCGACCATGAAAGAGCTGGGGATGAACTTGGTGAATATCCAGGAAACCTGGGCCTGGGACAATCCGCGCGAGGATAAATACGATTTCAGCAACCTCAAGACGCTTGTGGAGGAGGCCCGTAAATTGGACCTGATGGCCTCCATCACAGTCACCATGGAGGTTATGCCCAAATGGGTCTGGGATGCATATCCCGACTGCCGCCTGTTGAATGCCTCCAATCAGCCTTATGAAGACCCGACACAATATGTCATGCCCGCCGACGGCAAACCCGGTCCCTGCTGGGATCATCCGGGCGTGCAGAAAGAAGCGGAACGATTCCTGGCAAGAATTGCAGAGGAGATGAGCGCCTATGAGAATGTGGTGTACTGGAATGTCTGGCAGGAGGCGCATCTCTGGTATTTCAAATCCGGCGCGTCTCCGGCAGACAAACTGGTTCCGTACAACCCGGAGACTCTGGACCATTTCCGGGACTTCCTGCGCGAGAAGTACAAGACACTGGATGCGTTGAATGACGGATGGAAAATCCGTTATGGAAGCTGGCGGGAAGTCGATCCGCCGCGTGTTTCTTTTTCCGTGCCGAGCTATCTCGACTGGTCTCGATTCATTCACGAGGAATACATCGGAAACACGTTGAATTGGCGCAGACAGGCCCTTCTGAAGCACGACGCATTGAAACGTCCGGTCGGCGCGCACACCGCAACGCCCTATTTCGGAACAACCTGCGAATTCCATTTTTCGGAATGCCTCGACTTTTATGGGACATCCTTTTATCCCACCGTGTCGATTTTCAAGGGATTTGAGCCGAGCGAGCGGCTGATGGATCGGGATTTTTCTCGATACCAGGAATTGTGGGGATCGTTGTTTCACCTCAGCTATTCGCGATGCGCTGCAAAAACCCATACAAAGACGGTCCGAGAGCGCCAGTTTCTTGTTTCGGAGATGGCCTGCGGCCCGTACAACGATGCGTTTACAGTGCGCGGCGAGGTAACCGGAGCGGACCTTCGGAGATGGCTGTTGCTTCAGTTGGCAGCGGGAAGCCAGGGTGTGATTTTGTGGAACACGCGCCCAGAGCATTTCTGGAATGAGGCCCAGGGGCAGGGATTCCTCGATGCCGAAGGGAAACCGACGGAGCGTGCGGAAGTCATCCGGTCGTTCGCCAAAGCAACGAAGAAGCATCAAATACGATTGGTCGGTGCGGTCAATCCGATCACTCCGGTCGCCTTGTTCCAGGACGAGGCACTGTTTCGATTCGCCCAGGGATCGGGGCAGGCCGGGATTGTCGTGGAAGCGATACGTGGCTGTTACCGCGCCTGTTTTGACGCCGGAATTGAGGCGGATTTTATGGATGGCGACCGAGAGGAGCCTCATAGTCTTTCATCCTATCGGGTGGTGATTCATCCATTCCCGGCGGTGATGTCCGATGAGACCGCACAAAAACTGCGGAGTTATGTGGAACAGGGCGGCGTGCTGATTGCCGGGCCGACTCCGTCCCGGTTCGATGAACATGGATTCGCCCGCCTGTCCTTTATGAGCCGCGAAGCGGAACAACTGTTCGGCGTACGTCACGCCTCCATCCGGCAGGTTGCGGAATTCGACGGGCAGAAGAGATGGACGCCGGAACCCCGGCGGTTCGGCGATCTGCTGCCCGCGACACGACTTACCGGCATAGGAATGCTGGAAGGTCTCCAACCGAAAGCCGCGATGTATATTCAGACCTTTCAACCGACCACCGCCGAACCCATTCTACGCTGGAATGATGAGATTGTCGGAACAAAGAACACCGTCGGTGAAGGCACTGCATATCTTTTCGGCACACTGTTCAGCCATTCCATCCTGGGCGAGAACTGCAAGGACTTTCAAACCGCGCTGGAGAGGATTCTATTCGCCTCTCGGATCCCACAGCGACAGGATCGGGATCTTTTTGTCTGTGACCGAGCGCATCCTTTCGGACCGATTGTCTTTGTCATCAACAAGACCGGGGAAAAGAAAACCTGGACAAGTCCTATTGCTGAGGATCTTCTTACGGAAGAACGATTTCAGGCGGGAGACACCGTCGAAATAGAACCGTATGATCTGCGTGCCTTTGTGATCGACACAAATCTCAATTGATCCGTAGAGATTCCTCACATCCGTTCGGAATGACATTGGCCCTGTCATTTCGACCGAAGGGAGAAATCTCATCGAAATATTCAGCCTGTCACAATAGTAATCCGGGAATCGGGTTCTATCGACCGAGACGGACGGCAACTCCTCACTCACGGCGCAGAGACATTCCCCAACACCTGCACCTGTCCCGGCCTGTCCTTGGGAGCAGAAACTTTATCCGCGCCACTCAATTTGTTCCCCATAATGACAGCCGTTTGGACATTCTCACCGACGAAGATATCCGGCGATACCCTGTTGTGGTCGAAGAATTCGCAACCCTGCACAATCAGCGACCCGCTCACCGCTTTGATGTAAGGCTCATCCTTCGGCTGTTGCTTTCCCAGGGTGAAATG
>JAKPYU010000742.1 GCA_029568995.1 Candidatus Omnitrophota bacterium | reverse complement strand
TAACCCGTATTGGCAGGAATCCGGGCTGCTGTGTTCCGGCAAACCACGAATGGGTTCATAGAACTGGCGGATTCGACGCAGATAGCGCACAACATCCCCATCAATGATGACATCGCAGTCGAGAATCTCGCCCGTCAATGGGTTGGCAACCCATTGTCCGAGACCGGCGAACGGAAGATCCTCCATGGTATTCCAATGAACCGTATGATAGCGGGAATCCTCGGGGTCCCAGTCGGCATCATCGGGCATCTGCTTCGCGACCACGGCATTCTCATACCCGGCGGCGCGGAACGCCTTGTTCCACATCTCCACGCCTTCTTTGGCCGCCTCGCGGTATTGATAGGGAACCGTATTCTCGATCCAGAACACCAGCGGTTCTTTCGGCGGGGAGATATCGAGTTCCGGGCTGGCTTTCTCGATGTTCCATGCGGTGACATGACGGACGTAGGCATCCCGCGATTCGAGATCCGAAAGGTCCTGGAAGGCCTCGATGAAATGGCCCACGCGGTCATCGGCGGGACGAGGCACAAAGTTCGATTTCGGCAGCGTGCGGAAGCTGAACCGGAGAAGAACCAGGGCGCTGGAGGGGTCCGCCAAAGCCTTGGTTTCGGTCTTGCCCGCCGATTTGAAATGCTGACGGGCATAGATCTCGATGTTCTCCGGGAAGACTTTGACCTGCTCGATGCGGCTTTCGCCCTTGTCCAGGCTATAGCCCTCAAGCGCCTTGCCGATCTCGGAAAAATCCGACAGGAAGAACGGTTGCACATCCATTACACAGGAATCCGACGCCGGGTTGGTGGCAGAAATAGGAAACGAGGCGATGATGGATTCGCCGTAAGCCCGCTCGACTCCTTTCTTGATCGGGGAATCGGGGGCCGCCTGGTAGCGGGGATGGGGTTCGATCAACTGGACTTTGTCATCCAGACGGCGGAACCGGAGCACCTTCGATTCCAGCACCTTGCCGGGGAACAAGGCTCCGACGCCGTGTCCGACCTTGGCGCTCAGAAGAAAGTCCGTGGAGAACTGGTCCGGACGGATCTCCCAGTAGGTCTTTTCCTCTTTCTTGTCCTTCTTGATGAACACCGTGAAGAGGCCCAACTGTTTGGTGGCATCCTTGATGAGTTCATCGTACGGCTTCTTCTCTTCCTCCGGCTTAGCGGGCGTGGGGCGAGCACCGGCGGCCTGCTGCCGGGCGGCTTCCTCGGAGATAGTCTGGGTGGTCGTCATCTCGCTTTCGGTAAGAGTGACATTGGAGTTGATGATAATCGTCGCGGCCCCCTGTGTGCTGATAGTCAGGTTCTCAATCGGCTGGCCGGGAAGAACCGCTTTCTGGCAGGAGGTTGTGACCGTGGATATGCAGGCGGTTGCGGAAATGGTCTCCGTGGCCGAGACCGGCTGCGCCGAGACATTGTTCACAATCAAGAGGAATGGAAGTAGAACCCATGGGATTTTCATTGTCAGCCTCCAGTGCATAGTTGGAATATCATAGTGTGTAATTTGAGGGACAAGAAGGAGAATCGATTGCGGATTGCGGATTGCGGATTGCGGATTGCGGATTGCGGATTGCGGAGTGCGGATTGGGGATTGGGGATTGGGGATTGCGGATTGGGGATTGCGGAGTGCGGAGTGCGGATTGGGGATTGCGGATTGGGGATTGCGGAGTGCGGAGTGCGGATTGAAGAGAGAAAGAATGAGTCGAATAGGACCGATGGGACGTATGAAGAGGGTTTGGA
>JAKPYU010000725.1 GCA_029568995.1 Candidatus Omnitrophota bacterium | reverse complement strand
ATCCGTTGACACCACACAACCGAAAACAAATACCGAGGCCATCCACACGACAGATCTTTTCATCTTGATATTCTCCTTGCTTCGTATTTCCTGCCAATAGGCGCTTTCCCGACATCGCCTCTCTGGCCCCCTCTCCCTCCGGGAGAGGGTTGGGGTGAGGGAATAGGATGCCTGATCCATCTGCGATCCTATTCACCCCCCTTGCCAACCCGATCAAAGTACATGTATCTTTAGTAAGAATAGAATATAATACCTGTACTCTTCCAGAAACCACTTGTCAAGACTATTCAGCAGTGCCTGTGCGCAGACTTCTGTGGTATATATTGAAAGATGACTGGCAAGAATACAGTTCTGTAATATATTATATATATACAGACTTGATGACTTTCATTTGCTGGAGGTTCGCAACCGTGGGAAAAATCGAATTCTTCCAACAGGTCAACCAGAATTTCGACAGAGCGGCGAAACATGTCAGGCATCCGGAAGGTCTTCTGAGACAGATCAAAGCCTGCAACGCGACCTACCGCATGGCATTTCCACTGAAGCGGGACGATGGAAGCATTGAGGTGATCTTTGCATGGCGGGCCGAGCACAGCCAGCACAAACTTCCAACCAAGGGCGGCGTCCGCTTCGCCGACAATGTCAATGAGGATGAAATCAAGGCGCTGGCCGCCCTGATGACTTACAAATGTGCCGTGGTGAATGTGCCGTTCGGGGGCGCGAAGGGCGGCATTCAAATCGACAGGCACAAGTACTCCGACAGCGAACTGGAGCGAATCACACGCCGGTATACCTATGAGCTGGTCAAGAAAAACTTCCTGGGGCCCGGTATTGATGTGCCTGCGCCGGACTATGGAACAAGCGCACGGGAAATGGCCTGGATGGCCGATACCTACATCCAACTCCACCCAGGCCAATTGGACGCCCCGGCTTGCGTAACCGGCAAACCGACTTCTCTCGGCGGTGTGCGAGGACGAAAAGAGGCCACCGGACACGGCGTCTTCTTCGGCATTCGGGAGGCCTGTCGAATTGCCGAGGACCTGCATCCCCTGGGACTATCAACCGGATTGGAGGGGAAACGCATTGTGATCCAGGGACTGGGGAATGTGGGCTATCATGCAGCCCGGTTCCTGGAACAGGGCGGAGCGAAAATCATCGCCATTGCAGAACACAACGGCGCGATTACCTGCGAACAGGGACTGGATATCGAGAAGGTCAAACAACATCACCTCGAACACGGAACCGTTCTGGACTTCCCCGGCGCAACGAATATCCCCGACACGGCGGATGCCCTGGAGCTGGAATGCGATATCCTTGTTCCCGCCGCGTTGGAAAATCAAATCACGCTGTCCAATGTGGACCGGATTCGGGCAAAGATCGTCGCCGAGGCCGCCAACGGGCCGACCACTGCCGATGCCAGTGAGGAACTCGAAAAACGCGGTGTGCTGGTCATCCCGGATATCTATCTGAACGCAGGGGGCGTCACGGTCTCGTATTTCGAGTGGTTGAAGAACCTCTCCCACGTCCGGTTCGGTCGTCTCAGCAAACGGTTCGAGGAGAACACGAATACAACCATCCTGCGGGAAGTGGAACGCATGACCGGCAAGCAAATCCCCGGGGAAATGCTGACCCGACTGGCCCACGGCGCGGATGAGGAAGACCTGGTCAACTCCGGATTGGAGGAAACCATGATCTCCTCTTACCACGAGATCCGCGAGATCAAGAAGAAACAGGACGGCGGGATCGACTTGCGTACCGCGGGATTCATCGGTTCCATCGACAAAATCGCTCGCTGCTACCTGGACCTGGGTATATTTCCGTAGAATCTACATTGCGGATTGCGGATTGCGGATTGGGAAGAGATGCTCTCTCACTCTGTCAGCGATGTCATTCCGACGTAGGGGCGGGTCTGTGACCCGCCCGGAAGAGGCCGATCTTCTCCCTCTCCCTCCGGGAGAGGGTTGGGGTGAGGGAAATTCCTATCTCTCCCCGTCCACCCCGTCCACAATGTTCGCTTCCCCCATCCCCCCGCTTCGGTTGCGGGAGGGCCGCGATTATGTGAAGATGATCCAACCGATTCAGCCATTCTCCCCATGGAGGAAATTCCAAATGACACGATATACAGGCATCGCAATCGCCGCGATTTTCGTCTGCGCCGTTCTCGCTCCGGCAGTGTTCTGCGATTCCGGCATTCAGGAGATCGTTATCAAGAACGGCAAGTTCGGCCAAAAATGGTGCCCGATCAACATTCCGGTCGACAAAGTCATCGCGCCCGGCGATCTGCAGTATCTGAAATGCCCCGATGGGATCTTCCTGTCCGTCCAGGTGCGCCCGGAAGGGACCGGCAGCGTGATCACATTCATCCCACCGAAATTGGAGGCCGACCAGATCCTGCGCCTCATTCCGGCGACCGCCTCAGGACCGGAGCAGCGTATGCAGGTTCGGAAAGCAGCGGATTACCGGATCGACGTCACAGCGGGCGATACGCTCATCACTTCGTATTGCTTCCAGCCGGATTCGGAAAAGCCTTACCTGTATCCGGTCATCGGCCCGAAAGGGACACATCTCACCCGTGGGTTCCCCATGGAAAATCTGGATTTTGAAAAAGAACTGAAAGCGCAGGATCATCCGCACCATCGTTCATTCTGGGTGTCCTATGGGGATGTCAACGGCGGCGATTTCTGGATGATGGGGAAAGACATCCAGAAAACCGATGAAATCGCGGTCGCGGAGTCCGGCGCGGTGTACGGAAGAATTCTGGCCAAAAATAGCTGGATGAAGGCGGACGGGCAGCGGTGTGTTTCCGAGCAGCGGGAATACCTGTTCTACAATACGCCCGAGGAAGCCCGCGTGATCGACAGCGTCGTGACCTTTACCGCGACGGATGGGGATGCCCTGTTCGGCGCGACCAAAGAGGGCGGCATTTGCTCGTTCCGCCTGAATCCCAAGATTGACGAATCGCACGGGAACGGCGTCATGCGCAATTCCGAAGGCGGGCAAGGCGCAAAAGAATGCTGGGCGCATCGGGCAGCCTGGTGCGACTATTACGGAACACTGGATGGAAATGTAGTCGGGATTGCCGTGTTCGATCATCCGACTAACCTTCGTTACCCGACTTGGTGGCACATTCGCGATTACGGCCTGTATTCCGCAAATTGTTTCGGTTTGCGCGATTTCTTCCAATTGCCGATCAAGTCCGAGCGCGATCAGCCGAACAAACACGTCGGCGATTACCTGCTTCCGGCGGGCAAATCGCTGACCTTTAATTATCGCGTCGTCCTTCATGCGGGCGACACGGACCAGGCCCGGATCGCTGACCGCTTTGCCGGCTATGCCACCCCGCCCCAGGCGGAAATTGTGTGGAAGAAATAACATCACGAATCCCTCTTCTCCCTCTCCCTCCGGGAGAGGGTTGGGGTGAGGGAGATACCGGGCGGCACCGGCATCTTGACGGTGATTTGTAGGATCGCACATCTTCTTCTCCCTCTCCCTCCGGGAGAGGGTTGGGGTGAGGGAAATTAGCGATGCCAGGAAGTCACCGCTACACCCGGCTAATAGGATTCCTTTTCGGGGGTGCCCTCGCGATACCCCCGGCTCTATTCACTGCCTTTCACAATCCCGTTTTCTTTAGTCATCTTGGCTGGACTCTATTCTTTATCGCATTCATTCCCGGCCTGATCGGTCTCATAGCAGGGCAGGGAATTGCCTTATTGTTTCCCCGGTATCGGCACTTCTTCCTCAACCTGAAAATCTTTATTCTTGTGTGTCTTCTCTTGATATCCATCTGGCTCGGTGTCTGGGGAGTAGCTGTTTCGCGTTCATCCCGCACTCTGGGTCCTGCCTGGCCCAAACTGGTAGTCATTGGGCTGGATGCGGCCACCTGGGACATCATGGACCCCATGATCCAGGCGGGCGATCTTCCGCATCTTGCTTCGCTGTGCAGGGATGGTGCGCGAGGGCCGCTGGAAACGCTCTCGCCCATCTGGTCGCCGGTGATCTGGACGTCCATCGCTACCGGCAGGCTGCCGGAGCACCACGGCATTACCGGTTACTACGGAACCCGCGCGGATCTCAAGTGCGCGCGGGTGTGGGATATCACTGCGTCACACGGGAAAAGAACGGGCCTGTTCGGGTGGCTTCTGACCTGGCCGCCGGAAAATCAATTTGTCTTTACCATCCCCTCCTGGATGGCACGCTCTACCGAGACCATCCCCGCACGATATTCTTTCATACAGGAACTCAATCTTAATCGCGATTCTTCCCGCGGTGATGCGCGCCCCCTCAACATACTGTTTCGCGGAATCCTGAACGGATGGCAAATCCCTACCGCAATTGAATACACGAACAATCCTCTGCAAATCCCCGTCGATCCTGATGAAGCATTCATCCGGCAGCATTTCATCTCTGTTATGCCGTGTGTGGATGTCTACCTGGCGTTGCTGCGCGAACAGAATCCGCAGGTCACCTGTTTCTGTCTTTACGGAATGGATCATCTCGGACATCGTTTCTGGAAAGATTTTGATCCGACAGGTTTTAAAGAAAGTCCGCAGAAGCCACGCCCGGAATACAGATACGTTATTCCCGACTACTATCGCCTGGCGGATGCCGCAGTCGGCAGGCTGCTGGCCGTTCTTCCCCAGGAAACGACTATTGTTGTGTTATCGGACCATGGGATGGGACCGGATTATGCCGCCCCGGCGCGGTATGTCTTCAATATGGATCGTATTCTGGAAGCAGCGGGTATGCGAGGCTGGTTTTCGGTCTCATTCGCCCAGCGCCGTTACATTCTCCATCCCGTGATTGATCTCACGGATGAGCAGTCGGAAAGGGTGCGGAAAACATTGCGAGATCTCAGTTTGGCCGAACAAGAAACTCCTTTATTCGAAATTTCGGACGAGAACGGAGATATGATTCTCAATCCGCAGATGGAGATGCTGGTCGATCCCGAATCGCCGCTTGCGGTAACAGAGGGTCTTCGTGTAAATGGACAATTGATCCCAAAAGAGGAACTCTACGAGATCCGTCATCTATCCGGTTCTCACCGCTCCAACGGTATTCTAATTGTGAAAGGGCCTGAGATCGTGTTGGGAATACGGTTTCAGGACGCTGGAGTATTGGACATCGCTCCGACATTGTTAGCGATTCTGGGATTACCTGTAAGTAAAGAAATGCCGGGGCGGGTACTGGAAGAAATGTTCCTTGATGGCTATCTCGACCGGCATCCAATATCCTGGGTCGATTCCTATCCGCCACCTCCGGCGGTCAAGGATGAAACGGGCGAGGAAATTCACATAGATGACCGCCTGAGAGGCTTGGGATATATCGAATGAACCGGAATATCGAGCGACCTTCCTGTCATTCCGAACGAATGTGAGGAATCTCAGGCAGGAATGTGGACAAGCGGGAACCGACGCAAGCGCTCAGTTCAGCGGCGAGACATCGCCGCCGTACTTGATGATCGCACCGGCGCTCAGGATACCGTTACTGATATTGTACATCACATCGCGGAAATACTGTTTGTTCCAATTATTCGGCCCTGTATAGGCCCAGTCCAGGTGAGGACCGTGACCGGTTTTGGCCGGACCGACACTGCTGACCATGTAGGCATGAGGCGGCTTCCACCCCCATCCCAGGCTGTTGCTCGTGTATTCCCAGGAATTGGTCTGGCTGTCGGGATTGAAGGTTTTCGGATCGTCGTTCCCCTGAAAATAGTCTTTGGGCATGGACGCCAGGTATGGAATCGGAGTGGTGAGTTGCACAATATCGGATGCGCCCGCCATTGTCTTGACATACTTCCCATAATCCAGGCGGTACATCTCCAGGGCGGTCGTTGTGGCCTTCATATCGGCCTCAACTCGTGACACCGCCGCCTTGATTCTTGCATTCATGAAATTGGGAACCGCAATCGCCGCAAGAATTCCGATAATCGCAACCACAATCAGAAGCTCGATCAACGTGAACGCTTTCGATTTCATGAAGTGCCACCTTCCTCCTTCGAACCGGAGTTGTTGGTATTTCTTTTCAGAATCTCGCCGAAATCCCGCATTACCAGACCGGTCGCTTATCGCCGCCGAATTGCATAATTGCGCCCGCGCTCTTAATACCGTTTGAGGGCATATACGAGGAGTCCCGGAAAATCAGGTTGTTCCAGTTATTCGGTCCTTTCATGTACCATTCCGGGTGAGGACCATGCCCGGTTTGTGCAGGACCGATACTGCTGAGCATATATGCGTGGGGAGGCTTGCTATTCCACCCAAGGTCGTTCCCGGAATAATCCCAGGAATTCGAGGTACTATCCGAGTTGAAATTCTTGCCTGTCTGGTGCTGTGAAATGAAATAATCCGGCGGCACGGAGCTCAGATAGGCCATCGGCGTGGTGAGTTGAAACAGTTCCGATGCGCCACCGTAAGTCTTGATGTATTTCCCGTTGTCCATGCGATACATCTCCAGGGCATTGGTCGCCGCTTTCATGTCCGCCTGGCATCGGGCTACCGCCGCCTTGATCCGTGCGTTCATGAAATTCGGGACCGCTATTGCCGCCAGGATTCCGATAATCGCCACTACAATCAAAAGTTCAATCAGAGTGAATGCTCGCAACCTCATCGTCAATTTCCCTTCTGCTTCAAACGGTTGTTCTCTTATCGAAGGGGCGAAACATCGCCGCCATAATGCACGATCGTTCCAGCACTGATCAAACCATTGGACATATCGTAAATCCCATCCCGGAAAAACTTCGGGTCCCATTTGTTCGGGCCGTTCCAGGCCCAGTCCAACTGAGAGACGCCCCCTGTTTTCGACGGTCCCAGACCTCCCACCACATACGCATGAGGCGGTTTCCCTCCCCAGCCTAAGTCACTACCCGTGTAATCCCACGTATCCATGGTGCTGTCGGGATTGAGCTCTTTTCCTTTTTGATTCCCCATAAAATAGTCCCGGGGGACCGAGTTCATATAGGCCATCGGTGTTGTCAACTGCCAGAGTTCCGAAGCGCCTGCCATGGTGCGGATATATCTTTGATTGTCCAGGCGATACATCTCCAAAGCCGTGGTCGCCGCTTTCAGATCCGCTTTTGCGCGCGTAACCGATGCCTTGATTCGCGCATTCATGAAATTCGGAACCGCAATCGCCGCCAGAATCCCGATAATCGCCACCACAATCAGGAGTTCAATCAGAGTGAATGCCCGCAACCTCATCGCGGAGAACCTTTCTGTCTTATTTGATTCTTGCAGCCTGCAGCGTCCCGTAACAAACAGATGTTGTCTCATCGAAGGGGCGAAACATCGCCACCGTAATGCACAATCGCTCCCCCACTGATCAGACCGTTGGACATGTCATAAACCTGGTCCCGGAAGAATTGCTTGTTCCAGCCGCTGTTATAGGTGAACGCCCAGTCCAGCTGAGCGCCGTTGCCCGCCCTGCCCGGGCCGAGACCGCCCAGCACGTATGCATACGGCGGCTTGTTGCCCCAGCCAAGGTCGCTACCCGTGTAATCCCAGGTATCGAGTGTGCTGTCGGGATTGATGTCTTTCCCTTTTTCCTCTTTTTTCAGGAAGAAGTCTCTCGGAACGGCGTTCATATAGGCCATTGGTGTGGTCAACTGCCACAGCTCCGAGGCTCCTGCCATGGTACGGATGTATCTACGGTTGTCCAGGCGATACATCTCCAGCGCATCGGTCGCCGCTTTCATATCCGCCTTGGCCCGTGTGACCGACGCCTTGATCCGTGCATTCATGAAATTCGGAACGGCAATCGCCGCCAGAATTCCGATAATCGCCACCACAATCAAGAGTTCGATGAGCGTAAATGCCCGCGTTCTCATGCTGGATAAACCTCCGAAAACCTGCCGATTCTGTTTGTTCTCCGGACATCGAATCACGCCGGAGAACACCTTTTACTACCATACCAATATGCTCACATAAGCCGAATGGTCTGTCAACCATAGAACGTCCCAAATGGGTTTGTTTCTTTGCGGAATTCGCCGGACAAATAGTACGATCATAGAGAGGCCGTTGCCGCTCTGTCCGGCACGCCTGTAGGGGCACGGCATGCCGTGCCCCTACGCCCTATCTCCGTCCTTCCTTCTCCTCCATCCAGCGACGCTTCCTTTCGAGCTGTTGCAGGCGGTTCCGCTCAATGGAGGTCATCGTCGGCATTTGGACCGGCTGTCGTGCTTTTTCAATCTGGGATTTGCATTCCAGCAGAGCACGGTCGTTCGGCGCTTTATTCAGACCTTCGTTGACACACTTCTCGGCCTCAATCGCATTCCCGCTGTTGAGCAAGGCCGTACCCATATACCGGTAATAATCCGTCCCGCGACCACGCATAACCTGCCCCGATGCCTTGAACGCCTCCACCGCACCGGCCCAGTCTTGATTCTCGTATCGAAGCATTCCAAGCAATTGCCAGGCCGAACGATCTCCGCGATTCCGCTTCAGCCCTTCCTCCAGGTAAGAAAGCGCAAGATCCTTGCGGCCATACGTGGCCAACTGCGAACCGAGCTGAATGTTCTCAGCGGGTGTCTTCCTCTCCTTGGAATACAGCGCGATGAACGCCTGTGCCTGCTGCGGTGGGATTTTGGCGACCGTATCCGCCATACTCAACGCCCGTTTCGAACCCTCACCGTCCCCCTGAAGCGCCCGCGCCTGCGCCACCTGGCGGTATCCGTCGGAATTTAGCGGATTAAGTTTCAACGCCGTGTTCAGGTCCGACAATGCGGATGTCGCGTCTCCCACCGCCAAAGATGCTTTCCCACGCTCCAGCAGGGCGCTTTGATTGTTCGGATACGCCTGGAGGGTTTCGTTCAACAGGGAGATTGCTTCTTGATGTTGCCCTTCCTGGTTATAGATCCTGGCCCGCAGCAACTTGGATTCTCCCAGGTTCGGATTGCGGCGGATCAGGTTGTCCAGAACCGCTCCTGCGCGGGCAAAGTCCTTCTCTTTCCAATAGAGTTCCGCAATCCGGTAGGGAACTCGCGGATCGTTGGGCAGCTGCCACTGCAGGATTTCCAGCTCTTTTATGGCATCCATGCTCTGTCCCATATCCGCCAGGATTGACGCCAGTTCCATCCGATAACCGATCTGTGCGGGACCTTCCGAGGTATGCTCGACACAGAACCGGAGTTGTTCGAGAGCCTCGCGGCTTTGCGGATCGACTCTGCGCAACGCCTGGCTGAGGCGATACCGCGCTTCCATGTATTCCGGGCTGGCAGAGACCACCTCACGGTAGGCCTGTGCCGCCATGACAAAATTCCTCTGCTGCTCGGCCTGTTGTCCTTTCAAGAACGAGTGGGTGATTGTCTGCAGCGTCGATGAGGTCTGCCGGGTCGCCTCCTGCACAACGCCCGCAGCCGGACTTTGTTCGGTGCCCGATGCAATCCAGGGATTCGATGCCAGTGCCGAGATACTCAAAAGCAATGCCGCAATTCCATTCATCATCATTTTCTTCCTATTCCGAACATCGGAACCATTCCGTCATGAGTAGTGTATCAAAATCGCCCCCCAACATCACTGAGTAATTCCTCCGCTTTTTGATAAATTGATTGTAGAAGGATTCGGTCCACAGGCTGGAAGCCTGTGCCACCTTCTCCCTCTCCCTCCGGGAGAGGGTTGGGGTGAGGGTAGAATGTAGGGTGGGCTCAAGCCCGTCTGCGGGCTAGCCCACCAAAGTGAGGGAAGCAGAATGTAGCGGGCTAGCCCACCAGAGATTCTGAATACTACGGTTACGGAAATGAAAAAAGAACGGCGTGTTACGGTTCCTACCCTGCAAGAGATGAAAAAGCGTGGCGAGAAGATTGCCATGCTGACCGGATATGATTTCCTGACAGCTCAACTGCTGGACCGGGCGGGGGTGGATGTCATCCTGGTCGGCGATACCCTGGGCATGGTTTTCCAGGGGCATGAATCCACCCTGCCGGTGACCGTGGATGAGGTGATTTACCACACCCGTGCCGTTCGACGGGGGATCGGGTCCGCTCTGTTGGTTGCCGACCTGCCGTTCCTTTCCTACCAGGTTTCCGTTGAAGAAGCGGTGCGAAATGCCGGGCGGATGCTCAAGGAAGGCGGTGCGGTCGCCGTGAAACTGGAAGGCGGCTCCACGGCGGTTTCGGTCATCTCCGCGATGGTTCAGGCCGGGATTCCGGTGATGGGTCATGTCGGGCTGGCTCCGCAGTCCTGCAACCTGATTGGCGGGCACAAGGTTCAGGGGAAGACCGTGGAGGATATCGAACAACTGCTGGAGGATGCCCAGGCGGTCGAGGATGCCGGTGCGTTTTCCATGGTGATCGAGGCGGTTCCCTGGCCCGTTGCGCGGGAAATCACCAGCCGTGTCACCATCCCCACAATCGGCATCGGTGCGGGGCCGTATTGCGACGGCCAGGTGCTGGTCACGCCGGACTTGTTGGGGCTGTTCACGGCCTTCAAACCGCATTTCGTGCGGCGGTTCGCC
>JAKPYU010000714.1 GCA_029568995.1 Candidatus Omnitrophota bacterium | reverse complement strand
CGCGAACGACGATATCGTCAAAATCGGTGGCGAGGATCGGGGAAACCGTCCCGACCGGTCTTTCTTCTGTGTTATCCAACGTGGACCTCAAAGACACAAATCGCGCGAATTTTAACGGGTTGAGCAGAATTTGCAAGGAAGGCCAATGTATCAGGAACGCGCGACACCGACAAGCCACCACGCCAGCCACGCCGCCGCGAACAGGTATGGAATCAGCCCGACACCGCGCGCCCGTGTCCAGAGACCCGACAGTCTTTCATAGCGGCCGGCAACGGGAACCAGGGTTATGAGCAGCCTGACGGGCAGGGCGGAAGCGGCCGCGATCGCCAGTGTGGCCACGAAAGGATGGATGGTGAAGGCGGTGGCGGGATCCAGCCTGGCCAGAGCCTCAAGGGTATGGACCGTGCCGCATCCCGGACAGGGATGGCCGGTAAGCAGCCTGAACGGACATACCACCGGAAACGATGAAAAAGAGCTTTCAGGGGTGATGTGCAAAATGACGGCGAACGCGAGCCCCGAAAGGAAGAACCACCACCGGGAAAAAAACCTGGCGAGTTGAACGATGGCGAGACGCCCGTACGCGTCGAGCCGGGAAGGACGCAGGGACATCGGTTGCGGCCTAGCGACGAAGGGGCAGACCGTTGCTGTCCTTGATCTGGCCGACCGCGATCAGGATGAAGTCAACGAGCCACCAGATGCCACAGCCGCCGCCGGTCAGCAGTTTGACGATACCGAGACCGATGTGGCCCAGGTAGAACCGGTCGACCCCGAAGTATCCCAGGAAGAGCGACAGCAGCAGTGCGACCAGCCATTCCTTGGTTGAGAACAGCGCGGGGATGGAGGAGAGCTTGAACCACGCGCCATCCGGTTTGCGGACCATCGTCTCGGAGTTGACCTCGCCGCGCATCAGCATGCTGGAAAGATCCTGCATCGTGTAAGGTCCCATCTCGACACCGCGGATCATCGCAAAGTAGCTTTCCATTTCCATTGAAGTGACTCCTGTTCAAACAAGCCGCCGCAATACATCCCGGGGGCACGACCATTCTGGAACGGTAACGATAATCCGGGATTGACGGTCAGATTCTAGCCCAATACATGGCACACGGGAAGAAGTGTTAAGGAATTTTTAATGATGTTAAACACCGGTAAAAGTTCCATTCCCGCGTGGGCGCGCCCCTTGACTCCACACCGGCCAGTGTCCAGACTTCATCCCGTCGCGCCAGGAATTGGTGCGCCCGTGATGCCCCAGACGGGTTTACCGGTGGAATCGACCGGATTCATGAAAGGATTGCTTGGAGGCCTCCAATGGAACAGGACGTTCGGGTTCTCACAGAGATGGTTCGGAA
>JAKPYU010000707.1 GCA_029568995.1 Candidatus Omnitrophota bacterium | reverse complement strand
CGGATATCGTGCCGCAATAGGTCCATGCGGTCCCGGTAAATTGCGCCTTCAGCTGTTCCTGGCACTTCCCTCCGCGACCGTCCAGGGATGGGCAAAAGAATGTGACCCGCATAGGATTCGGTTCCTTTTTTGTGATCGCATAGACCTTTACTCAAATCTTGTGCCAAGCCCCTGATGGCGAAGAGTATTCTCTGTAACCCACTCATGAACAAGGTTTTGTGGAAACCGATCTGCGAGGCATTCTTATCTGAAATATGAGGGAGGTTGTCCGGTTTTCTCGGACCAATTCCGATTTTTCTGGACTCGGTCCGAGATTCTCGGACAACCGGACAAGAAAGGATGGGACTATTCCGAGATGGAGATCTTGTGCTTTTTCAGGAGATCATAGAAACGGGACCTGGAAAGACCGGCGATCTCACAGGCCGTCTTCGCATCTCCTTTTGCGACGGATATCAAATCGTCCAGATATCGTTTCTCGGCCTGGTCTACGGCCTCCCTTCGAAAATCCCGAAAATTCGCAATGGAAATCGGAGGATTTAAGGAAGGAGGCGTGGCGACCCCACTGCGAATTCTCTTCTCAGAGGATTCGCGGGCAATCTCCGCCCGCAAATTGATGGGAAGATGACGGGCGAAGATCGTTTTTTCTTCACGGGCAGCCAACAGAGCCGTCTCGAGCGCATGAATCAATTCTCGGACATTCCCCGGCCAGGGATAGATCTCCAGGGTTTCGAAAAAATCCGATGAATAGCCTTTTCGATTCAGCCGATGCTTCTGAGTGAGTTTCTCAAGATGGTACATCGCAAGGTACTTGATATCCTCCTTGCGATTCCGCAACGGAGGCAGTTCGATACTTACGGAACGAATCCGATAGAGCAGATCGCTCCGAAATACGCCGGTCTTCACGATTTCTTCGAGGTTGCGATTGGTTGCCGAAATGAGCCTGAAATCGCTGCAAATTTCATCCTTGCCGCCGACCGGGCGAAATCGTCGTTCTTGAATCACGCGCAGGAACGATTTCTGCACCGAAAGCGGCAACTCCCCGATCTCGTCCAGGAACAGAGTCCCGCCGTCCGCCTGCTCGATCAGGCCGGATCGCGCCTGCTCCGCGCTGGTGAACGCTCCCTTGACATGCCCGAACAACACGCTTTCCACCAGGGTTTCCGGTAAGGCGGCGCAGTCGACAACGATGAAATCGCTCCCGGCGCGGGCGCTGTTATTGTGAATGGCCCGAGCGAAGAGATCCTTGCCGGTCCCGGTCTCGCCGGTCAGCAACACATTTGCGTCCGTGTTGGCGGCATGGGCCACAAGGTCCATGCATGCGGACAGTAATGGACTCTCTCCGATGATCTCCCCACGATCCAATGCCCTCGCCGGACCGGATGACACTCTTTCCTGTCGATACTGAAGTGCCCGCGTCAGATGCAGGGTCATTTCTTTCGTGGAAACCGGCTTTTCCAGGTAGTTCCATGCCCCGCTTTTCACCGCCGCCTCGGCCCCTTCGGGGCTACCCTCCCCGGTGACAATGATAATTTCAGGGTGTGAGGGGAGGTCACGAATTTCGGGAAGAGCGGCAAGACCGTCGCCATCCGGCATTCCCACGTCCAGAAACACAATGTCAACGTTCTCCGTACTCGCGATCTCGATCCCCTTGCGCAGAGTATGGGCACTCGCCGTCTCATGTCCCAGGGACCGAACATACTGGCACATCATCTGACAAACCAGCTCGTCGTCGTCCATTACCAATATGCGCGCCATAATGACTCTCTCCACACCTTGTCCCGTTTACCCATGTCTCGCTACACGGTCCGGACGTCCTTCTTTGTCTTATCCAGTCTTCGACGAATTGCCCAACCGAGTTTGCTGGGGTGAATCGGTTTTTCCACGAACTCCCGGATGCCGACCTGCCTTCCCTGGTTCTCGTAGGCGGCTTTTCCATATCCGCTGCAGAGGATGATCGGGATATCGGTGCGAACCAGATGGATTTGCCGCGCCAGCTCGATTCCGGTCATTTTCGGCATTGTCAGATCGGTGACAACTACATCGAACAGATCCGGATGCTGGTGAAAATAGTCCATTGCCTTCATCGGTTTGGAGAACGAAGTGACCCGAAATCCCATCCGTTCGAGACCATACTTAATGACTGTCGCGATGGCTTCTTCGTCGTCTACGAACAGGACTCTTTCCGTTCCGATGGGCCTCTCTGCAAGGTCCGGTATCGCATCCCCTTCTGCCTCGATACACAACGGGAAAGAAACATCAATCGTTGTTCCTATTCCCAGTTCGCTGGACACGCGGATGATCCCCGAATGAGACTGGACAATGCCATGCACGATGGCCATCCCAAGTCCGGTTCCTTCACCCGGCTCCTTGGTGGTGAAGTAAGGCTCAAAGATTCGTTCCAGTATTTCCTGACTCATTCCATGTCCTGTGTCGCTCACAGTAATGACTACGTAAGATGCTGCGGGCGGAACGGAAAGATCGCCGGACATGCCCACGGGCACATCCTGTTGCCGCAACCGAACGGTAAGGGTTCCCCCCTTTTCCCGCATTGCGTGATAGGCATTCGTGCAGAGATTCATCAGGACTTGATGGATCTGCGTAGCGTCCGCGAGAATCGGCCCACAGTTCGGATCGAATTCGGTTGCCAGATCGATGGTGGAGGGCAGCGAGGCGCGAATCAGTTTCATCGCCTCCTTTACAATGGGCTGCAACCGCATCGGCTTTCTTTCTCCCTCCGTTCGGCGACTGAACGTCAGGATCTGCGCAACCAGATCCTTCGCGCGGTTTCCCGCCTTGAGAACCTGTTGAATGTCACTGGAAAGCCGCTCGTTCTCTTCCGCGCCGCGCAACGCCATCTCGGAATAGCCGAGGATCGCGCTCAGGATATTGTTGAAATCGTGTGCAATCCCACTGGCCAATGTCCCGATGGCTTCCATTTTCTGCGAGCGACGCATTTGGGATTCCATCTCCAATTCATGTGTAATGTCCCTTTTAATGGAAACATATTGAACGATATTCCCCTTGGAGTCCCACACGGGGGACACGGTGGTTTCATCGGTGTATAAGTCGCCGTTTTTCTTCTTGTTGATAATGTGTCCTTCCCACGTCTTGCCGCTGGTGATGGTCTCCCACAGTTCTCGGTAGAATGCGTCATCATGCTTCCCACTTTTCAGGATGCGCAGATTCTGTCCGATGGCTTCCTCCGGGGAATACCCGGTGCAGCGCGAGAATGCACTGTTTACATATTCAATAGTCCCCCGGACATCCGTGATTACAACGGACTCATTCACATGCTCGATGGCTCGAATCAGTCGCTCTCGTTCCGCTTCCCCTGCTTTTCGTTCCGTAATATCGATCACGATGGCCCGCATGCCCACGCCGACTCCATCCAGGATAATGGGACTGGCGTAGACTACTACCGGAAAGCGCGTTCCGTCTTTTCGCCGCGCCGTGTATTCGTTTCCCCATTTGCCCGAACCGGACAGGATTCGCTCCATGCTCTCGCGGACTATGGGATGGTCTTCCGGGGCAACCACATCCAATACGGTGTATCCCTTCTCGAGTTCTCCCTCCGCATATCCAAGCATCCGGGACGTGTTCTGATTCACATACGTGAACTTTCCCTCCGTGTCGACTTCGCAGACGATCTGGGGCAGCAGGTTGGTCAGATCCCGGAACCGCTTTTCACTCTCTCGTAACGCATTAAAATTGCGAATCGCGCGGAGCGTCTCGCGGCTATAGGACGCCAGGATGATCCCGATCTCCTTGTCCTGTTCCACGAATGGGGGCGCGTATTTGTTGTGAAGGGCTAGAAGGATGGATACCTTTCCTGTCTCGTCGACAAGTGGAAAGGCGAGCATGGATCCGCTCCGGTAGCCCGTCCATCCGCTGGGGGTCAGATCTCTGTGTTCTTGAATATCGTCAATCAGCAACGGCTCGGTCTGATTCAGGAGCCGGCTCAGGATTGAATCCTCCGGGAGAGGAAACGGAATGATCTCCGGCGCGTGCCCGGGGTCCAGCGTGTGCAGCAGACAAAGGCCATCCTTTTCAACGGAATAAATACTTCCGCCGGAGGCTGCCATGTTCCGCGCGAACTCCTCCAGGAGACGACGACCGAACTCCTTGATCTCAAAGCATGACGAAAGACCGCTGGTTGTCTCGACGAGTCTCCGGAGACGGGCGTTGAGGTTCCTCAACTGGGAATTGGAATGCTCGAGTTCCATGGTTCGTGCCTGGACCAGTTCTTCGAGCTGATTCTGGTATCGGAGGTTATCCCGTCTCAAGCGGGCACGGTCGAGAGCCTTTTGCATGGCATGTTCGACAACCGACATATCCTCAATCGGCTTGAGAATGTAATCCCATGCACCCAGATGCAACGCCCGGACCGTATCACTGATTCGGCCCGTTCCCGATACCACAATCACGGGGGTATCCGGCATCGTTTCCCCAGCTCGCTTCAGGACTCCAAATCCGTCCACTCCGGGCATGCTCAAGTCGACCAGCGCCAGATCCGGCCGCTCCGCTTCAAGGGCCTTTAATCCGGACTTGCCGTCATTGGCGAGTACCACGCGGTAGTCGCGGTCTTCCAGATACGCCGCCAGGCTCTCCCGGATGGCCATGTCGTCATCAATGATCAGAACGGTCGTTTCCATCGTTCTCCTTCGTCCGATTTGCTGCGGTCTCCAAAATGTTCTTGATCTCACGCTCCATCAATTCCATATCCGTAACCGGCTTCTTGAACACAGTCCGGCATACCCAGGGCGCGGCGGACAGATCCTTCGGCAGCCTGTATTCAGCCGAACCGGTGCAAACCACAAAGACCACCTGGAGGTTCCTCTTCAGAGATTCTCGTATGAACTCATCTCCCGTCATTCCTCCAAGTCGAATATCCACAATCGCCCCGTCAATCCGCTCCCGGTCCAGAACCGCCAGCGCGTCCTCGGCGCACTCCACGGCACGTACCTGCCATCCGCGATCCTCGAAATAAAACGCGAGGCTTG
>JAKPYU010000692.1 GCA_029568995.1 Candidatus Omnitrophota bacterium | reverse complement strand
CACGCTCCGGAAGTGCGATTCATCGATATCTGATTCCGGCGAGTTCCTGCCGCGGCGATATCTGGCGTCGTGTAACGCAAATGTCTTTACAGAATGGAAGTCTATGCCGACCTCTTCCCCCTCTCCCTTCGGGAGAGGGTCGGGGTGAGGGTTTCTCCAGGCAGTATTGGCATCTTGCGTGTGGTTTCTCCGGGCCGGTGAATTGTCAAGACGATTCGGTTACGTAACACCGGACCAAGAGCAACGTTCTGTATGGATGATCTGTACAGGAATTCGCCTGACGGAACCGGCAGATGATTTACGGTTTTTTCTGGCTCATCGAGCACGAAATCGCAGGCATGAGTCTGCCGAGCGGCATCATTGCCGCTTCGCCCAATTCCTCCGAATCGGGAATGCAGGCGTTTCGCGATGAAATCCGCGAATTGAAACTGCGAGGCATTCAGGCGATTGTCACGTTGACCGAGCGCCCATTGAACGCCGCCCTGATTCGCCGAAACGGATTCAAGTACCTGCACATTCCGGTTCCCGATATGAGCGCGCCGACTCTCTCGCAGGTCAAGAAGTTCCTGAGATTCACACAGGAGTGCAAGCGGGAAAAACGGCCGGTGGTTGTGCATTGCCTGGGAGGAGTCGGGCGGACGGGAACCTTCCTGGCCTGCTACCTCGTCAGCCGGGGCCACGACGCGGAGTCTGCCATGCGTGCCGTGCGGATCTGTCGCCCCGGAGCCATCGAGACCGACAGCCAGGAAGCGTTTATCGAGCAGTTTGAAGATGAGTGGAAAAGGATGCAGAAATAGTCCATGTTGAATCCTCCCTCCGAGCGAATTCGCTCCATCAATATTGAAGACGAAATGAGAACCTCGTACATCTCGTACGCGATGTCCGTGATTATCCAGAGAGCGCTGCCGGATGCGCGGGACGGCCTCAAACCGGTCCATCGTCGCGTCATCTACGCCATGCGGGACCTGAACCTGAACCACCGTGCCGCGTTCAAGAAGAGCGCCGCCATTGTCGGGGAGACCATGGGGAAATACCACCCGCACGGTGACGCGGCAATCTACGACACCCTGGTCCGCATGGCCCAGGAATTCGCTTACCGATACCCATTGGTGGATGGACAGGGCAATTTCGGTTCCGTGGATGGCGACAGCCCGGCGGCCATGCGATATACCGAAGCCCGCATGGAGGAAATCACTGAGACCCTTCTGACCGATATCGAGAAGGAAACCGTGGAGTTCATGCCGAATTACGACGGCAGCGTAAACGAACCCGTCGTCCTTCCCGCAGAATTCCCCAACCTGCTCGTGAACGGATCCACCGGAATCGCCGTCGGCATGGCGACGAACATCCCGCCACACAATCTCGGCGAGATTGTTGACGCCACCATTGCCCTCATCGACAACCCGGACCTGAAAGTCCGTGACCTCTTCAAATACGTCAGAGGCCCCGATTTCCCCACCGGCGCATGTATCTGCGGCGTCGAGGGCATTCATGAGGCGTATTCCACCGGGCGCGGGCGCGCATTGGTGCGCGCGGTCGCACAACGCGAAGTCCTCTCCGGCAACCGGGAAGCAATTATTATTACCGAAATCCCATACATGGTGAATAAGGCGAAGGTCCTCGAAGAAATCGCCGCGCTGGTCCGGGAAAAGAAAATCGAAGGGATCAGCGACCTCCGCGATGAATCGGACCGTGAAGGAATGCGGATGGTCATCGAACTGAAACGGGGAGAGAACCACGAGGTCGTCCTCAATAACCTCTATAAACACACCCGGCTGCAATCGACATTCGGGATCATCCTGCTGGCCCTCGTGGACGGTCGACCGCAATATCTGACTCTCAAAGATGCCTTGATGGAGTTCATCAAGCATCGTCGGGAGGTCATTGTCCGTCGGACCCGCTTCGATCTAGCCAAGGCCGAGCAACGCGCGCATATCGTCGAAGGCCTGCGGATCGCCGTCATGAACATCGACGAAGTGGTGGCGATCATCCGAAGCAGCCGCAGCCGCGAAGAGGCCACCACTCGGCTTCGGGAACGATTCGATCTCTCCGCCGAGCAGACCAAGGCCATCCTGGAAATGCAACTCCAGCGCCTCGTCGGCCTCGAACGCGAAAAACTCGAAAACGAATACAACGAACTCCTCAAGAGCATTGACTATTTCCGACGGGTACTCGAAACCCCGGCAATGGTCATGGATCTCGCCAAGAAAGAACTCCTCCGCATCAAGGAACGGTTCGGCGATGCACGCCGGACACAGATTGTCGGCGCCGCCGGTGATATTGATGTCGAGGATCTCATCGCCGAAGAAAACATGGTCGTCACGGTGTCGCACACGGGGTATATCAAGCGCATCGCGACTTCTGTCTACCATCGGCAGGGCCGGGGCGGTAAAGGAATTACCGCGATGGGAACCAAGGAGACCGACTTCGTGGAGCATCTCTTTGTCGCCTCCACGCATAATTACATTTTGTTCTTTACTGACCGTGGACGGGCGTATTGGCTGAAAGTTTACGAAATCCCGCAGGGCGGACGGCAGTCGAAAGGCAAGGCCATTGTCAACCTGATCTCCATCGAGAAGGATGAACAAGTCACCGCCATGGTTCCGGTCGCGGACTTTGAGGCGGACCGCTTTCTGTTGATGGCGACCGAAAACGGAACGGTCAAAAAGGTTCGACTGGATGCGTTCTCCAATCCGCGCAAAGTCGGCATTATCGCGATAGATTTGGATGAAAAGGACCGCCTGCTGGGCGTCCGGATGACAACCGGGACCGATGAGGTAATCCTGTCTACCGAACAGGGCATGGCGATTCGGTTTGATGAACGCAATGTCAGACCGATGGGCCGGACCGCGCGCGGAGTATCGGGCGTAAACCTGTCGGAGGGTGACCGCGTCATCGGGATGGTCGCCACTCGAAGCAATTCCCAGCTGTTGACCGTAACCGAACACGGCTACGGCAAACGAACCGCTGTGGAAGCGTACCGGAAAATCCGTCGGGGCGGCAAAGGCGTTATCGACATTCAAACCAGTAAACGCAACGGCAAAGTCGTCGCCGTGATGGAAGTCCAGGAAGATGACGAGATCATGATGGTCACCCAGAAAGGCATGGCCATCCGAACCCCCGTCGCCGGGATTCGCGAAATCTCGCGCAATACCCAGGGTGTCCGATTAATCCGACTCAATGAGGACGACCGGGTCGTCGCCGCTGCCAAAATCTGCGAAATGACCGGCGGCAATGGCAATGGTAATGGTAACGGCAATGGTAACGGCAATGGCGTAGACGAAGAAATCCCTGACGAGATGGAAGCCGAGGAAAACGGGGAAAGTGAATGAACTTGTAGATCGAACTTGTAGGGTGGGCTCAACCGCGCAGCGGCAGCCCACCAATTGCCGTCACATTATGCTCAGAGATTCCTCACATTCGTTCGGAATGACAATATTCCTGCTATTTCGACCTCAATCCTGTCATTTCGACCGAAGGGAGAAATCTCAACGAAGAACGGAGTCTTTCACGCTGTACACCCTCACTCCCCCGCTCTCATACCACAACTCCATTTCCTTCGACCCAAGCGGCAAATGCGACCGGTACTCGTCCGTCTCCTGCCCGAACCAGACATAGCCGATATGGTTCTCCCTGAAAAACATCCCGATCTCCCCCTCGCTCATCTGCCCCATCATGAATTTCCCGATGGAATACCGATGTTTCAACCAATCCGGCGTGATATGGCAATGGCCCGCATACACCCGCATTCCGGTATGCCGTGGGATAAAATTCCCGGCAATTTCCGTTGCCAGAATCCCCTTGCTCTTGTCGGCAAAGCGATCCAGTTGATCCAATGCGCTATATTCGTCAGCCGTGAGAAAGTACGGCGATTCATGCCCAGTTGCGGCGATGGTCATGTTTCCCACCAGGAATACATTTGTCGGTATAACCAGAATGACCGCCATGCCACCAAGAATGCTCCAGGTCAATCGTGACGGCTGGTATCGCTCCCGAATCCATGGTATCCATTGCTCATACAGACATCGCACCCCCAGGATAACCAGCGGGATGTGTAGTCCTTCGGTCAGCCGTTTCGCGAATGGAAGAACAAGAGTGGCATACATCAACACAAGCACTACGCCAACCCACAGGAACGGAAACAGCACATCCGGCTCTTTTCTGCAAATCCGTTTCCAACCGGTTCGGTAAGTTAATGTGAGTATCAGCGGCAATCCGAATCCGAGCAAATACCAG
>JAKPYU010000684.1 GCA_029568995.1 Candidatus Omnitrophota bacterium | reverse complement strand
GGACTTCACGTTCCCTGAACTGGGCAGCGTGGGCGGCACGGTGACGGACGAGGACATTCTTAACGGGACCTGGGACATAACTGGTCAGGTGTATGATGTGGACAGCGGTTTGAGCCAGGATTCCGTCTGGTACATGGCGTTTAATACCAGCGGAGTGGCCTTTATCTCCGCGGGCTATTTCACCAACGCATGGGAGAATCCGCTGACGGCCACGCAGAATCTGAACATCAGCACGGTGGAGAAGGCGAACAGCTATGAAAACGTCACCATCGGAACGAACAACTATGTAACCATAGCGGCCATGGATATTGATGCAGACCGCGGATCCGATACGCTCACAGCAGATCTGGACGTGTATTTCACGGTTGTGGATGATGATATCAATCCGCCGTTCTTCGATTATCTCACATGGAACGGCGGGACCTCTCTGGATACGAACCAGGCGATTGCCGGAGAAGTGGTTGTGACCGCGCGGGTGAACGATGTCGAGAGCGGCATTGCATTTGCAACGGCGCCTCCGTATATTCTGGTCCTAGACTCGGATGGAAATGTGGCGGCATCGAACGTGTTTAATGTCGGATCGCTGGTGGACGGAGATGCCAGGAATTCCAACACGGTTGTGACCGCCATGCTGGATGTTGGGGCGCTGGGTTGCGGAACCTACACAGCCCATGTGATTATTGTGGATGCCGATATGGACCGGCTGGATGACCGGCTGATGGCGACTAATTCGGTCCTGCTCGACATGGCCGGGAACAGCGTGCCTGTAACCAACCAGTACATCACCGCCGCCGGAGTCGAACTGGAAGCGCTGGCGGGCGAAGTCACCGACGGCATGATCAACACCGGTGGATGGGACATGGCGGTGCTGTTGTCACATCCGTTCTCCCCGATTCTTCTGGATGCTCCGGATGATCCGCAGTATCAGGTGCTTTCGGCGGCCACCAACTGGCTGTGGAGCGGTTCGTGGACTAATGGAACGTCCGTCAGTACGAACTTCTACGCCACGAACACCGTG
>JAKPYU010000664.1 GCA_029568995.1 Candidatus Omnitrophota bacterium | reverse complement strand
GTCGGCATGGAATAGGTGACGACCAATTTCGGCCTGTATCCCGTAGTGCCGTGTTCACTGAAACAAACACCCAAATCCCCGTTTGTGGAGCCTTCCATGTCTATCAGGAATCCCTTGTTTCCGACGTCGCCCAGTCCCCCTGTCGAATAATGCATCTTCAGAATCGAGGTCACATTAAGCTGGAACCATTTGTTGTCTGTAGTGGGCAAGTCCACTTGCGGACTCTCAAATGCGGGATTGTCAAAATCGCCGCCATCCGTTGTCCAGGGATCGGGCCAATTCGCCGTTCCTTCGCTCCAGGAAGTGGTCACCCGGTGCGCCCGTGCGTGGAGACCGGAATCAAGCGTGCTGTATTGGGCGTAAACCTCCAATGTCGCGCTGATGATTCCCTTGTTCAATTCTTTTCTACCGTTTGTATCGACGTCATCCACGTGGAAGCCGAAAACCAGGTGGTCGTCGTTCTCCCAATACACCAGACCGGTCGAACCGTAATAGGACGACGAATTGTAGACCAAAAGGGTATCCTGATCCTCCGCCGTACCCCCAAACGTCGTCGTCGGGTCAATGCAGAAATCCCCATCCGGCAGGTTGGCGAGATCGGCTAATACGACCGACATTTCGGCAATACCGGGTGCATTGCGGTCCAACTGCCATCGCTGCGCCGTACGTAATGTAACTCGTGCCGCTGCAAGGCGTTGGCCCATGGCGTCCAGGGGATACGCCTCGACCGGGCGGACTTCGTGAATGACCCGATTATCTCGTACAAATAGCAGCGGTTCGTTGATTGTGAACGGTTCCGCATACAGGTCGCGGATCTCGCCGCCCTGACGCGCTTCCGCCATCACCGCCGCCTGCAATACGGAAAACCGCGCGGTCAGGTAGTTGCTCCCGTCCAGTCGTCCGTCCCCGATTTTGGCGCGGATTTCTTTCATCAGCGGCGCTTTCACGATTGTGTCTACCTTGAGTGTATCATGAACATAACGCACTGTCAGGTCGATATTTGGGTACACATCGCTCCAACGGATCGTATCCCCGATGGGCTGCTTCTCATAAGAAAGATCCCGCATGTTCATCATCCCGAACGATGGCAAAAGCTGGGCGCTCGGATGAGATTTCTCCCTTCGGTCGAAATGACAGGCCTATTGTCATTCCGAACGAATG
>JAKPYU010000661.1 GCA_029568995.1 Candidatus Omnitrophota bacterium | reverse complement strand
GGCGAAGACTCGCTTCGTCATCCGCTTTGATGACCCCTTCAATCCGGCGGTCGACTGGCTTGTCAAAAATGCTCTTCAAAATCATTTCACCACCTCTGGTTATGCTTCGCAGTAAAAAATATTGAATGCCCGGTAATATTTGTCGTCATGTAGACGTCCGAACAGGTCAAGTGAGGCGCCGGATTCCTTAGAGTGGGTGTAGGCACCCGGGAAAAACATGACGGTGGGTATTTCCGTTGCCGCACTCTGAAGGTTGTTCAAAACATTGTGAGAACGAATGTAGGGGAAGACTTCGCCGACTCCCGTCAGAAAAAGCACATCATGTTCATTGGTTGCCAGTTTGGTGGCGATTGCAGGAATCAGGTGCGCCGCAGGATCCAGCACTCCTTGAAGCAGTTCCTTGAGTTGATCCTTCGAAACGGAGGATTCCATTTCAAGGATCTGCCCCCATATGCCTCTGTCTCGAAGGATCTCAATTGAAAGATCATAGAGGTCGATTTCCAGTACCCGGACCCCGGCTTGTTCCAGTCGATTGACCAGCTGGCGTTGAAGACGCGCCATCTCGGAAGCTTCTTCCGGCCGATACGGGCAAATAAAGAATGGGACTTCGTTCCCGATGCCTTGTTTATGGAGAAAGCGTTGTCCTGAAATGACCGAGAACAAATGTTGCAATCGTTCCTGCATTGGTCTCTGCTCAATACCCGGGATCATGGCGTCAGCCCTCCCAACTCGGATTCAAGGTTTGGAAACACCAACAAATCTTGTCGATCCCCCCGAGAGAGTGCAAGCCGTAAACGGGAGCTCAGGATCACTGCATGGATGGTATGATCGACAGTCAGCAAGTCAGCTTCTCGCAGCATCTTGAACAAGACTTGACGCAGTTTCTTTCGGGTCAGAGGACGGATTTCATCTAACTCTGGATGCCAGTCTGACTTTCGATTGAAGAAGGAGTCGAAATCTTCGTATTTAAGATCGTATTTCAGGCTGAGGTACCGTTCCCGGAGAACCTCGATTGCGAAGTCGGCAATGAAATGATACCGGCGGCAGACAGCCACCCAGAGGATATATCCCTGCTCATGAGCGGAGCTCTGAACAAGAAGAACGATCTCATCCAAGTTTAGTGTTTTCAGCCGGGAGATCACTTCTCGGGACACTCTCTTGGAAGTACTCAAGGTTCTGGACTGCAGGAGATTTTCGATAAGTACCCTTTCTTGGACGAGATTCCAGTCCTTGCATTCAAGAAACAATAATGCCAGCTTCAACGATTCTCTGTGATAGAGGCCACCAGTGGCAAATGACATCAAATATCTTTCATTCTTCATGTCCGAGTGTAATGCCTCCTCAAGTGTTCGACATTGCTGTTATTGTGATCACTCGCCTACTTTGCCTTCCATGAATTAATAGAGACGGCTCAAGCGATGTGCAGTCGACTCCTACATATCAATCAACTTATTCAGATTATCACAGAATAATACTCCGTCATCGTCCGGAGGTTGTCTTTCAGGCGTTCTCTTAGGGAGTCCGGTTGGAGCAATCGGGCACCATCACGGAAAGATAGGATCCACGCCAGGACCTCCCATTCAGACGAGGCGGTAAAGGTGATCCGCAGGGTGTGGGGGGCAATCCACTTCAGGCGCTGGTCGGGGCTCCAGGTGCGCTCCGCGGCGAAGGTGGCGGCACTGCCGTAAAACTCGGCTTCCACCTCGAAGACGTTCTGCTTAACCAAACCGAAGTGCTGGTTGAATGCCGCCTCGAAGTCGTAGTCCCTGGGGAATTCATAGCGGCGGTCGGTCATGGTGGCGGCCTGGATGCGATGGACGGCCAACAGCGGCTCGTAGTCCGGCGCCGGCCCGCGCTGGCCGGGCTTCCGGGCCAGCCGGGCGTGGATGTACATGGTTTCGCGGTGAGAAAAGACCTTAAGTGGTTTAACGTAGAGGATTTTGGCACGCGGCTCCTCCAGAGCCTTGTACTCGAGCTTCAGGATCCGGCGTTCCTCCATGGCCTGAATCAGGGTCCTGATGGTAGTCTGGTGAGGAGTGTAGTCGATGGTGCCCGGGCGGAAGACGGCGAAGTGCCGCTCGCTGCGGGTACCGTCCCCGGCCAGGAGCGCCTGGCTCTTCTCCAGTGCCCGAGTGGCCTCCTGAAACAGCTCCTCGCCCAGAAGGTGGGCCGTAAAGTCGCGGCACATCAGCAGGAGATTGAATTCCATCTCCGACAGGGTCCGAGGCAGCGGGCGGCCCTCCGGCCGGCGGAGCTTGACGAACTTTCGGTTGCCCAGTCGCCTTTCCTCCAGCTCGACCTGATACGAGCGCTGCAGGTCGTCTAGCAGGCGTAAAACGGTCTGCTTGGAGCATTGCAGGAGTTCCGTCAGACGGGTCAGAGAATACTCTTCCCGCGTGAAGAGAAGACGAACGAAAAGGCCGATGATTCTTTCGCCGTAGCTGCGATAGCTCTCTTTCTTGGGGGGCATGGTAGGACCTCCACGATTTCAGCCGGCGCGGGTAACCACAGCCGGTTACGGCATCATCCGGGGGGAGCCGTCGTATTCCCAATCTCTGAAAATTGGGCAATACCCCCCGGAATTAGGAAACGTTCCGCAATATGGAACGATACCATCGTACACTGGGCTCGAACCTCAAGCAAGGGGGAATGCATGAGCCTGATTGCAAGACCGAGACGAAGACGCCCTGCCGAGTATGTCAGCGGGCCGATGGTGCCGGAACTAGACCGGAACGAGCGGGGCATTCGCCGCCGGTGCGCGGTCTACCTGCGGCGGATCCTGGCCGATTACACCCTGCTGGACCGGGAGACGCTCGAGCTGCTGGGCAGCCTGCTCTGGCCGGATGTGGAGCCGATCAACCGGTTGATCCTGGATCACCTACCGGAAGAAGCCCAAGATCATGTGGCCTCCGAACTGGCGGATTGCCGCTACTGTCCGGACCGCTGGCCGCACGAGGTGGTGGATGCCCTGCCGCGGTGCGACCCGTGCATCGAACGGGAGCTGCTCCGCCTGATTCCGATGATGCTCGAGCGGAAAGAACA
>JAKPYU010000656.1 GCA_029568995.1 Candidatus Omnitrophota bacterium | reverse complement strand
AACGCAACATTCCAATGGGGATTAGAGAATAATCCAATAAAGCGGATTGCTTTTCCACGTTCTGACTTCACATGGAATCCCGAATTCTGGGGGGATTTTGTTGGGAGTACGTAAGTCCAGTCTTTTCAGGTACTGGGGAGGAAGGGATCGAACCTTCAGCCTTCTGATCCAGAGTCCTAAGTACCCACTTCTACAGGGTACGCTTGTCTACTACCATACCGAACCATTACCACAACGAAACCCGCATGAATAAAGGCGTTTTCTGCGCTTTTCCCTCTTGACTTAGTTTTCTTCTACGCTATACTACTACCGTTCAAACGGTGACTCAATGGTGACTCAGAACTCAGGTGAAAAAGCAGCAATGACAGGCCGAAAATCAGATCCGCTCATTCAAACGGTGACTCAGGAGGCAAAAAAAGCCCAATAATGCGAAAACACATAACAGAAACGGTGGTAAAAAATGCGGAATACCAGGGTGAAGGCCGGAAACCGTCATATATATGGGACGACACAATGGACGGTCTGGGAGTCCGGTTGTATCCGCCGGGGCCGAAATCGCTTGGGCGAAAGTCTTTCATCCTGGATTATCGTTCCAAGGGCAGGCGGAGACGTGTGGTCTTGGGAGCCTATCCCGCCATGGACGTTCAAATGGCAAGGACAAAGGCAAAGACGCTGCTCGGACAAATCGTCGCCGGTGGCGATCCGCTCGGAGAGAAGCAAGAGGAACGCGAATCCACCACATTCAAGGAATTGGCATCCGCTTACCTGGAGCAACATTCAAAAATCCACAAGAAGACCTGGCGGGAGGATGAACGACGGATGAGGGATCACCTTTTGCCTGTATTCGGCAAGAAGAGAGCAAAGGACGTCACCCGGCAACAGGTGGTCCGACTTCTGAATGAGATCGGGACTACCAGGGGATATCCGTATGATTCGAACCGAACGAGATCACTGATCCACTCAATTTACGAGTTCGGTAGACGGACCGGATTCGTGCCTGAAGGCATGGGTAATCCGGCATCCTTGACCACCAAGTACCGGGAAGAAAAACGGACGCGATACGTCCAGGAATCCGAAATGGGGCCGCTCCTGGAAGCGATAAATGAGGAACCGAATCCGCACCTACGAGCATTCTTCAAACTGTGCCTGTTCACAGGTTGCCGGAGATCGGAATTGCTCGGATTACGCTGGAGCGACATATCATTCGAGAAGCGGGAAATCCGACTACTCAAAACAAAGAACAGTGAGATCCGATTTGTGCCCCTCTCCGTTCCTGCCGTACGGATATTGGAGACCCTTCCACGGGCAGCCGGTAGCCCATGGGTATTCCCATCCGAGCGAAATACGGGGGATCATATTCGAGAGATCAAATGGGCATGGAAGCGAATCCTGGAACGGGCCGGGATAGAGGATTTGAGCGTGCATGATTTGAGGCGAACGGTTGCGAGCTGGTTGATATCTTCCGGGACTCCGGTGGAGGTGATTCGCGTTTTGCTTGGCCACAAAGACCTTCAAACGACCATCAGCGCGTATGCGCACATGAACCGCCGACCTGTGCAGGATGCTACCGGGGATATGAGCGACAAGGTAATCAGTTTCGAGAAAATCAGGCAGGACAAGGAATCCGAGAATAAGGCGGGTTGACCTGCAAAACAGCGGGATCGAAGGGCCGTCCGGGGGCATTCCGGGCGGTCTTTTTTCATTGTGACCTTGACTGTCGTATTTCAGGGAGTATAATACGCACAAACATCGAAATCCGCTGTGAAACGTGACGTCTCACAACCGGAGTTTACCTTCATAACACTACTTTCTGGGGTCCAGAGAGTTGATCCGGGCCGTTGCAACGGTTCGCGGAGATGACTCTTATGACTCCACAAATTGCTCCCACTTATCTCACTCAGAAAGAAACCGCCGAAGAATTGCGCGTGTCGCCAAGGACGCTGGAAAAGTGGCGGAGAAGCGGCAGAGGGCCGCGCTTCATTCGGTACTCGCAACGCGCAATCAGGTATGACCGGGATGACGTGCGCCAATGGGCTGAATCCCGGAAATCCGGCGGTGAAGAGTAATGGCCGCGGTGGCCACCGTGGGCGGCGGAATATCCCGCTCGGAAATTGACGCCTTGCGCCGCGATGAAAGTAAGATCCGGCAAGTAATTGGTTGGCCGCCGGGTGTGAACAGAGGGCACTGTCCGGACCCGAAACATGAAGATATACATCCGTCGGCCAGCCTCTACCAAACAAGTTCAGGCGTATGGCGATGCCGATGTTTTTCATGCAACATGGACGGCGATGTTGTGGAGTGGCAGAAAATCCGGGCCGGGCAATCCTTCACGGAAGCCGTCGCGTCCTTGATGGGGGGAAACCCTTACACGGTAGCGCAAGCACAATCGCCCGATGAAACCCATAGCCGGAAGCCTGATCGTGCCCCAGAGAGCAAGGACGGGGCTGGATTCGACAGCCTGGAAGCATTACTCAAAAGTATTGACCGGAAATATGGGAAGGTGGAATCCGTCTACCACTACGGACCGGAAACCGAGAATCATCTTATCGTTGTCCGATATCTTCCCAAGGAAGATCCCGAACATAAGAAGTTTTACCAGACCCGGCGGGAAGGTGGTCGTTATCACTACGGCGCACCGCCAAAACCGCACCCGCTATACCGGCGCGATCTCATTCCCGTAGCGGAGACCATTATCGGCGTTGAAGGTGAAAAATGCGCGGATGCGATCAACGCCTTGAAGATTCCAGGCATTGCGGCGACAACCTCACCAGGCGGATCAAATAATGCCCGTGGCGCGGACTGGTCTCCGCTTGCGGGCAAGCGAGTTATCTGTTGGCCGGACAACGATAAGGCAGGCCGAGGATACATTGCGGACGTAATTGAATGTTTGAAAGCGTTACCGCACCCGCCGACGGAAATACTGGAAATTGACCCGGTGGCCCTGGGACTTCAGGAAAAGCAGGATGCGTTTGACTACCTGGCAGAGGATCGAAACCTACAGGAGGCGCTCGCCGTTGCACAGCCTGAGCAGGATGTCGCGGTAGTCGATCCGGAGCCGGAGGCGCTACCGGCGGAACCCGCTTGGCCGGAACCGATTGACCAGGCAGCCTACTACGGCTTGGCGGGGGACTTTGTGCGCACGGTGGAGCCGCATACTGAAAGCGATCCGGTTGCGATCCTGATTCAATTCCTTGTCACTTTCGGGAACATTATCGGCAGAGGCGCGCATTTTCGCGTGGAAGCGGATCGGCATGATTTGAATCTGTATGCTGTGCTTGTCGGGCAAACCTCACGAGGGCGGAAGGGAACCAGCCTGGGGCACGTCCGGGAACTGTTTCGTCTCATTGATGAGCGGTACACAGATGAAAATCTCAAGACCGGACTTTCATCAGGCGAGGGGATCAAATATGCGATCCGCGATCCTGAAGATTCAAACCGGAAAAACGCTGATCCGGGGGTGTTGGACAAAAGATTACTGGTAATTGAACCAGAGTTTGTGAACGTGCTTCGAGTCTGCGAACGACAGGGCAACACGTTGTCAGCGGGAATCCGGCAGTTATGGGATAGCGGCAATGTCCGAACCCTCACAAAGAACGATCCTGTCACAGTGACCGGCGGGCACGTTTCGATCATCGGGCATATCACAGCGGATGAACTCCGGGAATCCCTGGCAACAACAGACCAGAGCAACGGATTCGGGAATCGGTTTCTCTGGTTCGCTGTGCAAAGGTCGAAGGAACTCCCTGAAGGTGGGAACCTCTCCACATCTGTCTTGGAATCCTTGGCCGATGGGCTGGCGAAGGCCGTGAATTACACCCGGAGCATTGGGGATCATTCTATTGGATTTGATGACGCTGCGAGGAAATTGTGGCATGGACTTTATTCCCATCTGACGCGGGATATTCCTGGACTCACAGGCTCAATGTTCTCCCGTGCGGAAGCACAGGCGCGGCGGATTGCTTGCCTTTATGGGCTTCTCGATTGCAGTGGCACGGTGAGGAAAGAACACCTCCGAGCGGCAGCTGCAATCCTGGATTATGTTGAGAGATCCGTTCGTTTCATATTCGGCGACCGGACAGGCAACCGGATTGCCGATGAGATTCTCGCCATGCTCAAAAGGTCTGCGGGCGGACTATCCCGAACCGATATCAGCAACGCATTCGGGCGGAATGTCCATGGTGACCGGATTCAGGAATGTTTGGATCTACTGGCAAGGGATGGGCGGATCGTCATAGAGAAACGAGATACCGGGGGCCGACCTTCGGAGGTCTGGAAATATCGGAACGGGGGTACGAAATAAACGAATTATACGAAAAAAGGGTATGCCGCGCGGGACTTATTTCGTTTATTTCGTTTCTTTCGTAAGGCAGAAAGGAAAAATCCAATGGAAAGTCTGATGGCGATTTGCGATAGAGTCATAGCCGAATTGGAACGCAAGGCGGCGGTCCCCGTCACTCAGGAGGCGCAACCGAGACCAGCGGTGTCGCCGTCCAGGACACCCGTCCAGGTGGAAACCGTTTCCACGGTTCCGGCAGACTCTCCCACGGTAGAACCCTTGGAACCCTCTCCTGTCCGTCCGGCGGACCACCCGGTTCCATGCGATCCCGTCCGGGAGTCCATCCGGGCACTGGTCGAATATGCGAACCGGACCGGACGCGGGGAGATCGGTTCCTACATTCAAGACCACCCGGCGCAATGGGGATCTTTCGCTTTCGAGTATTCCGGCATGATCGACCAACTTTCCGAAACACGACCCGGCGCGGACGCGGCGCTTGTCTCTGATCTTGCGGCGCAGGCGGTGCTTTCCTGGATCGACCTGGACTTCCTGAAACGGATCGACGGGCCGGAATACCGGGCGCGGATGCACGGTGCAGGCGGTATATGGGATCGGTTGAAACGGGGGGCAACGGCATGACGAAAGCGACGGCAGAGACCACAAGAACCCGTCCAGCGGGGCGGAAACCGGGCGGATCGACCTGGAAACCGGCACAGGCAGGCAGGCCCACGGGGACCGGGCAGGACTCCCGGCAGGCAGACCAGGGGCCGGAACAGGTGTCATTGAATGACAGGTGGCTTTCCCTCTTGGACTGCCCACCCGCACCCGTCCATGCCGGTGGGGAATTCGACTGGAGGCCCACGGCGGTTTCCCGGATCATGCTTCTTGTGGCGGACTGCAAGAGGTGGGGTGACGAGATCATCGGGCAATGGATCGAAGAAAATTGGGAACGGTGGGGCGTCATTCACAGGCACTTGAGCGAAACTGAAGCCTTCATAGCGGACGCGGTCCCGGACGTTCCTGAAAAACGGATCAAGGCAGCGGCGCGGGAGATAACTATCGGCTGGATCGAATTCAGAATGTTGGAACGCGGCACGGCAAGCGAATTCCGGCAACGGCTGGCGGCGGCTTGGCGGAAACTTCGATGAAAACGGACTCAATAACGGTGGAAATACACGCACACGCGGCAAATGCGGAAGCCGCAGCGGTCATACTCAAACAAATGGAGGCGCAGATTGAGGAAATGTTAAATGAATACAAGGACGGGCTGCCGGGATTTGACTTTGACGATATGGCCGACTTTGCAGACATGGGCGACTTTGCAGACTTTATTCCGGAATGAAAGGAACGACAATGACTGAAACCATGGACGGAATATCTCGTTGGGAACAAGAAGAGATCGAGCGGTTGAAGGCTGAAAACAGGCGGCGAACCGGCATTCCAGAACCCGAACCCGAACCGTCCGGGCAACCGGGCATCCGGTCAAAAAAGGACCTGCCATTGCCAGCGGATCGGTCTCGGTACATCAGTGAGCATGGCGGCGCGGCTTATCTCAAACTGCCGCCCGAATAAGACGAAAGATGACGGACCGCGTTTTCGGGGCCAAAACCACGAAATAAAGGGCATTTCGCGCATTTGTGCAAACGGGTTTTATATAAGCGTAGACAACTAAGGGGCCGAAGTGTTTTAGGGCAACCTAACTGCCGGGGGAAGCCCCACGAGGCGCGTTATGGCCGGGGGGTATCCTGAGTCACCTTCAAGGCAGGTCGTTGCACAGAAGCACAGCACGGCGGCCTGTCACCTTCCTTTGCATAGGTTGACCTTCATTCCCTGCCCGATACTGCCATTTTCGGGAAACCTGCCGGCGGATCGGCGCGGATCGGGGAGACCAGGGAGTGAGATCCCGCATTCTTGGGTGTGGCCACCTATACCGAAACGTTGCAATCGGAACGGATCATTCCCACGGGGATCATATCGGCGGTGTCGCCGTGCAGATCGACCGGGGAACCGAGCATTCCGGGGGCCGTCCATGGGTGAAATCGGGCAGTCTTCCGTTCAAACGGTGACTCAATGGTGACTCAGTGGGTTTTTCCGTTTCGGCGGGGAATACGTAAGTGTAGTGTTTTCAGGTACTGGGGAGGGAGGGATCGAACCTCCAGCCTTCTGATCCAGAGTCAGACGTCTTAGCCATTCGACCACTCCCCAACGTTTATGGAAACGAGTTGATCAAAGCGGCAAAGTTCAAACTACCATTCTCGGTATTCCCCGTCAAGATATTCTAGGAAATT
>JAKPYU010000655.1 GCA_029568995.1 Candidatus Omnitrophota bacterium | reverse complement strand
TTGCGGATTGGGGATTGCGGATTGCGGATTGGGGATTGCGGATTGGGGATTGGGGATTGCGGATTGCGGATTGGGGATTGCGGATTGGGGATTGCGGATTGGGGATTGCGGATTGGGGATTGCGGATTGGGGATTGCGGATTGGGGATTGCGGATTGCGGATTGCGGATTGCGGCCTTTGGCGGAATGACGGAAAGGATGATTTTCCTCCCCCGAAGATCGGGGGAGGTCAGGTGGGGGTTGAATGCGTTGAACTGATCGACCCGGACGGGAGAGGCTGGACCGACGGGAATCCGGGTAGGACAGGCGTCCCTGCCTGTCGGATTGTGATATATTTGCGACTGATCGAGGGAGGACAATTTGCCGATGACTACTCAAGAATCCGAGAAACCCGTCTGGCAATTATGAGTGCGGCGCTATCTTGACCTCGCTTTTCTCCTTGTCGTCTCTCTGCTCATCTGCGCGCTCTTTCAACCTTTGCTGAACTATGTGGGGAACTGGTTCTGCCAGAACATCGGGCGATGGCATCCCTGGATTCAGGCTTCCATTATTTCACTCATCACCGGGGCGCTCTGGTTCATCCTGATCCGGTTGGGTGGCTTTCCATGGCGGAATTTGTGGTTATTCAGATCCTGGCGCTATCTGCCGACGTGGTGTTGCGGAATTATCGGGACACTGCTTTATATTTGGCTTTCTCTTCCTCTCTGGGCGGTTCCCGAATCCGAGTTTCCGCCTTTGAAAGAGATATCTAGTGCTCTTCCCATAAGTTTTGGATTTTTTTGCGATTTATATTGCCATTGGTTGCCCAGAGAATCGAGTGGAGTATTAGATTTGGCTGTTACTGAGGCAATGAAGATCTATGAGGGCAGTAAAGATACGTTCATTGCAGCGCTACAATACAATCAAATAGACCGCATCTTTAATTTCGTTACAAATCGGATGAGCGGCAGGGACTTCAATCCAGATGAGTGGCAATGGCTCGCTAATCTCCTACTGAGAACCGTAAAGAAAAATCGTCAGGTAATCTTGCCGCAAATTGTTCCCTTCATGTTCAAATATGCCGAATGTGCCCCCCAAGGGAATACGAAGATTGAGCCAAATGGGGAACTGAGTCCTCTATTTGACAACAAGAAGCGAGAAGTCATGGAGATATTGGCCCAGGAGATTGACTTGGAGGATTTCCGAGAGAATGACAAGAGACTGATTGAGTTTGCGCAAAGCGAAGCCCGGAAGTGGCTTGCCGAGAATCCGTGAAGTCCAGTTTGGTGGGCTACCGCTTCGCGGTTGATCCCACCCTACTCCTATCTTACCCGCAACTTGACGGCAGGAGAAATCGAATGGACACGAGATTGACGTTCAAATACGACCGAGAAGGTGACATTCTTCATATCGATAAGATTCCCCCTTATCCTGAACAGGAGTCGGAAGAGCTGAGCGACGATGTAATCGCACGGCTGAACCCGACCACAGGTGAGGTTGAGAACCTGGAGGTTCTGTTCTTCTCCTCTCGCCTCATGCGCCGGGACTTGTTTGAGATCCCTGTCACAGCAGATTTGCGACTGATTGAGAGCGGGTGATTGCCCACGCACCCTTGCTTGCATTCCACCGTGCGCCGGAATGACGGGGGCAGGGCGGTTAGGGGGATGATGGGGGGCGACAGGCAGGGACGCCTGTCCTACCCGGAAAGCGGCTACCCCAGCATCTCCAGCTCCTGGCGGAGGATTTCCTTGCGGACCTTGTTGGTCGCGGTTTTGGGGAGCTGCGCGCGGAATGTGAACAGTTCGGGAATCTTGTATTTCGCCAAGTGCTCCCGGGCGAAGGCACGAATCTCCATTTCGGTCAGCGGGCGCGGCGCATCGGGGTCCAGCACAATGAACGCATGGGGGACCTCGCTGCGCACACGGTGAGGATGGCCCACAACCGCGACCTCCAACACGCCCGGACAGCAAATCAAGATTTCCTCGATTTCACGCGGATAGATGTTCTCGCCGGAATCGACAATC
>JAKPYU010000638.1 GCA_029568995.1 Candidatus Omnitrophota bacterium | reverse complement strand
GCTGTTGCCCACGCCGCCCGATACGGTATCAACATCAACGGTTCCATTCTTTACTGCACACTTTCACCGTGCGTCCACTGCTTCAAAACCCTGATCAGCGCGGGGATCGTGGAGATCTATTTTGAGCACATCTACGATTTCAACGACCAGGGGGGAGACAAGGCACTCCTGGCCTACTATGAGCAATATGCCGATCTGATCAAGGTGCAACAGCTGACTCTCTCCGAAACCTCGCTGGAGATTGCCCGGCGATTCCTGCAATCCATCACCTCTTCTCGACGGCACGAACATTATTCCTGAATCGATGGAACACCGCTGGAGAGTCGCTTGAGACTCTGGTAACTTCGAGTGCTGTCCGGCGCTGGTTGCCGGAGCCGAATTCCGCAAGATGAGGGCGAAAACCATGCTGAAACTCAAGTCTGTCTTTCTGTTGCTGATCGTTGGATTCCTGGCGCAGGGTGCGTTTTCTGCCGAGGAGGATTTTCTGGGTCGATGGGCCATCACATTGGATGATCCAGGCACGACGTTCCAAGCGTGCTGGCTGGAGGTCAGCCGCGATGGTGGTCAGCTGTCCGGCAACCTGCTCTGGCGGTGGGGAAGTGTTAACCCGGCGAAATCAGTCCAGATTTCCGGGGATGAGATCCAGGTGACGATGACGGAAAGCAGCAATAACAAGACTTATGATGTGATTTACAAGGCATCGCTGCAGTACGGGCGACTGATCGGAACGGTTGAACGACCTCGCCAGGAACTGGCCTGTTTCTGGGGACGTCCGGCCCTGGAGGCCGCCACGGATGTATCGGGGACCTGGGAGGTTGCCATTCAACATGGCGATCAAAAGAGGGTGCACGAGCTGACATTGATGCAGAAAGGGGAGACGATTCTCGGCCTGATGAGCCTGCATGGCGTTGTGGCGCAGGTCAAGACGGCGAATCTCGAGGGGAATCGTCTCAGTCTCGCCTTCGATCCGTTGCGAGTGGAGGGGCATGGGCAGGAAATGAAATTGAATCTGGAGATCCGGGGCGATCTCGCCGAGGGCAAGGCCCAGATCGGCGATACACCCGAATTGACGGCAACCGCGCAACGGCAACGGGTCTGGGGTGCGCCGGTGAATCTGTTCAATGGAAAAGACCTGAACAACTGGGTTCCTCGCGATCTGGCCGTGACGCCCAAATGGGATGTCCAGGACGGCCTGATGGTCAATTCGCCGCCGGATATCGACCTGCGTACCAGGGAAGAATTCAGCGATTTCAAACTCCATGTCGAGTTTAAGATGGAACCGGGAAGCAACAGCGGGATCTATCTCCGGGGACGCTATGAAGTGCAGCTGCTGGAGGATTACGGCAAAGGGACCGAGTCGCACGGCAACGGCGCGGTGTACAGTCGGATTGCCCCTGCGAAAAACGCCAGTAAACCGGCGGGTGAATGGCAGACTTATGACATGACGCTGATCGGTCGCTGGCTGACCGTGGTTTTGAACGGAGAGACGATCATCGACAATCAGCACCTGGACGGAATCACGGGCGGCGCGCTCGATAGCTTTGAGTGGATGCCGGGACCGCTCATGTTCCAGGGCGATCATGGACGGGTCTGGTTCCGCAAGGTAGTCGTCACCCCGGCGCTGGATTGATTATGGCCAAACGAGTCGGAGAAAGCGTTTTCGCCCTGTTGATCGTTGTGCTGACAGCGGCGGTTCTGCTTTCTCTCTATCTTTCGATTCGCTATGCAGAGTTAGCAAACGAAGAGGCCACGCCGGGAAAAAGCCTGTGTTCCTTTTCGGAGGCATACGACTGCGATGCGGTCCTGCAAACCCGATACTCAACGACCTTCGGCATTCCCAACAGCACGTATTCCATGGTGGTGTATACGTGTCTGCTGTTCTGTGGGCTGATTACCTGGTATCAGCGAGGGAATCTGTGGCGGTGGTATGTGCGACTGGGGCTGCTGGTGGACTTGGTGGCGGTCGGAATCAGTGCCTATTTCGCCTACATTCTCTTTTTTACCCCGATGCCGTCCGTTTGTGTCTTTTGTGTGGCACTGCAAATATGCAGCGTTCTGGCAATGATCTGCTATATTGCGCTTCTGCCTTCCGCTCGCCAAACGTCGCCCGGACTGCGGGAAAGGCCATTGGCGGGCATGTTGATCCTGCTTTGTTTGATCCTGGCTGCCGTGGAGTTTCTCTCGATTGAGCAATTTCGGACAAACGGTAAGCTGGCGATCCTCCAACGGGAGTATCAGACCACGCTGTTGAATCGGGCCTTCAATCTCTGCCTGTTCACGAATCAGCCGATTATCCAGGTTCCCCTCGATGAACAGACCCCGGTGTACGGATCTCCTGATGCCCGTCATACGCTGATCGTGTTCGAGGATTTCCAGTGCGGTCCCTGCTCGCGATTTCACCATGCTGTGTCCGAGGCGTTCACTGTATTTGCCACCGATACGTTTAAAGTGGCTTTCAAGCATTTCCCGGTGGGGAACGACTGCAATCCCGCCCCGGTTGCGAGTTATCATCCTTTCTCGTGTACCGCTGCTTACGCCTCGGAAGCGGCTCACCGGCAGGGGAAATTCTGGGAGTACGCCGACCTGGTGTTCTCTAACCAGCCGGATTTACACGCGGACAGTTTCATGCAGTTCGCACGGGAATTGAATCTCGACCTGGAACGATTCGAGAAGGATCTGCTGTCCGATGAAGTGCATAAACGAGTCGCGGCGGATGTTGAGTTGGGCCAGAGGCTCAGGATTGGAGGAACGCCGGGCGCTTTGCTGGATGGACGTCCATTGGTGGGGAATGAACTTCAGCCGATGTTCTGGTCCCTGATCCGGTCTCTTGAGGAGATGGCCCCACAGGCATTACGAGAAATGGAAGCCCGGGCGGCGATCATTCCTCTTTCGGTGACGGACACCGTGACGCCTGCGACATCGGATTTGAGCGTTCCATAGAGCTGTCGCCTATTGGGTAGGACGGTTGGAGGGAGACCATTCGTGGATCAAGCGCTGAACTTCCGCGTTTTCGGGAGCAAGAGTTCTGGCCTTTGCGAGTTCTTCCCGCGCGGATTCCTGCTCTCCCAGAAGCCATAGTATCCGTGCGAGATCCACCCGGTATCCGGCATTGCGGGAGTCTTCCTCGACCAGTTGAGAGACAATCTCTTTCGCCTGGGCCAGCTGGTTTTGTTCGGCAAGTGCCAGGGCCAGATTCCGGCGGTAGATCAGTCGAGCGGGAGCCAGATCCTCCGCTTCGCGGAAACACCGCTCCGCTTCCGACCATCTCTTTTCCCGGAAAGCAATTAAACCCAGCTGATTCCAGGCCTCATGGTCATAAGGGCGGGTTTGCACATACTCCAGGAGGATTTCCTCCGCTTGTACATATCGCTGCTCGGCAATCAGGACCATCGCCGCGTTGTAGTCCTTCACTGCCTTCGGAGTTCCGCCGCAACTGCATAGGGTCAATACCAGAATCATGCAGATCGGTCCTGTGTGCAGTATCGCGGAACAGCGTTCTATAGACAAAGTGACCTCAGCGATGTTCCCTCTCCCGCCGGGAGAGGGTTGGGGTGAGGGAAATAAGTTCAATGGAGTCAATGGGTCCTTTATGTCTGCCCGCCTCTGTTTCAGGGATCTACCGATTGAATCCGAAACGGAGAACCCGGTCGTGCCCGGCAAGGTCTTTTGTCACTTCCGGCTGTGAAAAGACCCGTTTTCGCTTAATCAGATCGAACAGAGGGTCTTTCAGGCTTGGGTCGATCTCCAGGCAGATTGCCCCTTCCGGCGACAGAAGCGGGGCGACATTGTCCAGGAAAGTCCGGTAGAAATTCAGCCCCTCGCGTCCGCCGTCCAGACACGCGACCGGTTCGAAATTCCTCACATCCGGCGGAAGGCTGGCGATGTCTGCGCTCTTGATATAGGGGGGGTTGGAAACAATTACGTCGAAATTATTGATGAGAGATCCCCGCAACGCCTGAAACATATTGCCCTCATGAAGAGTGGCGTAATTGATTAAGTCGTGATCCCGAACATTCAGCTGAGCGCATTGAATGGCCGTGTTGGATATGTCTGTTCCATGGAACTCCCCGTCCTCCAGGCTATGTGCCATGGCGATCAGGATGCAGCCGGTACCGGTTCCCACGTCCAGGATTTTGGGGCATTGAAATCGAGTGGCATCCTCCAGGGCTTTTTCTACGAGAATCTCGGTTTCCGGGCGGGGGATGAAAACGCCTTTGATGATCTTGAAGGTGCGAGAATAGAATTCGATCTGTCCCGTGAGATAAGCGATCGGCTCGCACTTGGCTCGTCGCGCCACGAGCGCATTGAAATCTCGGTCTTCCTCCTTTGACATGGGACGGGAGGGGTCTCCCAGGATCTGTGCACGTGACAGCCCGGTAACATGAGCGGCAAGCAATTCCGCCGAGAGCTCCGGGGATTCGATCTTCTTCTGCTGGAAGAGCGTGATCGCCGATTCCAATGCTTCTTGAATATTCATCGCAATGCTGCTCCTTTTGCCGTCAAACTCACAATAAAATCACTTCCCTCCGGAGGTACCCCAATTTTATCCCACAAACCGGTTTTTTTTCAACCTCCGTAAGAAATGCGCGACTACCCATCCTTTGCGGAAAGTTTGTCGAGACGATCTCGGGCCGCAAGTGCCTCCAGGATCGGATCGAGATCCCCATCCATGATGCTTTCCAGTCGATGAATGGAGAGGCCGATCCGGTGATCGGTGACCCGGTTCTGGGGGAAATTGTAGGTGCGGATCTTTTCGCTTCGGTCTCCGCTTTTCACCATGGATCGCCGTTGATCTCGTTCGACGGCATCACGCTGCTGCGCCTCACGTTCCAAAACCCGGCTGCGGAGAACGCGCAATGCTTTCGCCCGATTTTTGTGCTGGGACTTTTCGTCCTGGCAGATCACAACAATGCCTGTTGGAATATGGGTCAGTCGTACTGCCGAATCGGTGGTGTTGACGCTCTGCCCGCCCGGACCGGAGGACCGAAACACATCCAGCCGGATTTCTTCCGGTTTGATCTCGACCTCGACCTCCTCCGCCTCCGGAAAGACGGCGACCGTGGCGGCGGAAGTGTGGATCCTGCCACTGGCCTCCGTTTCCGGGATGCGCTGAACGCGATGGATGCCCCCTTCGTATTTCAGCGCGCCATACGCCCCCCTTCCTTCCACGGAAAAAATGATCTCTTTGAATCCACGCAGGTCCGTCGGGCTGGAAGAAAGGATCTCGCATTTCCATCCCCTTCGTTCCGCTACCCGGAAATACATTCGGAACAAATCGGAAACGAACAGCCCGGCCTCTTCTCCTCCGGTACCGGCACGAATTTCCATAATCGCGTTCCGGGCGTCATTTTTATCCACCGGCAGAAGATGGTCCCGCAGTCGTTCCTGGAGGAGTCGTTGTTGCTTTTGTGCCCTGGGAAGTTCGTCGCGGGCCAGTGAGGCCAGATCCGGGTCTCCTTCCTCCAGGGCCTCTCGCAGGTCCGAAATCTCCTTCTGGTTGCGTTGGTACTCTCGGAAATCGGCGACAACGGGGGCCATCTCGGAATGCCGGCGACTGCATTCCTGCATCTTTTTCGGATCGAAAAGGGTCTCCGGCTGAACCATGCGCTTTTCCAGGTCGGCGAAATCCTGTTCCAGCCGTTCCAGCCGGGAGAGCATTGAGGAATCCATCATGACCGCGCCTGCAGAAAATTCGTACTTGACAGCAAAAATCGACTTGGGTATGGTACGTCACTCCAATTATCGGACAAGGTCGGTCCGGGTTGGACGGCGCCGAAGCGGCGTTCCATCACAGGAAGTCAGTCGGGGGTATATGGCAGTGGACAAACGTTTGGCAGAACTCAAAGAGAAGCTGATGTATGAACGGAATCTGCTTTTGGAAGATATCGGTCGGGACCACCGGGTCCCGGAGCTCAGCACCCATGGCGATCTCGCCGATCGGAGTGCTGACTATAGCCAACGTGAGATGCTGCTGGGGCTTGCGGAGCACGACCGCGAACGGCTTCTGGCCCTCGAAGACGCGCTCCGGCAGATCGAGTCCGGCACGTACGGCATCTGCAATGAATGTAACAAACCCATCCCCCAAGCGAGGTTGATTGCCATGCCTACCGCCCGCTTTTGCGTGAAATGCCAGGGGAAACAAGAGCGATTGGGGTATGAATAGGTACGCGAAACAGCATACTACGATTCACGCCATCCCTCGGATTCTGACGAACGCGACGAGGAGTACTCCGGCGAGTCGGACAGAGATCGAGGGGATTGGGAATAACGGACTATCCTGAGAACATCATCTCCGAGCACTGTCTCTGAAGAGAAACAAGACAGGTCTGTCCTCTTTCTGGTGTATGGTCTTCTGGACCGGAGACTTGCCTGTGATAGGATTGCGCACGGAGCGGCGACACCGCCGTTGCCGAAGCAATTTCAGCAAGGGAGCACATCATGCAAAAACAGCTTGGCGTTCTGATACACGGTGCCGGATGGGTTTCCGGAGAGCATACCAAAGCATTCCAGCATAACTCGAACACGCGGGTGGTCGCCATCTCCAGCCGCAAAATGGAAAGTGTCAAAAAGCGGGCGGCGGAGGCGGGCCTCAAAGATATCGGCATGTACACAGACCTGGATGAGGCATTGCGCCATCCGGGTGTGGACATTGTTTCGGTTTGTACGCCCCAACATCTTCACGCCGACAACACGATCAGGGCTGCTCGTGCGGGAAAACATGTTGTCATTGAGAAACCTGTCGCCAACAGCGTGGATGAAATGCGCGCCATGCTGGAGGCGGTCCGCAAGGCGGGTGTCAAGACGATTGTCAGTTTCGTCCTGCGTTGGAATCCCCTGTTTGATACCCTCAAGGCGATGATCGCCGACGATGCTTTCGGGCAGGTCTACTATGTCGAAACGGATTATCAGCACGATATCGCCGGGTGGTGGTCGGGATTCGAAGATGGCCGCAAAAAATCGACCGGAGTCAGTGCACTGAACGTGGGCGGTTGTCACGCGGTGGATGCCGCGCGGTGGTTTGCCGGGCGAGGGCGATATCAACCAGCGAAAATCACCGAGGTCTTTGCGTATTGCGGCGGATATCGCAAAGGACTGATCCGCGAGTTTCATTACCCCACGGACACCTGGGTGGAGAATGTTCCCCCGATGGAATACGACGGGCTGGAAGTGGTCCTGTTGAAATTCGATACTGGAGCGATTGGGAAAGTCTCGGTCAATTTCGACTGTGTTATGCCGTACACGTTCCCCATCCAGATTTTTGGCGATAAGGGTTCCGTGAAAGACAACCGGGTCTGGTCTCACAAATTCCCCGGTCAGAAAGGCTGGGTGGAAATTCCGACCATCCTGCCGGTCACGGCGGATGTCAGCCATCATCCGTTCCAGGGACAGATGGATCATTTTGTGGATTGCATTCTCAACAACCGCGAATCCCACTGCAACCTGGAAGACAGCATCAACACACACGAGGTGGTATTTGCGGCGCAGCAGTGCTACGAAACCAAACGGCCGATCCAACTGCCGTTGCGATAATCTCGGAGAGTAGTTGCGATGAAAGGAGCAGGAACCCATGCGAACGAGCGTTTCGACATTCTGCCTGTTTGTACTGGTGGCGTTGATGTTCTGTAACACGTCAAGTTCACAGGCGCAAATGGGATTCACAATCGACCGCGCGCAGCGCGAGGAAATCACCGTATCGCTTAACGGCAAGGAAGTGGCGATCTTTCACAGCGGTCTTGCGCTGGACAAGAGTTACATTCATCCGCTACGGAGTCCCGACGGGCGCGTGATCACCTACGATTCTCCCGCCGATCACCTTCATCACCGGGCATTGTGCGTGGGCTGGCCGGATATTTCCGGCGAAGATTTCTGGGCGGAACTGAATTCCCCCCAGGGACATCGCGGGAAAATGATCCCGGCGGGAATGGAAACCCGGACGCTGCCGGATGGAAGCGCCCAGATCCGCGAGGAGAGCATCTGGGTCCGTCAGAACGGCGAGCCGCTGGTTCGCGAGCAATGCGTGTGGACTTTCCTGGTTCCACAGGGCAATCTTCAGCTGGTGGACGTGGACCTGACGCTTACCGCACTTGCCCCGGAAGTGGTGTTCGGCTCCGACAAGGAGAAACCTCGCGAGTACCACGGATTCACCTTGCGCAACGGTCCTTTTGAGGACATCCGTGTCTTCAATTCCAACGGAGAAGAAAGCGCGGACGAATGCCGAGGGAAAGCTGCCAAATGGTGCGCCATCTCCGGGATTCAGGCAGGCCGACCGGCTCTTGCCGCCATTTTGGATCATCCTTCCAATGAAAGCCATCCAACCAGGTTCTATGTGCTGGAAAAAGGTATGCAGTACATTTCCTCTTCCCCGAACATGGGCAAACCGAAAGTCCTGAAAGCCGGGGAACAGTGGCACCTGCGCTATGAGGCCGTTGCCGCCGGCAAACCGGCGGAAGGTGAATCCTGGGACGTTGAAAAGATCTGGCAGGAATTTGCCAAGAGATAATTTGCAAAGGATCGGAGAACTCCGATGGCTAAAATCATCGCGTTTCTGGGCAGCCCACGGAAAAAAGGCAACACCGCCACCGTGCTGGAGCGAATCCTGGCCGGGGCACGGGATGCCGGTGCCGAAGTCGAAAGCGTTTTCTTACACGGAATGGATCTCCACCCCTGTCAGGAATGCCTGGTCTGTCAGTCCGTACCGGATGAACCCGGCTGCGCGATCACAGACGACATGTCGGGGATTTACGGCAAGGTTCTTGAATCGGATGTGATTGTCCTTGCCTCGCCCGTATTCTGCTGGAGTGTCAGCGCGCAGATGAAGATTCTCATGGACCGGATGTTCTGTTTCTTCAAGTTCGAGGAACCGGAATTGCCGCGAATCCTTATTAAGGACAAGGGCATCGCCACTGTTCTGACCGCAGGAGGGGATGAATTCGATGGAGCGGATCTGGCCGTGGAGGTCATTCAGCGTCTCGCGCGCTGCATGAGTGCGGATTACCGGGGACACTTTGTGGCAGCCAAGCTGACCACGCCCGATGACGTCCGCAAGGATGAGGCGCTGCTGGAAAGAGCGTACCAATTCGGGAAACGCCTGGCGTGAGTACGCATAAACGCGATGAAACAGGATGAACCGTGGGATGCCCAGGTCCGTCGCGACCTGCAGGAACGGGTTGACCCTCTCTGCAGGGAGATTGCATCCGGACGGATGGTATCCTGGGAGGCGCGGGAACGCTGGATTGAGGTCCGCAGAGAGTTGGCGTGTTCCGTGCCCGACGAGCTGGACCTGATCGACTTGATTTATGGTGCGCGTATCAGCCGCCTGATCGAACAGTTCTGCATTCCGCGCGAGGTTGACGATCTGGTGAATGATCTCTGATCCCATTGCCTGAGGAGTTCCATGCCACATATTCAGATTCGAGGCGAGATTTCCATTGAACGAATGTGGGAGAGTATCGGGCAGTTGAAACTGCTTCAACCGGACCCGATTATCATCGACCCTCCCTATATGCTCC
>JAKPYU010000799.1 GCA_029568995.1 Candidatus Omnitrophota bacterium | reverse complement strand
CCGTCAGTTCAAAAAAATCGCACTGCAAATCCCTCAGATTCACCACATAATGCACCCGCCAGTTCGTGCCGGTGCTCCCCGGCTCGGAAACCGTGCTCGCATCGACAGCCCGGGTCCGACGGCCAATGGCCGGCAGGGACGGATCGCTCTTCGCACGCACCTCCGCCGCCATCCAACGAAGCCACTCCTCCGCCTTTTGAAGCCGCTTCCACAACGCGACCGAACTCACCGTTCCCAATCCCGATTCCCGAGCCCGCACAGCCGTTTCGATCAGAGAGCAACCGTTCGCCAAATGGATCAGAAGCAAGCGCAACAGACTCTCCGCATCCGCAATCCCTCGTGCCCGGGTCAACGCTCCCGTTTCCCTCGCTTTCTCCCGCCAGCCTGACGGCAGAAAGTAGCAAAGCAAATCCCAATCCGACAGATCCTCTATGATTTCCTGGTTTATTTGCATCATACCAAGTAATATACATTGGCTTTGGCAAATCCGCAACCCTTAAGTTAACGCTTGTGGGGCCTGCCCCTACGGCATTTCGATTAAATCGTAGGGGCAATCCCCCGTGATTGCCCTTTCATCTCAGTGCGCATAGGCGACTGCGCGTGTTTCCCGGACGACCGTCACCTTGATCTGCCCCGGATACTCCATTTCTTCCTCAATTTTCTTGGAAATATCGTAGGCAAGTTTAACGGATTTCTGGTCGTCGATCTCATCCGGCTCGACCATAATGCGCACTTCCCGTCCGGCCTGGATGGCGAACGCCCGTTCCACGCCGGGGAACGAGTCGGCGATGGTCTCCAGCTGTTCCAGGCGTTTGACATAGGTGTCGAGCACCTCGCGTCGCGCACCGGGTCGCGCTGCCGAGACGGCATCCGCTACCTGAACCAGGACAGCTTCCACGGTTTCCGCCGGGACATCCTCGTGGTGGCTGGCGATGCAATTCACGACCTGCGGTTTCTCACCATACCGCTTGGCAATTTCCGCCCCGACAACCGCGTGGCTGCCGTCTCGCTCGGAGGACACCGCTTTGCCCAGATCGTGCAGCAAGGCTCCTCGTTTCGCCAACTCCACATTCGCGCCCAACTCCGCCGCCATGCTGCTCGCCAGAAGCGTGACCTCACGAAGGTGAGGAATCATGTTCTGGCCGTAAGAGTATCGGAACTTCATTCGTCCGAGCAGCTTGATCAGCTCCGGATGAAGATCCATCACTCCGGCCTCAAAGGCGAGATTCTCGCCGGTCTTCTGGATCAGTTCCTCGATCTCTTTGGTGACCTTGATGTGCAACTCTTCAATGCGCCCCGGATGGATACGCCCGTCGGCGACCAGGCGTTCCAGGGTGATTCGGGCAATCTCGCGCCGAACCGGATCGAAGGCCGACAGCACAACGGCTTCCGGTGTGTCATCAATAATCAGATTGACACCGGTCAGCGATTCGAAAGCACGGATGTTCCGCCCCTCCCGTCCGATGATCCGACCTTTCAGGTCGTCCGACGGAAGTGAGACGGTGGAAATGCTCATTTCGGAGACATGCTCCGTGGTGCTTCTCTGAATGGCCGTGGCAATGATCCAGCGCGCCTCGCCGTTGGCCTTTTCGCGCGCTTCTTCCGTAATGGTCTTGATCACCTTCGCGGCCTCGCGGGTCACATCCGCCTCCAGAGATCGGAGGAGTAATTCCTTGGCCTCGTCGGTGGTCAGACCGGAGATTTTCACCAGCCTGGAGCGTTCCTCTTCAATGAGTTGCGCCAATTCGGTGGTGCGGGATTCGATCTCCCTGCTTTTCTTTTCATTGCTTCGGAGCAGCTGTTCGGCTTCCCGTTCACGGGCATCAACCTGTTCTGTCCGCTTGTCGAGATGCTCTTCGCGCCGGTCCAGTTTGCGCTCCTGTTCCTGCAGTTCGCGCCGCCAGTCCTTGGATTCGGCCTCCAGTTTGGACTTTTCCCGAAACAGCTCGTCTTTGACCGCTATTTCGGCTTCCTTCTTGATTGTGCTGGCTTCTTTGGTTGCTTCGTCCCGAATCCGTTCGGCAAGGATGTTCGCATCGGCGATCTTGCCCCGCCAGACGGATTTCACGATCAATAGAGCAAGGACGACACCCAACACCAGGCCTCCGGCCACGCAAGCCGCCGGTATTATGAGTTCCTGCATTGGTAGATCTCCCTTCAAATCTATGTTGAACGCGGACGGTCGAACTCGACACGCCGCGATGGTATTCCCTCGGCTCGCCCCAAAACATGGGCCACTGACGCCTGTATCATCCCGCTGACATCCCCCGCTGTCAGCGCACAATATCCTTCTCTTCTTGCCAGGAGATCGGCAGCCAGTCCATGCAGATAGGCTCCGGCGCAGAGTGCATCTTCCGGACCGCAGCCTTGTGCCAGCAAAGATCCCACGATCCCCGAAAGGACATCCCCCATGCCGCCGGATGCCATCTCCGGTCCGCCTGTGGGATTCACCAGCAGAGGTTTGCCGGAAGCGGCCACCACGGTAGCAGCTCCTTTGAGGGCAACCGGTCCGTTCAGTGTCTCCTGCGCGCGACGCGCCCATCCCCAGCGGTCGCTCTGAATCTCACTGGCAGATGCGGCATCGAGAAGACGCGCCAGTTCACCCGGATGCGGCGTCGCTGCCCACGGATAAGATCGCGAGCTCAACAATCCCGGTGTAAGCGCATTCAATCCATCCGCATCGATCAGAATTGGAATCTCCAAATCTCTGACCAGCTGTCTCACGACAGATTTTGTCTCTTCCTGCTGCGACAGGCCTGGACCGATCACAGCCGCCGTGAATCGGTGAGACGATTCCAGGACACGGGCAGCGGCATCCTCGGCAAGAGTTCCGTCAAGAGTCTCCGGCAGCGGAAACAGCAACGCCTCCCAGAGAGAGGCCGCCGCAATCGGGATCAGCGAGACCGGCATGGCCAGGGTCACCAGGCCCGCCCCGGCCTGGCAGGCCGCACGCGCACACAACAGCGCCGCGCCTGACATGTTCCGCGATCCCGCAATGACACAAAGATGGCCTGCTGTTCCTTTATGGCAAGAGGCTGTCCGCCTCGGAACGATTGCAGCGATATCCGCTTGCTCCAGGACCACCGCATCGTGCGGCGCTTCATCCAGGAGTGAAGCCGGGAATCCGATATCACGGATTGCCAGATCTCCACGGAAGTTGATTCCGGGCGGCAGGAAATGCCCTACTTTTGGCAATCCGAATGTCACGGTAACCGCCGCCGAAACCGCCCCACCGTCCACCGAACCGGTATCCGCACCGATCCCGGACGCAATATCCACCGAAACAACGGGCGCACGGCCCGCATTCATTTCCATAATCGTGATGGCCGCCAGGCCTTTTGGCGCACCGCTGATTCCGGTTCCCAGAACCGCATCGACCACAACGGTCGCCTGCCCGATGCTCCGGCGCAGAACCGTGGGAGCGGTTTCCTCGTCCAATAGAATCGGCTGAAGATCCTGTTCCAGGAGTCGCTGATAGTTGGTTTTGGCATCTCCCCGCAGGCGTTGGGGTTCCGTGGTCATCAGGATCACGGGCTTGAATCCGATATCTGCCAGACGGCGCGCAATGACAAAGCCGTCTCCACCGTTATTGCCCGCGCCGCACAAGATGGCGGGACGTGTGCAGTCAAAGCCTCGCGACGAATCCAGAAGAACTTGCGTGAACGCTTCCCCGGCCCGTTCCATTAAATAAAGCCCGGCTACACCCCAGCGTTCCTGCGCTGTTCGGTCGATGGAAGCCATCACAGAGCCGGTCACAATCGGAATGGACATTCAGAGACGTCCGGACCGTTCCCAAGAGAGGAGAAGAGATCTGGAGACTGATGGCGATGTCACGAAAAAAAGGCGCAGGGACCCGCAAAAACGCCTCAGAGTTCGGTTTCCTGAACGATATCTCCCGATAGAAGATCGTGAATAAACGCCACAATGCTGACTATCGTGAACCCTAAGGCCATTGTGTAAAAGAAGAAACTCAGTCCCATATCATCGCCGTTCAAATACGAGGCGACGGTACGCTGAAGCCAACAAAAAACCCAAAAGAATAGATTGGCAAAGAGGTAATCCCAAGCCGTAAATCGCTGATGGCTTACGGGGCCGGTATTCTCCTGGGCTTCGAGAGCCGTGTCTCGACTCTCGATGGGTTGATCTGCGCGTTTCTTGCGTTTTTGTCTTGACATTGTCCAGCTCGATCAAATGTTATCAGTCTTGAAACCTAAGACCTTCCATCCCCCGCGAGGTTGGTGAACGTGTCGTTTCCTTTCTGGATTCTATGTAAAACCCCGATCGGGCAACCCGTCAGGGTGTATTCCAAAATACCTGTCAGGCAAGCAACCCCTTCCTCCCGCCGAAGCGGGAGGAAGATCGTTGCTTGTCCAACCTATTCTCACACGTCCGTTTGCAGGTTTCAACCCCCGCAAAGCGGATTTTCAGCGTTTCTTTTTCGGGGCAGCTTTCCTGGCCGGTTTCTTCACAGCTTTGCTCTTTGCGGCCTTGGCCTGTTCCTCGACCACCGCCTGGGCTGCCGCCAAGCGGGCGATGGGAATTCGGAACGGCGAGCAGGAAACGTAATTCATGCCCACCTTGTGACAGAATTTCACCGATTCCGCCTCGCCCCCGTGCTCGCCGCAAATCCCTACCTTCAGATCCGGACGAACACTGCGACCTCGTTCGATCCCAATCTTGATTAGTTCACCAACCGCTTCGACATCCACTGTCTGAAACGGATCGGCTGCCAGAAGGTTATGCGCCAGGTAGTGCGGAAGGAATCCACCGATGTCATCCCGTGAGAATCCGAAAGTCATTTGGGTCAGGTCATTCGTGCCGAACGAGAAGAACTCCGCCACTTTGGCAATCTTGTCGGCGGTCAAGGCGGCACGCGGAATCTCAATCATGGTCCCGAACATGTGCGGGATATTCCGCATCCCGAACTTCTTCCGGGTCTCATCATATACCTTCTGTGCAATCTTGAGCTGATCATCCAGCTCGCTCACCATACCCACCACCGGAATCATGATCTCCGGGAAAGCCTTTTTCTTGTCCTTCAGCAGTTCCGCTGCCGATTCCAGAATGGCACGGATCTGCATTTCGGTCACTTCGGGATACGTGATACCGAGACGAACTCCGCGATGGCCCATCATGGGATTATTCTCATGCAAGCCTTCCGCGCGTTTCTGCAGCTCTTCCAAGTCCACTTTGAGGCTCTTTGCCAAGCGTTCCTGGGCGTCCGGGGCATTGGGCACAAACTCGTGCAGCGGCGGGTCCAGCAGACGGATGGTGACCGGATTGCCGGCCATCACCTCCATGGTGCTCTTGATGTCATGCTTGACAAAGGGGAAGAGCTCGGCAAGCGCTTCGCGACGTTCCTTTTCTGTCGCGGACATGATCATTTTGCGAAGCAGGAAGAGCGGCTCGTCGGAACCCTCGCCATAGAACATGTGTTCGATACGGAAAAGCCCGATGCCCTGAGCACCGAACTGCATCGCCTTGGCGGCGTCGGCAGGCGTATCGGCATTCGCACGGACTTTCAACGCACGAACCTTGTCACAGAGCTTCATGAATGCGGTAAAAGCCGGGTTGTCTTCACCGGGATCCACCAGCGGGAGTTGGCCTTCATAGACCAGGCCTTTTGTGCCGTTGAGGGTGACCCAATCGCCTTCACGGTAAACTGATCCGCCCGCTTTGAATAGTCGATGCTCTTCTTCCACTTCGATGTCGCCCGCGCCGACGATGCAGCATTTGCCCCAGCCGCGCGCCACAAGGGCGGCATGACTGGTCATCCCGCCGCGCGAGGTAAGAATCGCCTGGGCGGCACGCATTCCCTCGACATCTTCCGGGTTGGTTTCGCCGCGAACCAGAATGACTTTCTTGCCGGCTTTCGCCCACGCGACAGCATCATTGGCGCTGAAAACGATTTGCCCGCGTGCACCACCCGGTCCCGCCGGAAGCCCCTTGGTGACTTTCTTCGCTTTGGCTTCGGCTTTCGGATCGACGATGGGATGCAGCATCTCATCGACTTGGGCGGCCGTCACCCGCATCACAGCCTCTTCCGCACTGATGAGGCGTTCCTTGCACATATCGGAGGCCATTGCGATTGCCGCAGGACCGTTCCGTTTCCCGACACGGCACTGAAGCATCCAGAGTTTGCCTTCCTGGATGGTGAATTCGATGTCCTGCATGTCCCGATAATGCTTTTCAAGACCTTTCTGGATCTTGTCGAGTTCCTTGTAGATTTTCGGCATCTTGGTTTCGAGCGAATCGAGATGCCGGTTGTGATCCGTCTTGCCGACCTCGTTGATGGGGTTCGGTGTGCGAGTTCCCGCGACCACGTCTTCACCCTGGGCGTTCACAAGCCACTCACCGTAAAAGATCTTCTCTCCGGTCGCCGGATTTCGGGTAAAGGCAACTCCGGTTGCTGAGGTATCTCCCATGTTTCCGAACACCATGGCTTGCACATTCACGGCGGTTCCCCATTCATCGGGGATGTTCTCGATGCGACGATACGAGATGGCGCGCTTTCCATTCCAGGAGGAAAACACCGCGCCGATTCCGCCCCAGAGTTGATCCAGCGGATCTTCCGGGAACGACTTTCCGAGAACCTCGCGAACCTTCGCCTTGAAAAGATCCACAAGTTGTTTCAGATCGTTGGCGGTCAGCTCGGTGTCCAGCTTGACCCCACGATCCTTTTTCATTTTGTCCATGACTCGTTCCAGTTGAGCACGAACCCCCTGCCCTTCGGCGGGTTCGATCCCGGCGGCTTTCTCCATAACGACATCGGAATACATCTGGATGAGTCGACGCTGCGCGTCGTAAACGAAACGCGGATTACCCGTTTTCTCAATCAATCCCTGTCGCGTTTTGTCATTGAGACCGATATTCAGCACGGTTTCCATCATGCCGGGCATGGATTTTCGTGCGCCGGAACGGACGGAGAGCAAGAGCGGATTGACCGGATCGCCGAACTTGGCGCCCATGATTTTCTCAACCTGCGCAAGCGCCTTGGCAACGGTTTCCTTCAAACCTGTGGGATATTTTCCCTTATTCTTGTAATAGCAGGTGCAGACTTCCGTTGTGATGGTGAATCCTGCGGGAACGGGAATTCCCAAACCGGCCATTTCAGCCAGGTTTGCTCCCTTTCCACCGAGCAGGTTCTTCATATCCGCCGAGCCTTCCGCCCGGCCTCCGCCGAAAGAATAGACATATTTGGTGGCCATTGGATGCTAGCCGCTCCCTTCGTTAATTTTGTGGGACTGTTGCTTCTATCTCTGATAACAACAAGTGTTTATGATATACCATACTGTGCCTGACAGAGAAGATTGCCTTGGTTTGGCGGTTTCCTGATGACAGATTTCAGCAACAGCGTGAACCCTGTCGCATCAGCAGGATTTTCACGTGGCCCTATCTCTCTCCTTACTCCCAGAAAAATCCATTTCTTTTTCCCTTAAATTTGAGTGTATTTTCGTTTGGACATCCGTTGACAAATAACCCTCCATAAGATATTCTGTCCATAGATGTCTAAATAATGTTCCTTATCGAGAGACTTTGCGGAGAAAGTCCAATGAATCTGACTGTTAAGGACGCCGCTTCCCTGCTCCAGGTTTCGGAAAAGACCATCTATCGATGGATTCAAAAGGGAATTCTGCCTGCCTATCGCCTGCAGGACCAATACCGCTTCATCCGTGGCGAGCTGCTTCAATGGGCCGCTGCGCACCGGGTGAACGCCTCCCAGGACATCTTCGATGACCCCAATCATGAGGAATTCTCTTCGCTCAGTCTTTCGGATTCTTTGGAACGTGGGGGAATTTATTACCGCATTGAAGGCAAGGACAAGGAAACAGTGATCAAAATCGCTGTCCACATGCTCCGTCTTCCGGAGGATGTGGATCGGGATGTTCTCTATCGAGCGGTCCTGATTCGCGAGAATCTGGCATCCACTGCCATTGGAAACGGGATCGCCGTTCCCCACGCCCGATACCCGGTGCTTCGACAATTCGAATCACCCGCAGTCGGACTGTTTTTTATCGACCAACCGGTTGATTTCGCAGCACTGGATGGCCTGCCGGTTTCGGCCATGTTTCTGGTCGTAAGCCCCACGGTGAAAGGCCATTTGCAGCTGCTTTCAAGAGTCTTCCATCTTTTACGGAAATCCGAATTCGTGAGACTGTTGCAGGATCAATCTTCACGGGAACAAATATTGCGAATGATACGTGAGTTGGAGGGACAAATGGAAAGAACGGGCAACGCATCTTAATAGGAATTTGTGAGTGCATCGGTTTCATGGTCATATCGTTCTTGGAGGTCTTACTCAATGAGTGCGATGAGCGCCACAAATAATCACATGGTCAGTGTTCGTCGAGGCCAGCTGGTTCGATACCCCGATCACGGGGGAGCCATTCGAGCCACCGTCGAACAGATTCGGGAAATCCGGACTGCCCGGACCGTCGAGCAGTTTACCGGTCTCGATAAAGACATTGTTCTCACTCTCCAGATGGATGACGGAATGGTATCCGCGCGTCCCTGGCAGGTAATTTTCTGACACAGATTCTATTGCAGCAATCATTGGCCGGGGGATCAGGGGACGGATTCCCTGGCCGAACCCTCTGCTGCGCTGAACGTAGCGTCCCGCAGACTCTCGATTTGTAACACAAATTCGGTATAATCCGCAGGCAATTCCAAGACAGGGAGAGGCCGATGTCTCGTCTCCAAATCCTGGTGTTCCTGCTGAGTTTGTCGGTATTCTCGTGGGCGCACAGTCTTGACCCACGATCCATTGACCGATATTCCGAAATCCTTCTCTCTCCTGAAGGCGGACGGCTGTATTACGTTCTGGTCTACGGGCAAAACGGCACAGACTATGCCGTCAATATGCTGAAACCGGATTCGTTGGGCCATGCCGCCCCCGAACTTCAGCAGCCTTACCTGGAACAGCGCAGCAAGGAATACCTTCCCGGTCAATTACTTCAAGTCTATTCCCAGGATGTTCCGCTTCGGTATATCGGCGGGGTCTCCGGAATGTCGACCGGGCATGGGGGAATGCGCGTCAACCGCTCGGTGCTGATCTATGAATTCAATTATCCTGATGGGATGCCGCGCGATCAGAAAGTCCCGTTCTACTATGAAGATGACAATTTCGCGCGGCTTTTTTCCTGGAAACAGATACGAGTTGCGGGTTTGCAGGGAGTGCAGATAGACGGTCACCGACCTTACGAGAATCTGACACCCTACGATTACACCATGCTCGATACGGGCGGACTGTTACCTGCGACTCGCTCGGTCTCGCTGGAAATCACGGTTCCATCATCGCCGGTTGCGGATGCAACACCCGAAGCCTCTTTTGCCGAGGCCCTGATGGAGATGGGTGTTCCCCAGCCCGATCGAAAGGAACAGGTTTTCCTGCGCAATTTTCTCCTCTTTTTCGTTCCGGTTTCCATCCTGGCCGGGATTATTGTTGTCATCTTCAATCGGCGCAAAGCGGAACGAGAACAGCTTCGTTCGAAATCGTAAGAATCCGTGATTTCCTCGAATTTTCAAACGAATTCAGGGAATGCTTGAGTCCGCGCTACGGGAACGATACACTGAACTTGATAGAATCGGGGATGGGGTCCCCCTCATAACCGCCTGAAACGGGCTGATGACTCCTACCGCGCAGGCTGATCTTGCGTCGGCGGGATGTCGTGAATGATAGCAACCGCCGCAGGGCGGTTTTTTTGTGCCCGCGCGAAATCCCGGCCAGGTCCAAAGACAGGAGGATCCCACATTGGGAATCGAACCGATTTTTGCAGCTGCCGCGTTTTGGCTTGGATTAGCCATCCTTTCGGCGATTATCGCCTATCACCTGCGAATATCCATTGCGCTCATTGAGATTTGCATGGGTGTGGTTGTGGCCGCGGTGGCCGCCTATTTTGGAAAAACCGAACTATTGGGATCGAATCAGGAATGGCTGCGTTTTCTGGCCGCATCCGGAGCGGTTTTGCTGACTTTCCTGGCCGGGGCCGAACTGGAACCGGAGGTGATTCAAAAGAAATTGAAGGAAGTCACCGTCATCGGCCTGGTCGGTTTCTTTGCGCCGTTTCTGGGCTGTGCGGCAGTCGCGCGATATCTGCTGCATTGGGACCCCCAAGCCAGTCTGCTCTGTGGAGTCGCGCTTTCGACGACCTCCATGGCGGTCGTTTATGCGGTTATGCTGGAAACCGGTTTCAATAAGACCGACTACGGCAAGGGCATTCTGGGGGCCTGTTTTGTCAACGATCTTGGGACAGTTATCGCCTTGGGGTTGCTATTCGCACCGTTTACGTACAAGACGGTTCTATTCATCAGCGTGAGCATTCTTGTCCTGGTATTCCTTCCCTCCACCAGTCGCTTGCTGACCCGTATTTACGGTCACCGTACTGCTGCAATTCGGACCAAATGGATTATCTTCATCTTGTTCGGTCTTGGTGCACTGGCGCTCTGGTCCGGAAGTGAGGCTGTACTTCCCGCCTACATTGTCGGGATGGTTCTTGCGGAATTCTGCAATGGGTATGCCTTCTGGATGCGGAGACTGCGGACCCTGACCGTGGGATTCCTCACGCCGTTCTATTTCATTCGCGCCGGTACGTTTGTTTCTTTGGCGGCACTTGTCTCAGCCCCGGTCGTCTTTCTGATCTTATTGGCAGGCAAGGTTTTCTCGAAGATTCTCGGTTTGTATCCGTTCGTCGGCCTGTTCCGGCAGGAGCGGAACGAGCGATGGTACTATACCCTTCTGATGTCAACGGGACTGACATTCGGAACAATTTCGGCCTTGTACGGATTCTCCCACGGCATTGTGACACAGGGGCAATATTCGTTTCTTGTGGCTACCGTGATTGCAAGCGCGGTTGTACCTACACTTGTTGCCGGGATAGTCTTTCTGCCCAAACATCTGCTGCCCGAGGGGGAACCGCAGGAACCGATCTCACCGCGAGAGGATGGTCTGGGCGAAGAGGGATAAGCGACCTCAATCCGCGAAGCATCCTGTCCGCCGCAGGTTCCCCCGCATCGTCGGCCAGGGACTGGGATTCTGCGCGGCTTTTCCGTCGGTGCGGAGCGCGGTCAAGCCGGGGATACGCGGCGAGTTGTAGACAACCTCCAATAGCCCGTCTCGGTCAATGTCCGCGATGGATGAGAACGCGGTGGTCCAGATCCCCTTGTGTGTCCAGAGTAATTTCCCGTCTCCCCGAAGGGCATAAATGTGCCAATCCCCTGCCGCAATTACCATGTCTGTCTTGCCGTCGTTGTCGAGATCCGCGAATGATGGAAATCCGTACAGATTTCCCTTCGTCATAAAGCACCAGCGTTCCTGCCCCGCTGCATCCATGCAGTAGAGGCCACCATCGCCGCATTCCAGAATGATCTCGCGTCGATGGTCTGCGTCCACATCCGCCAGCGCAACGCTTCGAACCCCTCGCGACTCCGCCTTCTGCGTTCGGACTGGAAAGTTCTTAATTTCATGACCATGCCGATCCGATATGAAAACGGTTCCCTGAACTGGAACACTTTCGTCAAGGCAATCCGCCGCGACCACAATCTCTTCGATCCCGTCACTGTCGAGATCCCCCACGGACGGATCGCACGGCGGGCCTGTCAGCGGGGCAGTCCATAGATTCTCTCCGTGTGCATTCAGTGCCCAAAGCTGTGCAGGCTTCCTTGTGACATAGAGAATCTCATATCCCAATTTCCCGTCCAGTTCCGCCAGAACGGGCGTTCCCCCCGTGTTCTCTCCCAGGTTCCGCGACCAGAGGATGTCCCCACCGGATCGCAGGACGAATACCGTCCCGCTATCCGAGGCCGTGACGATTTCCGCGTGTCCGTCCCCGTCGATATCACCCACCGCCACGCCGCCTCTGACAAGACCATCGGTCATTGTTCTCCATTTGCGTTTGCCGGTTACATCAAAGCAGTAGAGATGCGTATCGGCGGAGCCGATGAGGATTTCGAGTTGCCCGTCCTCATCGACATCCGTCACAGCAACACCGCTATAGTTGCCGCTTTGCCGCACACGTTCCCCGACATCCAGGCGGGCCAGTTCATTTCCGTACGCATCCAGAATGGCTCCCCAGGGCGGTCCGCCACCCATCGCGCTGACTACCTCCAGTGTGCCGTCGCCATCGAGATCGCTCAGGGATGGGGCCGCCGTCTCGCCGTGCATGATGCTGTGTGTCCATTTACAGCGCGAGAGCGCCTCGATTTTCCACCAGCCCGGAGAGACCTCCGAGGTTCCCACACGACCGCCTGTCAAATCCAGGCGTGAAGGAACATCGGTCCACTGGTCTGTCCACCGTGCAAAACGAATGCTCTCCGGGACAATCCCGACATAATCCTCCGGATTCAGTTTCACGGACATGTTGGCGGCGGTCACACTCTCTGCCCAACGGTCTGCCTGAATGTGGTAGTACTTTCGCAGCCCGGTGTTTGTTTCCGTCGCGCCCGTCGGGACCCATGGCGTCCGTTCCAGGATCACAGGCAGCGGAATTGTGCAGGATAACGACAGAACCAGGTCCGCTGCAACCGTGTCTTGTGTCCCCTTGTTCGGATCGAACTCCTTGCGGACACGAGTGTAACTTTTCAGGCTATGCCATTCCGACAGTGAGGTATTCCGAGCCGGAGAGGAATCCACAGCCTCCACAAAAAAGGCGATAGTCCCCTCAAAGGCCGGATCATTGCGTATTTTGAAGCGAACATCGCCGTTTGACGGACGCTCCACAACATCCGAAAAGCCGATGCGGTCTCCGTAAGTGTAGTGCAGAATGGCCTGCTCCAATCCAGTGTCATCCGTGATTGGAACTACAACCGTTGCCGGTTCATCATTCGGCATCAGGAGTTCCCAAGTCGGATTGCCGATTGCGGGAGGAATGGTGTCGCTCGTCAGCGCAATTCGAAACAGCCCGGAACGCCATCCTGCCGGACTGCCGATTTCGCCGCGCCACTCAATGGGGCTTTTGCTTCCGCTGGGAATTGGGAGCAGGAAAATAGCCGTTCCATCCTCAATCCTGCCCGCCACTCTGCGATAGGAACCCTTATCTCCAAATCGGTAGTTCAGGAATACGGTCGGGTTCTTTTCGGGAAGATGGACACGGGCTTCGATCCGCACGGACTTCGTTCCCGGCGAGACAGCCGGGGGGAATTGCCAGCCGACAAGAACCGGATTTCGCTCCAGGTATGCGGTTCGGGTCCAGGCCGCGAAAAGATCCCCCGATCCCTGGGAGGCATCGTAGAAATCCGGTCGTTTCAACCCGGCGGTTCCACGAATCAGGCCGCTGGGATGTTGAAA
>JAKPYU010000627.1 GCA_029568995.1 Candidatus Omnitrophota bacterium | reverse complement strand
CGCTCCGGAGGAAACATCGTTTCTCAGAAGCGCGCTGAGAAGGGGTTGCCGGACAATACCAGGAAAGGAAATGCTGCTCTACCAGGGCGTACAGCAGTTCAGGCTCTGGACAGGGACAGATGCGCCGGTAGAAATAATGCGTGCCGCCCTGAAAGGATAACGCTATGCGGGAAAGTCTCGAAAAGCTCAACACACTGATCAACAATGAACGCAGCGCCGGGTCCGGCACATATTCGCTTGAAAACATGAAACAGCTTTTGGAGCATTTCGGAGATCCGCAGAAAAGCCTGACCATCGTACATGTGGCGGGCACCAACGGGAAAGGATCAGTCTGCCACATGCTGCACGCTATCCTCACCGCGGCTCGCCTCCAGGTCGGCCTGTATACCTCCCCGCACCTGGAATCAGTGCGGGAACGCATAGCCCTCGGCGGCGCCTGTATCAGCGAAGCGGCGTTCAGCCGCTATACCGGGGAGCTGTTCGATCTCCTCGCGGAGAGAGCTGATCTCGCGCCGACATATTTTGACGCCCTGACACTTATTGCCCTCCGTTACTTTTCCGACGAGAAGGCCGATATCGCCATCATGGAAACAGGACTCGGAGGACGCCTTGACTCCACCAATGCCGCTGATTCCATCATCGCTGTCATCACCGACATCGCCATGGACCACGGCCACATCCTCGGCGACAACCTGGCATCCATTGCCGCTGAAAAGGCGGGAATCATTAAACCCGGCTCCATCACCATCACGTCCAACAGAAACCCGGAGGTCCTCGCAGTCATTGAAGCGCAGGCCCGGAAAGCGGGTTCCCGGCTCATGGTATACGGCAAAGACTTTCGGGGGGGCGATATAACCCCGGGACCTGAATCCGGCCTCCGTTTCAACTACTCGATACAGACGCCGGAATACGTCTCTATAACAGGGCTCACGATACAAAGCCCCGTGCGCGCCCAGGTCAGGAATGCCTCCCTCGCGGTCACAGCGGCAATGATACTGAATACCCGACGGTTCACGGTATCCAGGGAAGCGCTCCGTGCGGGACTGGGAGACCTCCGGGTTCCGGGGCGGTACCAGATACTGTCCCGCAGTCCCCTGATTATCTTCGATCCCGCCCATAACCCGGAGGCAATCCTTGAACTGGTGCGGACACTTCGTGAACAGTATCCCGGAAAAAAATTTATTGCAGTTTTAAGCTTTATGAGAGATAAAGAATACAGCAGAATGATTCAGATAATACAGGAATCCCTGACACAGGATATTCTGTACTATGAGCTGTTTGACCCACGAGGGGTACCGGGAAAGGCCATTCAGCAGGAATCAGGAACCGACATACCGGTAACCGCGTCAGCGGAAGACCTCCAGCGGCATTTCAAAAACGCAGGAGAGAACGACAGTGTTGTCATCGCGACCGGTTCTTTCAGGCTGTACTCCGCGGTGAGGAATGCCGCGGAGATGTGTGGGGATGCACCCTCAGCAGGAGAAACCACAGCGTAGCGGGAAAGGACACCAATGAAAAGAGATATTTCAAACCTTATACTTGCGGTTCGGAACACGTTGAAGGATTTCTCATCGGGAGCGATTACGGTTGAGCAGGCCCGTGATGCATACAACAGCCTTGCAACACGGTACGCGTCACTCAGGGACAAGATTGAACCGGGAAGCGCCGCAGATTCCCTTGACAGCCTCTGCTATCATCACAATATAGAAAACTAT
>JAKPYU010000610.1 GCA_029568995.1 Candidatus Omnitrophota bacterium | reverse complement strand
TGCCCTGCAACGCCAACAGGAAGGCTTCATCAAGAAGGTTCAAGAAGTCTCCCAAGACATTCATGTGGAGAGACAGTTTACCGGTCTGATTAACGGACTGTCCATGCAGATTCCGAAGGGATTTGAAAAGCAAATCCGCAGTCGTCCCGAAGTAGTGGCCGTTGTTCCGGTTCGGCAATATCGTCCGTTTCTCAGTGTCAGCAACACACTCATGGGCAGCGAACAGGCCTGGATAGACAACGGCGGCGATTCCGTCGCAGGAGCCGGGGTTAAGATCGGTGTGATTGACACTGGAATCGACAATACCCACCCCATGTTCGATGACACCGGGTATGTCATGCCCGACGGGTATCCTCTGGGAACACTCAGTTTCACCTCAAAAAAAGTCATTGTTGCACGCTCGTTTCCCCGTTCGGGCGATGGGACCCTGGCACGTACTCCACGAGACCTGGACGGTCACGGAACTCATTCCGCCTCTTGCGCGGCGGGTCGCCTGAACACGCCTTCACCCCTGGGACAGATCTCCGGAGTCGCGCCGAATGCGTACTTGGGCAACTACAAAGTATTCACCGGTGAGTACGCATATACGGACCAGATCATTGCGGCGTTGGAAGCCTGTGTTGAGGATGGCATGGATGTCATCAACATGAGCCTGGGGGATGAAGGATACATCGAGACCGCTCTCGACCCGGAGGCGGTCGCCCTTCGGAACGCGATTGCCTGCGGCGTCGTCGTTGTGGCTGCCGCCGGAAACTCAGGAAGAGATGAAAGCATCGGGAGTCCCGGACAGGTACCGGAGGTGATTGCGGTCGGGTCGGTGAGCAATGCGCATTCGGGAGCCGGGCCATCGAATCGCCTGGACGTGGACCTAAACATCTATGCAGATGGTGTGCGCATCCTGTCGAATGTGGAACTGACAGTTGGAGAGGATGCGGAGTACTTTGCGACTTATGGTGTAGGGCGATTCCCGTTGATTGACGCGGATCTGATCGACGGGGACGGATACGGCGGGACAACGGATGGGACGGTCTGCAAGGATCTGCCTGCCGGATCGGCACAGGGCAAATGGGTTCTCGCAATTCGATACGATTGCACGTTCACCAGTAAATTGAACCGCATTCAGGCGGCGGGGGGGCTGGGGGGACTGATTTACAATTCGGCGAATCCCACGGAGGGCGACGCGAACCTGCCGGTTGCCTATCCCTCCATACCGGGAGCGCATCTCCCGGCATATTTTGTCGGGCATAAGATCGGCCTACAGATCAAGGAAGCGATCCGGACCCATACTCTTGTCGAGATTGAAGTGATCGCCGCCCAGCCGACGGAGCGTCCCCAGACTCCTTATGAAATCAGCAATTATTCCTCGCTTGGCCCTACGCTGGATTACACAGTCAAGCCGGATGTCGTATCGGTTGGGGGATACAGTTATGCAGCCGTTCAGAACGATGTCCCGGGCGGCGGTCCGAGCGGGAATCGTTTTCAGATATCGGGATTCGATTTCATCAGCGGGACCAGTTTCTCATCGCCGCGTGTCGCGGGGGCGGCGGCCCTTGTGAAACAGGCCCACCCGAATTGGAGCCCGGAGCAGATCAAGTCCGCGCTCGTGACTACGGCAGATCGTCCCAGCCCGCTTAACAGCCTATCGCCGATGAAAAGAGGCGGTGGCTTCGTTTCTGCCGACCGAGCCGTGGACACGCCCATGCTGGTTACTCCGCCGACTCTAAGTGTGGGCCGCCAGATGTTTCGCAGCTCCCGGACAGTCACACTGCCGATCGAGTTGAGAAACACTTCGGATGACGTCATCGACCTTAATTTGAGCCTTCAGTTTCGTTCCAAGGGGATGGTGCAATCGAGCTCGGTAGTCCCGTCGGAGATGACGATTGCATCGGGAGTCCAGAAATCGGCGACCGTGACATTGACATTCAATAGCCCAGCGGCTCTCGGCGGGAGTTTGGATTTTGACGGGGATGTTGTGATCCAGGCCGGTGGTATGGATGCTGCCTGGAATGTGCCGGTCTGGGGCAGGATTATCTGTGCCCCGGAACCGACAGGACCGGTTCTTCTCCTGGATGATGACCGCACCGCCGACCCGGAGCGATGGTATCCGAAGGCCGTGGAAGCGGCGGGATATGCTTATACGGAATGGAACATGGAGGTCATGGGGCAGTATCCCGACTCTCAATATCTCTCTAATTTCGAGACAGTGATGTGGTTCATGGGCGCTCGCTCGCTGAACGCGGTGTCATCTGCGCAATACCTGACGGAATTGAATAACCGTGTGCGTTTCAATAATGAGCTGACTGAGTACATGGCGCGAGGCGGAACGCTGTTTCTTTCCGGTCAGGATTGGAGCGACCAACAGGAGGTTTCTCCATTCGGCCAGTATGCGCTGCATATCCGGGGTTTCCAGTGGGATCCCTTCTCCGCCCATAACCGGATTGACGGACGTTACCTGGAGGAAATGCAAATCTACGGAGTGTCCGGCAACCCGGTAGGCGATGGCTTCGGACAGGACAAATTGCTGTTTGATTCGTACCTGCCAAACTGTGTGGATTTGATTTATGCCGATGGAAGCGGATACGCACAAGCGGCCATTCGGACGAGTGAATCCCCCAGTGGGGTGGTCGGGATTACTGTGGAAACTTGGGCCTATCGTGCCATTTTCCTGGCCTTTCCGATGGAGCGTCTATCGGAACAGGGCATGTTTTCCCTGATGAAAAGCGGCCTGAATTGGCTGACTGCCTACGAACCGGTCCCCATTGCGATTGAGTCGATTGAGCCGAAAAGTCAGCCGGACAGAACAAAGGATCTGACGGTGTTCGTCCATGTAAGCGGTCTCAGTTATGAAACCGGAAACCTGCTGAGCCTGGATTCCTATAACATCCCGATTCTGGCCTACGACGGTTCTGGCGGCATGGAGGCGCTTGTGCCTGCAGGACTGCTGGACGGTCTTTATGATGTTGTTTGGCAGACACCCGATGGTCAGGTGACAAAACTTCCTGATATATTTAAGGTTGGAGTTGGTGACTTGCCAACAGATATTAGCGATTGGGTGTCTCGCTGAAGTGGCCTGGATTCCAGATTTCGCCGGAATGACGTCAATTCATAGGTGAGCGGGGGCATCTTGCCCCCGTCTTCATTTCCCCACATCATTCACACGATAATAACTCCGAGAGGATTCATGATGATCGGAAATAGGAAATCGACACTGGGTTTGGCCATTATGCTATGCCTGCTGATTCTCAGCTGTGGCCAGGAGACCGATTCGGATCATTTCATTGTCACCCTGATCTGCGATGTGGGCGGACTGGGAGACAAAGGATTCAATGACGCCGGTTTTGCGGGTTGTAAAATGGCAGAGGAACAGATCCCCGGGGTGGAGGTGCGTATTGTACAATCCAAAGAACAAACGGATTATGCGGCCAACCTGAGCCTGGCGGCGGAGAAAAGCGACGCAGTCGTTACATTGGGTTTCCTGATCATGGATGCTGTGAAAGAGGTCTCCGCGCGATATCCGAATGTTCCGTTCATTTTTGTCGATGCCCTGATCGACGCACCGAATGTTGCCGCCATCGATTTTAAATCCGAGGAAAGCTCGTTTCTGGCGGGCATTCTTGCGGCAGGTGTTTCAAGAACCGGGCAAGTCGCCACCTTACCGGGAATGGATATTCCGCCGGTGGAGGCATTCGTTTCAGGATTTCAGGCGGGCATTCAGTGCGCTAATGTCTCCTTTCAGAAGGACGTACAGGCATTGTCACGGACTATCGGCTCATTCAACGATCCGGTGAAAGCGAAATCCCTTGCGAAGAGCCTGCAGGATGAGGGGGTGGATATCCTCTTCCAGCTGAGCGGCCTCAGCGGTCTTGGAGTGCTGGAAGCGGTCAAAGAAAGTCCGCAAGAGGATTTCCTGATCGGAGTCGATATCGACCAGGATGATCTGGCTCCGGGATTGGTGTTGACCAGCGTGCTGAAACGCATGGATCTGATGGTGTTCCGCGAAATTCAGAAAGTGCACGACGGAACCTTCAGCGGTGGACAATACATGGTGGGACTGGCCGAAGAGGCAACATGCCTGACAGACATGCGTCACACGAA
>JAKPYU010000592.1 GCA_029568995.1 Candidatus Omnitrophota bacterium | reverse complement strand
CGGCCACGACCGCTGACATAGCCCTTTTCGGAGAAATCGAACTGCCCGATCATCCGTCCCTCATACAACGGCAGCGCCACATCCCCATCCGGGCCGATCCAGCGCCCGAAAACATCCGGCTGGTAACCCCGCGCCTCCCACCACTCCCTCGGCTTAAAATGCTTCGAATCGTTGGTCATGTGGAATTCGGCAGCATATTCAATTTCCCAACCGGGAGATTTGTCGCCGACCCGGATGGAGTGGTCGTAGATCTTCCGGCAGATCTCCAGGTCCCGGCTGGTGCGTACCTCCGGTAAGGACTTGCTGCGCGGCGAAAACAGCGGAATCAACGCCCGGTCGAATTCAAACACCGGCGGTTGTGCGGTCTCCCAGTCTTTCAGATCGTGGACCATAAAGGCCGCCTTCATCCGTCTCCCCGTTCGGCCCCGGTCCACAATCACCGGCGCAAATTTGAAACTCCTGTGAATATCGAAAATCTTGTTCTTATTCTCAAAGCTGAATAGCCATTCCCAGGTAGATTCCTCAAGGAACAGATCGCGCAGCGCCCCGGACCCATGGTCGCTATAGAGGCCGGATGGCACAATCAGCCCCAGCCGCCCCTGTGGATTCAGCAAGGCGTATGCTGTCTCCAGAAATAATTTGTAGGAATTCAGATCCGCGCTGCCCTGGTAGTGAAATGGGTGTCTGGGATCGGCAAACGATTTGCGCGTTAGCCGTTTATCCAGCCACAGCCGCATGAGTCGTTCCTGCTCCGTCCGGCTCCGTGTGAGATTCATTTCAAAAGGTGAATCCGCTTTCGATACCCAATTGGAGAGAGATTTGAACCGCGCACTGTAGTCAACCCAGCGTTCCTGAATCGCCATGTCGAGTTCAAATAGTTCCCGCTGCCTGGACAATGCCCGCTGCTTGTCGTAAGTCCGATACACAGGGTCATACTCGGAGAAGAATTCCTGCGAGATCGGTTTCATCACTTCCCACGGCGGATTGCCGAGCGTGGCATCGAAGCCGCTGCGGTCAGGGGTGAACACATCGGGGAACTCGATTTCCCAATGGAAGAACCGCAGTTCGTGCCGAAGGCGGTCCAGGATCTCCGTGCGTTCCGGGCTGTCCCGGTGGAACGTTCGCGGGGTGGGCACATACCGCGCGGAGCGCTCGTCCATGGGCCAGAACCAAACCGCGCACCATTCGTCCATGGCTCGTTTCAGCCGCCGGACCGTCTCGTTGTTCTCGAACCGTTCGTGGTATTCCTGTTCCCGCCGGTCGGACTGTGTGATGGGGATGCTGTGAAGCGTGTCGTACTCCGCACGCGCCTCCGTCACGACGTTCACCGGAAGCGTCGTCTCATCCTCAAACAGGGATTGTTGCAGGGAAAACCGACTTTCGATCACCTCCCGCATTTCTTCCTTGATGATCCCGTCGCCGGAGCGCCGTTTGCCAATTTTCTCGCCTTTCAGGAACGTCTCGATGCGGTCGGTGCGTTCGCCGTCTTTGCCGTCGCCGCCTTCCCGTTCCCAGGCCCGCAATGGGTAATCCATCACACGATCCAGCCAGCAGCCGACCAGCGAATTGCCGACCTTGATCTTGTGATCCAAAAAACTGAACGGCAGGTCGCGGTCCATGGTCTCAATCCACAGGGAGACACGCGCGAGTTCGACCGCGAGCGGATTGATATCCACCCCGTAGATGCAACGCTCCACAACATGCCGACGCAGAATCGCCATGACCCGATCCCGGAACTGGCCGCCGTGCTGAGGGTCGTTCGGCAGAAACGGCACGATTTCTTCATTTGGCCCGCCGGTGCGCGGTCTACCGAACGGCAGGGTGATCATCCCCGCCCGGTCCGGGTCCTCCAGGCCGCGATAATGGCAGAGCGATCTGTAAAGAGCCTCGGTGACATAATGCAGCGCGGCGGTCAAAAACGACGCACTTCCACACGCCGGATCGCAGATCTTGAGCGCGAGGATGCGTTCGGGGGGATGGGGGATTAAATTCGCCGTTCTTTCTTCTTTCTCCGTCAACCCCCACCTATCCTCCCCCAATCTTTGGGGGAGGGATTCTGCTTCTTTCTTCCTCTCGGAGTTCGGACCACCGTTGCTCATTTTTCCCCCCGAAGATCGGGGGGAATACAAGGGGGGTTGAATTCGGGTTTCCACGCAACCTGCTTCCTTTTCCGTCAATCCCCACCTATCCTCCACCAATCTTTGGGGGAGGGATTCTGCTTCTTTTTTCCCCCCGAAGATCGGACCACCGTTGCTCATTTTTCCCCCCGAAGATCGGGGGGAATACAAGGGGGGTTGAATTCGGGTTTCCACGCAACCTGCTTCTTCCCCCATCTCCCCCACCCCATAACACAACGGTTCCAGCGTCCGGTGAACCGTCGGCGCGGCGAGTTGTTTTTTCGTGTAAAAGGTCCCCGTGCCTTTGCGGACATTTCCGGCACGCACCAGGTAGAATTCCCCAACCGGCACGACCCGCTTAATCAGGCGTTGGGCTTCCTCATCCAGATATTTCTGATATTCCGAATCGGGCTGGCCCCGGCGCTTTTTTCGCGCGATACCTGCCAGCGCCACCGCCTCACGCGCCCAGGCCTGTGCGCGCCGATCCGCCTCCTGGTAATCCGCCGAACGAAGCGCGGTGGAATCCGGTTCCTCCTCCATTTGGGCTTCCGGTGCCTCTTCCTCCTGCTCTGCTTCTTCCTCCGGTGTTTCCTCTTCTTCCGTTTCTTCCTCGGAAGATGCCGCCTTGGTCGTTTTTTCCTCCTTCAGCTTGGTCAGAAGTTCTTTCAGTTCCTTCTTGTTGTCATCCAGCATCAACTCCAGCCGAACCAGCGGCAGGACCGGTTCACGACCGATATTGAGGAAAACCTGCGGGCCGCCGTCCTCATCGCCCCGTCTTACTCGATAGTCCAGAAGCCCTTCGTAAATCAGCCCGATAAACTCCGTGTCCAGTTGGGTGTAATCCACGGGGCCGTCCACATAAGCGGTCTGCCGTCCCCGTTTGACAGGCAACGGGCCGCGCAAGAGTTTTCGCAGGACCTCATGGATGGTCGCGTCGGACACACGGACCCGATGCTCCAGAACATACAGCGCGCGGCTGACAGCATCGCTGCTGTTCGCATCCCCCGGTCGGAACAGCAACCCGCCGTAACGCGGCAAAGAGAAATTCCCGTGTGGCGAGCCTTCATGGATCAAGCGAAACAGCGCCATCAGCCGCATCCAGGCCCACGTCCGGTCCAGCAGCGTGTACCCCTCTCCCTGCCGAACAAGAGGTTCAAGCAGCTCATACAACGACCGAACACCATACGACCGCATGTAAATGGGATCGCTTGCCGGAAGTAGGTCACGCGACTCCGCGAACAGGCACACCACCAATCGCATCACCACGCGAACCGTCGCCTGCAAGAGCGCCTCGTGTACCTCGGCGATTTCCAGCGGCTTGCCCGGACCGAGCCGCACCGGTTCCAGCAGATCCTTGTTGGTTCGAGATTCCTTTGAGACCTCTTTCAGGAGAAACTCGACCGCCTGGCGGATATTTTCCCGCAGAACGCTGGAAAGGTCCGCCTGTTTCTGACGCGACTCCTCAACAGCGACAAGCAGACCGGGAGTGCGATTCTCATCGACCTTCAACGCCTCGGCGCTTAAGAACTGGTGCAACCCGCCGAGTTCTTCCAGGCCGTCGCTGTCTTCAAACCAATGCTCACAGTCCCATTCGCACCAGGCCTCGAAATCCAGGCCGGTGTAAATCAATCGGAATTGCAGGCCGTTTGTCAATACGCCGAGACGTTGGCCGGTGCCGCGAAGAAGTTCCAGGAACCGGGCATACACATTCCGCCCGCGTCCGCGCCCGACCTGACGGGAGGTATCGACCATCAGCAGGAAGGCGGGAGTAGAACCGTTACCGTCCGCATACACCACGCGATGCGGGCGAAGGGTCTCCGAACGGGACCCGCTGCGTATGGTAACTTTCAAATGATCGGGAATAGCATTCTGTCGAACGATGCGGGAATCGGTGTGTCCCAGGTAATTCTCCAGCAGGGAGTCTATCCATTGCAGAACGGCGCTCTGAGTGATCTCTTTCTTTCGAGACGGTCCATTCTTGTCGAGGCCGGTACGGAATCGGTCGTAGGCGTCTTTCAGTCTCTGCCGCATAAGGAAAGGAATCGGTTTCGGTGCATCGGCATAGCGCTCGACCATCACCACCGGCGAAAGCAACAGCCCCTGATGCCGAAGGCGCGACCACCACGCGTATGCGGTTTCTTGCCGGTTCATGTCCGCAAGTCCTCCGCCGTGGCCGGAACCACGTACTGCACCGCGAGCGGCAATACCCGCAGGTCTCGAATTGTGTAGCGTTTCGCCAAGAGTTCCCGGCGCAGCTCCTGTTCGCGTTCCAACCTCCGCCGCGTGTCCTCAAAATCCAGCCGCTGCAATTCGATCTGCTGATCGGTGTCTCGAATCGAGAGTTCGATTTCTTCCTGCATTTCCGGCAGAAGCCTGAGCTGTTTGCCTTCGACCTCCAGTCGATGCCGCTGCTTCACCAGCTTTTCCAGTTCTTCCTTGCGGCTATGTTCGTTCAGCTCCTTCAGCCGGTGAGCGTACGAATCCCGGAGAATTACCTGTTCGCGCTTCAGGGCTTCTTTTGCCCGTCTCTCCAACTCGGATGCCAGTTCTTCCCGGCGGTTCTCCATGAAACGCTCAAGGCTGGTTTGATGCCGGGACCACTTGCCCCGCACAATGCGCACCCAGTTCTCCAGATTGCTGTGTGATTGAATGTTCAAGAGATCCCCATGGAGAACCTCATCTTCGAACGGTTTCTCTACCCGGCTGAGTTTGTCCCCCGGAACGTGAAAAACGGCAGAGAACACCTCATCGTGCAACGGCTCCCGCAATTCATTGATCGCTGTTGCGTAGTAATGGAAAATCAGCACCGGCTCGAAATTCGGTTTGTGCAGTGCGGCAATAGACCAGCGATAGATGCCTTTGTCCTGCGTGGGTTGATGCAACTCGCGGGAAAGCGTCGCCAGGGCCTGGCGCATCACCGGATGGCTCAGTCGCATCAGCGCCTGTTGTTTCTTCAATCGCAGAACGCGCCGACCTTCTTTTTCTTCCTCTACAAGGACGGAATCGAAAACCAGTTCCATCCGGTCGGACCGCGCCCCGACGGTCAATGTCTTGCGGACAACCGCATCCCATCGCGCGGGCGCTCGAAGGCGATAGAAACCCGGCCTGCCCGGAATATCCTCCAGGGCACCCTCACCCTCTACCTCAATGGCAGTCCGAAGGATATCAACCAGTGCTGAGGGCGAAATACCGAGTTGACGCTCGGAGGCTTCCAGAAGCGCATGAACACGCCGATTGGAGGCTTCGATGGTATCACGGCTATCGTACCCCAAATCCTGCCGTTCGCCGCTTGCGGCCTGTGCCTGTTCGATCCATCGATCCAGTTCCTCATCGGACGGGTCCTTACCCAGCAGGTGCGCGGTAAAGGCTTCGTCAAAAACACGTTCCACACTCCCCAGATCGTCACGAACCTGGTCCACTTTCTTCGCAACCCGAAACAGGAAACGCAGGTCTTCGTCCTGATCGCTGTGGAAATAATGAACATGAACGTCGCGCATCTGCCCGTGCCGCGAAACACGCCCGTTGCGCTGAAGAATCTTGGTGGGAGACCAGGGAATGTCGTAATGGATCACCCAGCGGCAGCACTCCTGCATGTTGATTCCTTCTGATGCCGCATCGGTGGCAAGCAAGAGGCGCACAGCAGTGTGCGGATCTTCAAACTGCTGCTGGACCGACTCGAACTCCTCCGCGCCCATCCCGCCATAAAGCAGCCGCAAGGTGTCTTCATCAAATCCCTCCATAAGGAACCGCCGCTGCAGGTAAAGAAGTGTCTCTTTGTATTCCGTAAAAACGATCAGCCGCTCGTCATCCCGAAGCCTCCCGTTGGTGAAGAGATTGGCGCGTACCCATTCAACCAGTTTCTCCGTTTTCGAATCGCACCGTTTTGCCAACGAGGAAAACAGCTTCTCGTCTTGTGCATGTAGAAGATCGTCGCCAAGGGCCTCCATGGATTTCAGGTCGAGCCGCATCGCCCCAAGAGACTTCGTAACGAGGTCGGTGATTCCCTCCAACTGGGGGTCCCGTCTCCGAAGCCAGGCCCCTCCATGCCGAACCGCGTCTTCCTCCACTTGCGATTTCTCATCATCGCTCTTGATATCGCTCTCGGCTTTCTGCACAGCAGCATGAGCCAGGTCGAACAGCGTCGGTTCCTCCATGGCCTCGTCGGTCAGCAGGTGACGCCACCAGGTTCGCGCAAACGCAAATGGGCAGGACAAGAGTCTCTTGGTCAGTTGCGAGAACACAAATCGGCTGACGTTCCGCTCGGATTTGCTGGCGGCTGTATCCAATAGGACTTGGCTTTTGTCTCGATACAACCGAAGCATCTTGTACAGATCGCGCTCCTGGTTCGTGAGACGAATGTCGATCTGCTTGGGCGGGAGTTGATCCGCGAACGGCGGACGAAGCGAACAGCGATTGATCTCGTCTTTCAGGCGTCGAACCCGTACCTCTTCCAGCAGAGACCGATCCTGATCCTCCAACTTGTCCTTCATCTGGAACCGAACCGGGTCAAGGAGTTCCAGCAGCCCGGTGAAACTCACGGTGTAGCCGTTGTGCGGGGTGGCGGACAGGAATATGCGGTGCTCGAAGAGAAAGCGAATCTCCCGTAGCATCCGCGTGCGAAGACTGGCCCGATTGCCGCCCTGCGGCGCGAAGTTGTGGCATTCATCCACAATCAGAAGGTCCCAGGAGGCGTGTGCCGAACCGTTTCCGTTCCCCGGTAAAGAAGCGTCTTTCACTCCCGACGCCTGAAGGAACTGCTGCAAAACGTCCGGGATTCGCAGATAGTCCATGGAGGCGATAATGCGCGGAGAGACCTTCCAGGGATTTGTGTCAATCCCCATATGGCGGCGCAGTTCGAACGTGGATTCAGAGTCGATGATTTCAAAATCGAGGTTGAACTTCCGCCTCAACTCATATCGCCATTGCCGCTGCAACATCGCCGGAGCAAGAATCAGGACCTTTCGAATTCGCCGACGAAGCAGCAACTCCTGGAGCACAAGCCCGGCTTCTATCGTCTTGCCAAGGCCGACCCCGTCACAAAGCAACAGGCTCACACGCGGCATCTTCAGGGCGCGGAGCACCGGCTCCAGTTGGTAGGGATGTACCTGAATGGCGGAGTTCCAGACCGCCAGAAGCGGCTCATCTTCGAGGTTTTCCCCAGAGCGAAGGCGATTCAGGCGCGTCCAGCGGTGAGTGTTGATAAAAGCCTGTAGCGCGGAAGGGCTATCCGGGCGATGCTGGTCGATTCTCGGCAGGGAAGTGGCTCCCAGAACCTCGGCGCTGGATTCGATTTCCCAAAGGATCTCGTCGCTTTCCGGGTGACGGGAGTCGTCCAGATACTCTACTGTAACGAGATGAAGACGCCCCTGGCGTCCGTCGTAGGGGGCCACGGAAAACACGGTGGCCAGCCTGCCACGGACTCGAACTGCCTGGCCGACTTCAGGAATTCCAAGTGTCTCAGCACACATGCCCCTACTCCCTCACCTACGCATACAAAACGTCGTGCCGATTTCGTCCTCATAAGACGCGAAACAGTGATTATCATACCCCCTTGCAAACCGATGTGAATAGGCCTTGAGAAGGGCTATTCACCGCCGATTGAGGCGATTCTCCGAACCCATCCGACCGGAAGAGTCTCCAGAAATTCGGAATTGACAGGTTGAAGACCTTATGCCATCCTTCTGCCGGTTTCAAAGCACCTGAGTGTCTTTCTGTGCGGAAATCGGAGGGGAGAGCTGGAAAGAAGGGGACTTGAACGTTGTTCCGGGGAGTCCGTCTGATCTCCGAAAGAGCATCTCTCAAGAACAGCGAGTCTCTTTCAACATGATATCTGAGATGGTGTGCGGCCAGTGGCCAGAACATATTTGTCGAGCCAAGGAGGTTTGTGCTGACAGACATTAGTCTCAGCCGTGCATATTTAACGGAGGGATGGGTTTAGTTGAGAAAAAGGAAAGAACAATGAAAAAAACAAGAATAATTTTCGTTATGATTTTGAAAGGTTTTTTGGCTTGTTCGCTCAGTTATGGCGATTGGAGTCCTCATACCATTCGCTTGTTGAATGGCTCGGATAAACCGATTGAAATGCCCGCACAAATACAAATCGTCACGGAGAAATTGAATAAAGTGACAGCGGTTCCCTACATTGTTTACATGCCGGAAAAAGACCGGGTTTTGATGCTGATCGCGTATGAATACCCTCATGAAGCCGCGCTCCTGACCAGCGACGATCGCGGTGCGACGTGGAGCGCGCCCCGTTTCGCCCACACCGATGCGGAAGGTAAAAGCGACACCGGCATGGGAGTGGGGCTTACTTATCTGGGCGATGGCCACGTCTTGTTCATGGGGGGATGGAGAGATCACAACCAGGAGGGCGGCGTGGTCTGGAGGAGTTATGACTATGGGCAAACCTGGCAAGATCCGACGCCGATTCCTCTCGCTCCCGGCAGTCAGCCCTGGCATACTTGGGATCCGCTTTTCGTACAGAGGGATGCGAAAACAAACGCTATCACCCGTTTGATCGGCGCTCGATATACAGTGAAATACGCCGATCCCAATCCCTCCGGCAACGACTACCATAGCCGGAGTTACTTTGTAACCAGCCTGGATTTGGGGAAAACCTGGACGGATGGAATCGCCGTGCCGGAATGGGATGGATTGAATGAAATCGCGTTCTGCCAGGCGGCGAACGGCGACTTGGTGGCAGCCTGCCGCACCGATAAACCGACACGGTTTAAAGATGAGATCGATCATTACGAAGGCTTGGTGGTGTCGATCTCCAAAGATCAAGGCAAGACTTGGTCGAAATGGAACTGGTTGTATGAGTATGGCAGACACCATCCCAGTCTGGTTATCTTGCCCAACGGCCATATCCTCATGACCTACGTGGTACGCAAGGGATATATCGATTCCCCGGACGGGCATCCTCAATTCGGTATCGAGGCGGTGGTCAGCCGCGACAACGGCCAGACCTGGGACTTAGATCATCGCTTTATTTTGAACGTATGGAAAAGTTATCTTCCCGCCAATCAACCGAACTCCTGGTGGCCCAGCAGTCAATCCACCTCCACGGTGCTTCTGCCGGACGGTTCGATTCTCACCGCGTTCGGAACCGGCTATCGATCCCAAAGCCCCACCACCGGCCCGCGCGACGTCGGCGTTATCCATTGGCGGCTCAATGAGACTGCCGTTCTGAACGGTGATCGAACAATCGGATCGGCTCCGCACGATTCGCAGTTGCGCAATCTCTTCGATCCGGCGACCAATCGGCCGGTTGAACAGTCTGGTGGGGACAACACGAAGAACAAATAAACGGAGCAATTCGGAGTCTACCTGACAAAACCTGAGAGTAACGTTTATTTTTGAAGAAAATCCGCACTTTTCGACCGCCGTCAGCACGTATGCAGGGGGTATTAGTGCTGCGTCCTGCTGGGTGTATTGCGTTGCGGGACTAAAAAGATCTCCTTCGTTGCTTGTTACTGAGTTGTAATGTCCTGCCAGCATTCTTGCTTTGAATTGGGCGACGTCGTCGCACAGGATCTCTCCGTCTTTCTTGGTGAAGAAGTCGTTTTTGAGTGACTCAGCCGCATCCCTACCGTTTGAGTCTTGGAGGTGTAATCGGCTTTCAAAGACTGTGTCTCCGCAACCTCCCCTTCTCTGAATCTCGGCCTCAGCCTCTTTAATTCCCTACAATTCGTCCACACAGTCCGCTTTGTCTCCCAGATGCGTCCCTATACCCCTCATCTATTCCGTTCGTTGTTTCTGATCGAACCGGCTCGAAATCTCCGCCGTCAGTCCGAATCCTTTTCAAGGCAATGCTTCTGAAATAGCCGGACAATCGTGAGGATGCCTTGTCGGATTTCTGTCGGCAGTGAGCGCCAATTCTGTACCACCACTCCGAGATCTTTGTCCTTTGTAATGGTGCTCACATGTTCATCCGGTGTGACTGCCGACGAATATGCCGACAGAGGTTTTCCAAATTGATCATAAATAATTGATTCGTAAGGAGATCTCGCTCTCCCTCCAGCGGCTTCGATTCCCACCTCCGGCAGGAATTTGTCATTATTGTTCTTCCCGCCTCGCCGATAGATCGTCGCCATGATCGCACTTCATTGGTTTTGGATGTTTTGGATTGTGCCGAACTTGGCCTGTTCCACTTACTCGTATTCAGCAGACAGTCGTGGACCCCTGTGGAGATGGGGCATTGTTGGAGGCGAAAGCCGACAAACCACAAGAATGGGCTTGGCAACAACATCGCAGTCCACTTATTGATCTATTCTAAGTCTTCTTCGTCCTTGTCTCTTCTTCCTTCTCCTTCCTCTGTTCTTTCCAAGCCTTCCATTCGTCCGGTTCCATTGATACAGCCCCAATGCCCACTCCAGAAAACCTCCAGGCGGATTGACTACCTCAAAAAGATTGGCACCCTTCAGGGTATCGATTTCCTTCCAGTTCCGAATATCCTTAAGATTCGTCCAACTAAGGTCGGCTCCCCGGAGGTTCACCTTGTTGAGTACACTCTTGAATAAATAGGCGTGCGGTAGGGGAATAGGTCGGAACCCTGGACAGAGCCGCTTGCCGACATCGGCATGTCGGTACTCTGCGAAGCGCCTGGAACAACGACAACTGTCACAATAAAAAAACGAGGGGATTCATACCATTCCTGCCCGCGCGTATCTTCAACAGAATTGGCTCAGAACAATCCGCCAACGGGAGGATCTTACTCCCGGCATATTTTGGAGGTCAACTGCATTTCAGCAGGCAGCCCCCATGCTACCACGCGGTTCACCAGGACCGTTACATTGATCGTAACGCTTACGAGCAATCCGTGTCTGCCCCCTACGTGCTATCAAAGTTCCCCCGAACGAGACGAGGTTCCCCGCAACGGGGGACGCACACGATGATGATAAGGGTCGTCCGTTTCCATCTGGCAATGGTAGAGATCAATCAGACGGCGCATGGCCGCTTCCGCCGCGGGGGTCTCCAAGCCATCGCCGGCAAAGCGCTCGTGGTCGAGCACCGTGCGTAGATTCAAGATCTCCCACCGCCAGTTCTGCCTCGCCCAATCAGGCAAACGGGCGTTTACGGCGTCCGCCAGTTGCCGGGCACGCCGCACCTCGTCGGCATCCACGGGCTGCTTCGTGTAGGAACGCCCCGCCGTAGTCTCGAGAATGCCGATGATGGCCAGCACGTCCTCCGAAACACCGGAACCGAACTCATAAGCGATGTACGCTTCCAAGGTTGTCCGCGCGGATTGCTCCCGGTTCCAGTAGAACTGAACGACTATCGCCTTGTTGATGTCTTCGTAGATGCCTTCGCTGTACGGGAATCCACCTTCTACCACATGCTTCACCTGGTCCCACAGGCGTTGGAACCGGGCAGGAAGTGGATTGGCGCCGAAACCGCCCCATGGCCAATTGCCCCACATGCTGATTTCGGGGAAGTTGAGGAGTGGCCGTTTTCCAGGCACGCCCACATCCAGGGGATAGCACGGAAAGTCCTCATGTGCGTCGGCAAGGATATAGTCAATCCATTCCCCGCCGGATGACATGTAGTCCGCCAGTCCTTGCCACTCGCTTTCGGGCGGCGTATCAAACATCCAGGTACTCAGGACAGTTTTCAGGTCGGGGAAGAAACGACGGCCGAGCTGCGCCAGGTCGCGCGACAGCTTCAGGTAGCCGTTGCAGCCCCAAGGCTGACACTTGTCACAAGCACATCCGCCCTCGTCATAGGGCCAGAAGCACAGAATATCCAGACCGACATCTGAGAACTTCTCTAAAAGATGTCCGAAATTCTCCATCAGATAGGCGTGTCCTTCGGGATGGCTCGGGCAAACCGGGTGACCGCTGTTTCCCCGTCGCCGCAGCGGGTCCGGCAGACGAGTTGCCCGAATATGGTCCGGAATATCCATGAACAACATGTTGTTTGCGCCGATGGCAAATCGGAGTCCCAGATCTCCGGCGGATTTGGCATACCGACGCATCATGGCAATGGCCGGTCCCGTCTGTGGGTCATCCCAGCTATGAAGATTGATCCCCGGGAAGGACACCATGACAGCGTTTATGCCCCAAAGCGCCAGGTCTTCCATGTACCGGGATATCTCCGGATCCGACGCCTGGTGATACCAGTTGTGGAAATGGGAGGCGAAGTACATCCCGCGAATGGAACCGTGGGGAACCGACGTTCCCCGCCACGACGAAGGCCGGAAAGCCCCATCATACCGGCTCGTCCGAAGGAACTTACCAACCCCATAGAGCAGGCCTGACGGGGAACCGCCGGTAACGCGGACAGCCTCATCGACTTGACCGATGCAAAAGGCGTCGTGCGGCAAGCAATCATCGACGGATAGGATAACCTGCGCGCCGGTGTCGGCCTGAACTACTCTCACCGGGCAGCGCTGCTCAATTCGGTCTTTTAGAATCATGAACGTCCTGAGAACAAGTGGCTCCCCGGGCGTTTCAATTCTCACGGCAATTCCATCCGAATCGCTCACATCATGCCTTTTTATTGTCCCGCATCCCGAAGAACCGATCCCGACAACGGCGGCTCCGGTGTACTTCAGGAAGGTTCTACGATCATGGGTGTCCATCCTGTCATTCCCTTCTGACTGAGATTTCCCATTTGGGGCTTGCCGTTCACCTCCCAAACGGGCAGTCTGAAACACGTGTCCCCCGTGGAGGTCCAAGGTCTCTCCATCAGCATGATACTCTTTACCTTCTACCGGATCAAACCGATTTGATGTGGTTGCGGTGTAGATCTCCGAAAGATACACGGAGAGGTGTGCCTGTTTTTATTTGTAGCGTTTGACCGGCATACGGGACGCGATCACCGCCAGCGCGCGTGGTGCATCACTCAAGAACAAGACACGCATCCGTGATATTTTCTTGACCGACTTCGACCGATCGTTTCTTGCTGACCCCGATGGAATAGCGGGAGGACCATATTTCATACCGGCCCGGTTGGACGTCACCGAACGAGAATACTCCATACTCGTTGGCCTGGGTCGAACGCCGGGGACCGAATTTCATAGCATATTGCGTCTTGAGATTCTGCTCGAACGGCAAACCGATCTGCACAAAAGCCCCATTGGCAGGCTGGCCCCATCGATCAACCACCCTGCCGGACAAGGTCGCGCCTTCCAGGGGGATGCGGATGAATTTCTCTTCTCCATCACCGATGGAGGTATCGAGTATATGGAATGGTGTATCCGGTTTCTTCCGATCTTCCGCACCCAGATAAACACAATAATCTCCTGGCGGAATATTGGCGATAGAGAAGCGCCCCAGGAGGTTGGTCGTCGATCCCCAAAGAAGAAACGGATCGGTGTCCGCTTTGGAAAAGAACTTGATTTTCTTTCCGATAACCGCCATCCCCCGGTTCATGACAATTCCCTTCAGGACTCCGCTTCCTTGGATATCGGGATGGACAATCACGTTCTCGGAGATCCTTCTTCCGGTGCGGCAGGCCAGGCTGAATCCCATCCGCGAGCAGGCCCGCCAAAGCCACTTTCAGGTCACCTTGGTGTATGGTGGAATTCTCGGATTCGCGGCGGCTGCCATCCCGTCATCGCGAGCGCGACTCCGGCGGAACCGGTGATTGGGAAAAGAAAGCGCGGCTTTCTACCCTTCTTTGTCAGGCAGAGACGCCTGACCTACTGGTGGGACAGGCGTCTCTGTCCGTTGCTCTCTTTGGGAGGCCCCATCCGGCCCATTTTGGGTGCAGGCTTCTGAGTTTATCCTGACTTGCGCGGTCCCATCTCTTCAAGAAACCACTCATCGCGATTCTTCTCGCGATATCCAACCGGTCTCACCCCTCTCCCAAGAGGCTTGTGAGAAATGCGGGTTAGGCCGCAGACGGGCTTGAGCCCACCCTGCATTTTACAGCCGCAACGCCCTGAGCCTACCCCCCGGATCTCCCCCCTCCATCAGCGAGGTCCCGACCTGAATGGCATCCACACCGGCCTCGGCAAGTCGCTTGACCTGTGACTGGTCGCTGATTCCACTCTGGCTCACGACAATCCGGTTTTTCGGAATATGTTCGCGCAGCCGGATTGTTGTCTCAATGTCCGTCTTCATCGTTCGGAAATCGCGGTTATTGACTCCTATCAGCCGAGCACCCGTTCTCAGGATCAGGTCAATCTCCTCCGGCTCGTGTCCCTCCACCAGCGCGGTCATACCCAGTTGATGAGTCAAAGAAAGAAATCTCTCGATCTCCTCCTGTTCCAGAATCTGCGCCATCAGGAGAATGGCATCCGCGCCAATCGTGCGGGCTTCCCAGACCTGGTATTCGTGAATGGTGAAATCCTTGCGCAGAGTCGGAAGACCGGTCGCCGCTCGCGCCTGGATCAGATGCGCACCCGTGCCGGAGAAGTATTTCCAGTCGGTCAGGACGGACAGGGCCGCCGCGCCTGCCGTTTCGTACGCTTTTGCGATGGCGGCAGGGTCGATCTCCCCCTGAATGGTTCCGCGCGAGGGTGAGGCCGCCTTGATCTCCGCCAACACCCGCACCGGCTCTCCCGGATCTCGACGCAGTGCCGCCAGAAAATCACGGGGAGAAGAGCCGGATTCCACTTTCGCCTGCAGCACAGCGAGCGGGCAGGAGGCCATTCGTTCCTCCAATTCCCGCCGTTTGTGTTCCACGATCTCGTCAAGGATGCTCCGATGCTGTTTCATGGCCCTAAGAATAGTCCGACACGTCCGGTTTTCAAATATGTCCTGTCGGAAATCCCGTGCGGTTTCATCCAATCCAGGATGTGTTACCATAATCTCGGATTCCACAGGAACCGGGCGGTCCCGACTTCGATTCTCACGAGCATCAAGGATAGAAACCATGTCGGAAGCTAAACGAATTACACCACCGTTGACCGATGACGATATCGCCGGACTTCATGCAGGCGACCGGGTTCTCATCAATGGTGTCATCTATACAGGCCGGGACGCCGCGCACAAGCGCATGATCGAGGCTATCGAACATGGCGAGGATCTGCCGTTCGATCCGCAGGGTCAGCTCATCTATTACGTCGGCCCGACTCCACCCAAACCGGGGCAGGTGATCGGTTCCGCCGGCCCGACCTCGTCGTATCGCATGGACGATTACGCCCCCGTGTTGCTTTCCAAAGGTCTGAAAGGCATGATCGGCAAGGGATTCATGGGCCAGGGGGTCCGGGATGCCCTGGTGCAATATAAGGGAATCTACCTGAGCGCCATCGGTGGAGCGGGGGCGCTGATCGGCAAACGGATCAAACAGGCCGAGATCATCGCTTACGAGGATCTCGGCGCGGAGGCAGTACGACGACTCCTTGTCGAGGATTTCTCGGCGGTCGTGGTGTACGATATGTACGGTGCGGATCTCTTCAAGGAAGGCCAATCGCAGTACGCCCGCACAGCATGATTGCGGATTGCGGATTGGGGATTGCGGATTGGGGATTGCGGATTGCGGATTGGGGATTGCGGATTGCGGATTGGGGATTGCGGATTGGGGATTACGGATTGCGGATTGGGGATTGCGGATTGGGGATTGCGGACCGAGGACTGCAGAACCGTAGGGGCAACCCTCCGTGGTTGCCCTCACCCATATAGGAGACCACCATGGACAACAAGAGAAAGACCGACCTGATGCATGATTTGGTTCTTCCGATAATACTCTTCGCCGCCCTGGGAGGGATGACTTGGGCTGTCCGAGGGTGTTCGGGATTCGGCGGATCGGATGGATGTCTCTTTGCGGGAGTGACTTGGGGTGTCGCGTGGTGGTTTATCGCACGGGATGCGGGCGGAACACAGTCACGGCGATACGCTTCAGGGTGGATCATCCTGGCACTGGCCGCTGGAATCAGCTACTCCGGGGGCAGAGGCTGGATGCAATGGCCGAGCTTCTTCGAGGGACATCTTCAGACAAACTACCAGGCCGGCGAATTTGTCCCTATATCGAGGAAATATGGTTTCCTGTGGCTGTTCATCGCCGGTGTGCCGTGGGCTGGACTGGGCGCATGTCTGCTGGCGTGGTGTGGCTCGAAACGCACAACGAGAATCTGGCAATGGGCAATCCGTATTGCCTGCGGAGTCGGGGTCGCCTATCTGGCCCGGTACTTGTACAACGCTTATCCGCAATTCTTCCTTCCGCTCTATAATTCCATGGAAGCGCAGTACCGGGATCTTGATGCAAATCCCAATCTCCGGCGACTCATGAACGATTGCAGGAACGCCATCTTCCATCTCGGTCTGTTCCTGGGATTCCTGGCGTACGAAATCGGTCGCAGAGACTGGAAAAATGTCACTTTGATCTCCACCGTCGGTGTGGTGAATGGAATTGGCTGGGCCGCGTTCCAGAACTGGAAATGGTCGGCGGTGTTCTGGCCCGGTGCCAGTTTCAACTTCTGGCGATGCTGGGAGTCATCCGGCGGGATTAGCATCGGAATCGCGTACGGAATCGCTTATTTCCTGGTGAACCGACGAATGTCCGAGGAGGAAATCGCGGCCCGACCGGTCAATCCATATCCGAACATCGAGCGCTTCGCCGCATACGTGGGCCTGGTCTGGGGCCTGGGGAGGTCTATCCAGTACGGGATAAAGGGGTGGATCAATATCTACATCGGGCACGAATATGAAGATTATTGGGAAGCCTTGCTGTACAAGATCTTTACTCCCCTCATCATCGTGTGCCTGATCGGCCTGGCACTCTACATTTACAAAAAGAGACGTCTCCCGAAAGGCTACAAGGGCGATCTGTTCCCTCATGCGTTCTGGCTGATCTGGATCGCGCTAATCATTCAGAACATCATCGCTCAGCTGATCACCGGGCCTCTAACGAATTGGAATGAGGTAGTATTCAGCCTCTATTACGTGCTGCTTTTCCTGATCACCGCCGTTGTTATTTATCATTACCGGTACGTGCAAATTCACAGGGCAAAGTGCCAGGTATCGCCTCCAGTCCCACAAGAGGGGAAGGCGTAATCAAACCAGAAATCTAAAGGAACCGCCCGGCGCATCAGTGTCGGGCGGTTCTTTTGTTCTAATCTCTGATTCAACGTGGATCGGCGAATTATGCAGGTTCACTCCATCTCCCGATTCGCTGTTTCTTCGTCGATCAGACCGTAATACCGCGCACGCCAGTATGCGTCGATAAACGCAGCCCCGCCCAATTCCCGGCGTGTGTTCTTCTCGAATTGCAGCAAGAGGTTCCCGTCACGCCAGGTCCTACCGCCATCCTCCGAAATATAAAGTCCTCCCGGCGTTCCCGCAAAAATCCATTCCGAATTACGGGATACAAACAAGGAGCGCACAACCGGAATCGCCATTCCCTCCTGGGACGGTGTCCAATGCTTGCCGCCGTCCTCGCTTTTCATCACGCCCCGCGATCCCGCCGCAAACATACAGGAAGGGTTCTTCGGAGATATCGCAAGATGATTCAGTTCCGACATCACGGCCAGCGACATCAATCCCTTGAAGCCCGCCTTCGAGAGCACCTCGAAGATGGCTTTGAAATCGTTACTCCAGGTCTGACCGGCATCCGTGCTTTCCTGTAGAATAGAGAAGGCTCCCATCTGGCCGAACGTGGACTTGACCCCGGCCAGAATGTGGTCGGGATTGGTGGGATCCACAGCGAGCCAGGTGTAACGTTCCGCGTATTCTCCCAATCCAAAACCTGTACCGCGCTCCCACGCCGCATTCTCCATCTTCCGGGTGAATAGAGTGTTTTCTACCAGCGCGTAGATCCGCCCGGGATCTCCGGGGGCAATGAAAAACCGCGTTTCCTGAGACAACGGCAGCCCCTCTGTCAGCAATTCCCAGCTTTGCCCTAAAAATTCCTCGCCAAAGTCCCGGCTGCGATACACACCCTGCGAGGCGATCGCATAAAGAACATTCATGTTCTTCGGGTCAACCATGAGATCGACAGGTCGCCCTCCGTCTTCCGGGACCGGCATCTTGTTCCATCGTTCTCCTCCGGTCGTTGTCAGGTAGAATCCGTCGTCGCAAACCACATAAATGATGCGGCTGCGTTGTCCAACCTCTACCGCCCGAACCGGCCTGTGTAGATTCTGGTCTATCGGAATCCAGTTCTGCCATGAGGCCGCACCGTCGCGGGACTGGTACAAACCCCCTTCCTCTCCGACCGCATACAGGACCATCGGGTCTTCCGGCGAGACCGCAATGTCTACCACAGTCCGGCTCTGCCAGCCATCCGCCCGAAGCAGGCTCCCCTTCCAGATATATTCGTTGTCCCAGGCCGCGAGATATGTGGGGTAGGGAGGTTTCCGTTCCGGGTTCAGGCTGTTCATCTGCGGCCGGACCGTCATATCTGTCGGGAAGGTCTGTAGCGAAAAGAGGGCATCTTTCAGTCGCTGTTCTTTCTCCGGCGCGTCGGGAGCGATGGCATAGTAGATATACGTGAACAAACTCTGCGCATCTCCCTTGTGATTTTCCCACAGTCCGTCCGCGACTTTCCGAAATGCCGCAAGCAGTTCGGGGGCTTCTTCAATCCGAAACAGCAGGTCCAGGTGACAGAAGACATGTTCCGCGTCGTCGAAACCTTTACCGGTTTTAAATTCCTTGAGGGCTCGGACGCCATACTGTTCGATTAGCCGATCATAGACCTGCCGGTACTTATCGTTTCCGGTCGCGTGGTGCGCGACCTTCGCGCCTGCAATTGCCATAAACACTCTTGTGTTCAGGATTTTTCCGTCCGTGAGGCCGAGAATCGGGACCTCCGGCCTCGTTCGGTCGTATTCCGCAATCTTCAGATCGTTATCTACCCAATAGCCGACGAGGGCATCGATACATTCCCGCGCGCGGTCTTTCTGAGCGCCTTCCGCCGCCAGCGTATAATACTGCCCCAGGCCGTGAATCGCATCGCTGTAGTTGTGATGACTGGGATCGCCCACCCATCGGAAAGCCTGGCCGTCCACCGTTCCCTGTCTCCAGAACGGAAGTTTGTCGGAGCGCGTTCGTTCCGCGTAGGTCGGGCCATGCCCCAGAAAATACCCGCGCGCTTGCAGGCCCCTCACGCCGGTGACGAGCTGGCATCGGTATACCGCCTCAAACACCTCATCGGCGCGTATTCGGGCAGCCTCAAGATCTCCGGGCATTGCCCCGTGGGCTTTCAGGAAAGCGTATTTGTACGACAGGCCCGCCAGGTAGTTCGAGGTCCAGCAGACCGCATGTTGGATATCCGCAAACGGATTCGTTGTGGTGATATCAATGGTTTCACTGTCACGGGGAATCTCCACCATGGAGGGATACAGCCCCAGGATGTTGTGTCGCTTTTCAATTCCCTGCTCGATCTGTCTTTCCTTGACACTCAGCGGGGATTTCCAGGTGTCTGTTCCCGATGCCGCGAATGTGACAAATGCAAGAATGAGAATCCACAAAGAACGACGCATGGTTTTCTTCTCCTGAACTGTGATTCGCCGTTGCAGGCATGGACGGCCGTCCTTGTCGCACACCGATGCCGACCCCGTTTATTGTCGGCGACCGCTGTGCGATCTGTCAAGCAGAATGGCTGGGAAGGGTCTGACATACCCGGCGAGGACAAACCGGTAGTTTCCCTCCCCAAGACTGAGGAGGGCGTAGGGTGGGGTTGAACCATAAACTACTTCTCTACCGCCTTATTCCGCCCCTCAGTCCCCCCACCGCCGCACCTTTGGCAGCGCCAGACGTTGAAGAACCGGGCTGCGAAGTCGGCGTCTCAGGAGAAGCCACACCCATCATACCGTGAAGCAAATCGGGATTATCCCCGTCTTCGTCAATCGACAGGGACCGGTACGTTCCATCAAGCCCCGCCGGATCGGTAATCGTCACAATCCCTTTCGCGTAATCGACTGTGAATCCCTCTCCTTCCTTGAGTATGCGACCGTCCATGGCTACACGAACCAGACCGGGCGTCAACTGCTTGTGGTAATAGTGAACGTTCCTTTCAATCGGCACTCCAGATAGAAATATGCGTTCCTTCGCGGCGTCCAGCAGGTTGTCATTGAGGAGGGTGATCGACGGCCCATCGTCCTTATAGACGTAGTCTCGCCCACGTTTCCACCACCGGAGAAGACCCGGTTTGCCCTTTGAACCAACCCCAACCATCATCCCTTTTGTCTGCATTTTCTGAGAGAGCGCCCAGACCTTTGGATCTTCCGTCGGCTGAACGTCCGTACCGACGGTTTTCTTCGGATCGACGTCCGGGTCATAGTCGTCACAGTAATAGAAAGACAGCACACTGTGACCCTCGGCTTCCCCTCGCCTCATATTCTCCTCACGGGTCCAATGGTCGATAAACTCCTTCCCTCCTCCAATGACCTTGTACTTTGCGCGATATTCATTGATCGCGGAATTGAGAACCTTCACCCGCCCGTTCGCATAATCGACTACAAACCCATCTCCTTCGGTTAATTCTTTTCCATTTAGGGTGACCTGCACAGACCCCTTTTCCAGCGCTCGCTGAAAGAAGAAAAGATCCTGACGCGGAACCCCACTGATAAAGAGGTCTTCTTCCTTGTCCGGATTGAAGGGCAATTTGTCGCCAGGGAATCGGATCTCTCCGGTATCCTCATCGTAGGTATAGTCCCGATCTCTCTTGAACCAGCGCAGAATACCCGTACCTTGTGTTTGGTCGCCCATTCCCATAATAAATCCCTTTTTCTGCAATGGCTGGCGCACCTGGTAAACCATCGGATCGTTTGTAGGAGCCGCGTTCGTCCCCACATAATTTCGTACTGTCGGGTCGTAATCCTCACAATCGGCGAAAGAAAGCGCACCCGGCGCTTCCTTTGGTTCATCCGCTTTGTCACTCCCGATGTTGGAGAAGTAATGATTACCCGCCCTGACCAGGTACTTTGCATCCTTTTCCTGGATCGCGGGATTGGTTACACGAATTGTGTTCTTCTCGTAATCCACGATATAGTCTTTCCCATCCTCCATTTCTTCCCCGTTAATCTTTACCGCTGCACCGAGTTGCCGGATCGGTGCATCGAATTTGAACAGGCCTGGAATGGGAATACCGGAGACATGGACGCAGTCGCCTGCATTCTCATCAAACGGCACCTTCTCTCCAGGGAATGTGATCTCGCCTGTTTCTTCATTGTATGTGTAGTCTTGGCCGCGTTTCAGCCATCGCATGTTCTCCGGGTCTCCCGATTTGACTATGCTCGCGCGAAGTCCCTTCTCTTCGCAAGGCGTGTGAAGCTGAAACACCATCGGATTCAGTGTCGGCTTAGCGTGTTGTCCGATGGCTTTGGAATAGTCCACTGTTGGATCATGGTCCGGAGAAATCGTTCTTGCTCGACCTGCCCTCCCCTCGGTTCTCGTTGCACTGCCGCTATTCTGCGCTCGGCTGCCATACGGAACCCCGTAGCCGCCACCCTGCGAGCCATCCAAGGGGCTGGAACTGAATCCGTAGCCTTTGCCTGCGTCAAAGATATTCCCGGATGTTGAGGAACCTATCCTGGGATAGGTCTGGCCGCTGGAACCAAGGTACATCTTTCTCAAAGACTTCTCCCAATGGGTCCATCGATCAATATATTCCTGTCCCGCTCCGGCTACCCTGTACTTTACACGATAGTCATTAACGGCGGGATCAAGAATCTTGACACGACGGTTCTCATAATCGACTGTAAAGCCTTCCTTTTCGGTCAACATCTTCCCGTTGACGGTGACTTGGACGGACCCCTTGTCCAACGTGCCGTGAAATTGAAAGAGATCCCGGCGGGGAACTCCCCTGGCAAAAAGGTATTGCTTCTTATCCGTTTGAAACGGCAGTTCCTCTCCGAGCAATCGAATTTCGCCGGTATCTTCGTTATATGTGTAATCCCGATCTCGGTTGAACCACCGCAGAATATCAAGCCCCCACGAGCGATCGCAGACTCCCAGCATAAGTCCTTTCTTGTAGTACAATCCGACTCGATAAAGCATTGGATTGTCTCTGTGCGGAGGTGGGGACCCTTCCGCGAATAACTCTTCCGGGATTGTTGGGTCATAATCCTCACAGGCAGCATACGCAAGGCCGCGATGCCCCGGGCGTTCTTCTCGCTCCGGTTGACGGGCCTTTGGATAACCAATCGATAACCATTGGCCTACCGTGACTTTATAATCGGCATCTTTTTCCTGGATTGCAGGATTGGTGACCTGAACTCTGCCGTTTTCATAATCCACAGAATAGTCTTCACCCTCCTTCATCTCCTGCCCGTTGACCACCACCCGCACATCACCCTGCTTGAGCGGCACATGGAACAGGAATAGGTCCTGCCGCGGAATACCCTCAACAAGAACATATTCGCCGATTTCCTCATTGATCTGCGATAGATCTCCGATCAGGGTGATTTGTGCCGTCTCTTCGGAATACATATAATCGCGGTCTCGTTTTAGCCATCGCAAATAATTCGGTTTCGCCCGGTTGGCCACGCAAACAAGAAAGCCCTTAGTGTAGAAGGGCCAGTATACCTGATACACATTTCGATCCAATGTCGCTCTTGGCTTCGTTACCACCGATTGGGAGTAGTCCACATTTGAATCGTAGTCCGGTGAGTCTGCGATGTTCCGATTTTGCGGTATCCTGCTCGTATTGCCGAACGCCTGGTTGCCCGCTTGCACCAGATATTCGGCATGTACCGTTTTTATGGCAGGATTCGTGACGATAACCTTGCCGTTTTGATAATCGACGTTGTAGTCTTCTCCTTCTTTCATTTGTCTGCCGTCGATCTCTACCCATACATCGCCTTGCTTAATCGGCCCATTGAAGACAAATACACCGTCCCAGCGAAGGCTGTCGTAGTTTTCAGATTCGGTTTTTTTATCTTCCTCCCCGCTCTGCACCGGCCCCGGTGAGAGCGCCAGAAGCGTTGCGCCAACGAAAATTACCAGCCCAATAGCCATGCAATCACGAATCTTCCCGAACATGTCTTGCCTCCTGTCCGACAGAATGTGACGCACCCGACGTGCGACAGAGGATCGTTTTTCACCGAACGGAACTGCAAACGCTCTCCCCTTCCCGTTCCCCGAAATCCAGATCTGCTTCAACAGAAATTCGGCGTAGGACGCTCTCGCCCGGGTGATTTGCGTTACATGCGAATCACAGAGAAACTCCCGTTCCTCCCGGATCTTTCGCAGGACCCAGTGCACAACCGGATGGAAGAAATAAACAGCCCTCAGCACGAGCTCCAGCAGAAGCCACCAGCTGTCAAGACGTTTCAGGTGGGCCATTTCGTGCAACAGGGTAAACCGCAGCCCCTCCCGGTGTTCCGGTTGAATCAGATGGCCCGGTACAAGCACGGTCGGGCGAAAGAACCCGACCGCAACCGGAACGCCCAAGTCCTCTCCGACTGCCAGGCGTGGCAACGCTCGAAGGCCGATCTGCCCGGCGCATTCCCGCAGAAGAGTCAGCACCTCCGGGTTACGGACATCGCTCGACCGCCGAAGCGTCACGCACACCCGCCACATCCCCCACAAAAGCCTGGCAAACAGCACAGCCGCCCCGGCCAGCCACAGACCGACAAACAGGGATTTCCAGTCCGGCAAACGGAACACAGGCTGCGCAAGGGAAGGCACGGAATAAGAAGGCTCGTAAGGAACTGTCAAGGCAGAATTTAGACGTGGCTCATCAGGAAGGAAAAGCGGTTCCTCTGGCACAGGAGTACCGATCTCCGCAAGCTCCGGGTCTGTCCCGGCGGACAGAAGGCCAATCGAGATTTTCATCGGCAAATAGGGCCTGACCGGGAACAGCAGCGGCAGAAGAAGCACCAGGCCGAACATCCAATACGCCGCATGGCCACGCACACGCGCAAGTGCAGCAAAACCAACGGCAAAGAGGCCCAGAACAAACAACTGCAACGAGGAAAGCACCAGAAACTGAGATAACCGATCCACCCAATCAGCCATCTTTCTTCTCCTGTTTGCGCCAATCCAGAATTTCGCGGCGAAGTGTCTCAAACTGCTCCATAGACATCCCCTCCTCATCGAACAGCGCATTGACCAGCTGCGCCGGGGATCCCTCGAACAGCCGATCCAGCAGTTCCCGAACAGAGGATCGCGCGACCGTCTCCTGGTCCACCTTCGGAATGTACACATGACTCCGGCCCTCTAACTCGTGATCCAGGAACCCTTTACGTTCCAGGTTCCGCAGAGTGGTCAGTATGGTGGTATAAGCGGGTTTTCTGTGGCCGGAGAAGCTGTCGCGGACCTCATGGACCGTGGCATGCCCCCGTCGCCACACCTCTTTCATCACCATCGTCTCCAAATCGCCCTGAAGCGTTTTTTGCTTCTTCTGTCTCAT
>JAKPYU010000585.1 GCA_029568995.1 Candidatus Omnitrophota bacterium | reverse complement strand
TCGGCCGGTTGTTCAATTGCCGGGACTTCATCCGGAGCCGCAGCGGAGAGCGGAGCGCCCAGAGTCAGTCCCATAATGAGGGCAATCACGACCAGCACGATGGCCGTTCCGGAGGCGACTTTCATGCTGCCCTTGATGCCGGTTCCCTTGGAGATGGCGCCCATCCAGGCCGGTACGAAAATGCCGCCGATCAGGCCGACGGCAAAGATCAGGCCGAATCCCGATCCACGCAGAGCCTCTTCGGTGCGGGAAAGTGTGACTCCGATAATGGTCGGGAAGCAGGGAGCCAGAGCCAATCCGGTCAGGATGATGGCGGTGGTTCCAGCGGAAAGGGTTTTCGCGATCACCATCAGATAGATCACCACGGCGGCGACGACGGCCAGACATAAGACAAACCAGGCTCCATCCGCTGCCAGATTCAACTTGCTTCCGATGTAGAGTGCCGTAACCAGACGGCCGAGCATCAGGGCGATCCAGAACATGGAGAGGATGCGAGAGGATTTTGCTTCATCCGCTCCCAGGCTGTTGGCGTAGGTAGTGATCCAGCCGCCCATGGAGACTTCCAGGGCGATGTAGCACATCAAAGCCAAGGCACCGAGAATAATTTGTTTCTGGCCGATCAGGGCAATGGCGGCCCCCATGCTGAATCCGGCCGGCGCTTCGGGGAATTCGCCGAAGAGTGCGAAAATGACCGGAATGAAGATGATCAGGGCGACAACGTTTATCGCAGTAGAATAAGAAGTCTTCCTGAAGAGCCAGGCAGTCAACAGAGGAACGATAAAGGCCCCCACGCCGAAGAAGACATTTCCGAGATTGCCGGATCGCGCTTCATCCGCAAACAGAATTTGCGGGTTGACGATCAGGGTGTTCCCGACGGAGTTCATGAACATTCCGCCGACGCCGAGCAGGAAGCAGCCCCACAATGCCGCGCTATAATTCTTGGCCGCGCCGAACATGAACACCGCGATTGCGCCGATGATATATCCGGCGATGGCCACGGCCTTGAATCCCAGGGCATCGCACAGAACACCGGCGACCAGGACGAAAATCAGGTTACTGAAGTTGAAGACGGAAAACATCTTGCCCATCTGGGCATCGTCGATCTTGAGGTTCTCGACCAGACGGATCTTGACCGAGCCGAGAAGGGCCATAACGACCCCTAAACCGAAGACGCTTGTGATGGTAACCAGTGTGGCGAGTTTGTACTCGAAGAGCATGGGTATCCTCCTTCACTCTTGGGGACTCCGGCGCGGCTGAGATGCGGCACTGTCGGGTCGCAGACAGACCTGACGCATTTCCCCGCCGTGCAATGGATTGCCGTGACACATGAGGCCCCGTATGCACAGCGAGACGTTCCCCCTGCTGGGCCGGATTGTAATCCACAAAGGGTACGCATGGCAAGAGATTTATTGAAGATTGTTCGAATAAATGGTCGAATCTTTGGAAGGGGGAAGGCCCGGATTCTGCTGGAGGTGGACAGAGTGGACGAAGTGGACGGGGGTGGACGGAGGAAGTGGCCTGGATTGCGGCTTTCGCCGGAATGACGAGATGCCTAAGTTAGTGCGGATGGAGATCAAGGGCAGAGATCAAGGGGCCAACGGGGATCAGTCCCCCAGCTCACTATCCCAATAAAGGAACCGTGAGCAGCCCTCGCACAGCACAAAATCCTGCCCGCGTTTGACGACCTGAACCACATGGGGGGTCAAGTGAACCTGGCAGGAGTGGCAGTAATCCCCATTGCCGGGGGTCAGCGCGACCCCGTCCTTGGCATCGAAAATCCGCTGGAAACGGGCCAGTAGGTCGGGATTGACGTTTTTTGCGACGGCGTCGGCGCCCTGTGCAGCGACGGTCAATTCGGCATCAATCTCCGCACTGCGTTTTTGGAGACCGTCCAGAGTCATCTTGAGGCGGGATTCGTGGGCCTTGGATTCATCCCGCCGTTCCTGTAAAACGCGCTTTTCATCCTCCACCGTGTCGAGAAGAATGAGGATTTCCTCCTCGACTTGTCCCCGTTTGACTTTAAAATTCTCGACTTCCTGAAGCGCGGCCTGGTATTCCTTGTTGGTTTTGATCTGGAATAGCTGCCCCTTGATCTTATTTTCTTTGGCCTGGACGTCCTGCAGCTGGGCCTCTTTTTCACGCAGCCGGTGTTCATGCTCCTTGAAAGTCGCTTCCGCTTCCTGCAGGGTCGCTCCGACCTGGGCCAGTTGTTGTTCGACCGCTTTGATTCGTTCGGGCAATTCGGTTTTTTCTTTTTGCAGGCGATGTCGGACAGCCATCGCCTTTTGCAGTTCCACAAGGTTGGCGAGACGAGGATCCATAGGTTAACTCACTCCCCCGGATTCTTCGGACGGGGAAAGAGTTTGTCCAGGGTCTCCGTAATCTGTTCGACATACCGTGCGCAGGTGATCGCATCCGGCGGACGCATGTCGGGGCCGTTGAATGCCACAATATACGAGCAAAGGGACTGAATCACCATTTCGCAGCGTTTGACATCATCAACGAGAACGTTATTCATGGAACCGATTCCTCCAAGTTTGTGTCAGAATCATCCGTGTTCGACAGATTGATTGGCGTTATGAGGATAGGAGAATGCGGTGTGGGACTCAAGGTGACATGCGGGGGGAGAGATTGGGGATTGCGGATTGGGGATTGGGGATTGGGGCGCATGGCAGAGTGGACAGAGTGGACGAGGTGGACAGAGTGGACATGACGCGGGAAGAGGAACGAACACAGACGGGAGTTCCGAGGGCGCACAGCCGTGCGCCCCTACGGGCCACGGGGATACGCGGCGAGCCGGGGGCGAGATGCAGCCGCTCCCCTGAGAGGAATCCGGAAAAGGCGGCAGCTGCGCTGCCGCACTCCAAGGACTGTCATTCTGTCAGCCAAGCGATGTGATCAACCGCTATGGATGGGGCTGTCCGGTCGATTTGGATGTTCTGTTCAGCGTTTACGCCTGCGTAAAGAGCGGATATCTCCGGGAAATCGGTCTTGGCCCCGCCAGCAAGAAGGAATAACCTTCCCGGAGCGCCCAGGGCCGCTGCAGTGCGATAATCACCGACCTTTCGAATCAGGGGGATATAGAGATCGCCCAGCCAAGTTGCATCCGCATCCAGATCCACATCGCCCATTTCGACCATCAACGAGCGCACATCCGGGGCCAGGCCACGCGCCAACAGGCACCATAATCCCGCCTCGCCCAGTCCGACCAGATTGATCGAGTCGACATTGCCCCATGCCTCCGCCAATGCAATCGTGATCAGGATATCCTGAATCCGACAGGACAAATCGGTGTGGTTGTAAACGGAAAAGAACTTGTCGCTTTGATCGCGTGAGGTTTCTCCCCACGGGGTTTGATATTCCCCGCACAGGAAGGGGTCCATGGTCACCACGATATGCTTTTTCTCCAGGAGCGCGGAAATCAGTGGGCCGGGATTTCCCTCGGAGAGATCCGCAAAATGGCGTTTGCCTTCGGGATGAACCAGGAGGGTCGCCGGATGTTTCACAGAGGAGAGTTCCGCGCGTGTTGCCGGGTAGTACAGAAGAACGGGGATGCGCTCCTCCTTCCCCTTTCTGCCCGCAAGGAACGAATGAATGGTATACCCATCCCGCTTGGATCTTCCGGTTCGCTGAATATCTATATCGGATGGAGCGGATTTCTCAGCGCCGATGGCGTGGCGGAATGCCGGTCCCATTTTCTTTTTCCATTCCTTCAGATCCGTCGAATTGCCAGGCCAGAGATCGGCGAGCTGTTGTTTGGATTCCCGAACGATCAGATCGGTTAATATTTGCCAATTCATACCGGTATGAGGCAATGGTCGGCGAGCGAAGACCTGGAGATCCTCATCCTTTTCGACGGTGAACGGCTGTTCTTTGAACTTCGCGGGATCGTCCTCGCCAAGAAGCCATTTGCCGAACCAGGCATAGACGGCCTCGCGGCTTTCCTGGTTGTAGTTGTGGTCGGCATCCACCTGGTGAAAATCGACGCGGTTTTCCGCATTGAATAAGCGATAGATACTCTGGGTGGCAGGGAATTCATTGAATGGGGTTTCATCGGTCCAGTCGCCGGTGCAGCAGACCATCATCAGGGGGCGCGGAGCGGCCAGGGAACCGATTTCCACATTGTAGGCATCCACACGCAGATTCGGTGCATTCTCGCAAGTGCATCCGCCCTGCATGTGGGCGGAAATCATGTTCACAGGAGCAACCACTTTCAGGCGGTCTTCCAGCGCGGTCAGAATGAAGGTCTGTGTGCCGCCGCCGGAGGCTCCGGTACATCCGATTCTGTCTTTATCGACATCCTCCAGAGATTCCAGAAAATCCAGCGCGCGGATGCTGTTCCAGGTCTGGATGCTCATGTTCGATACGCCCCAGAGGTGTGCGCGGGCATCCCAGTGGTCATGGGTGAGTTGTTTGCTGTCCACATACCCCACCATGTCATAGGAGAAAATAACGTATCCCTGGCGAGCGAAGTTGATACAGCGGCCCGGCACGGACCCGCGATCGTCATTTGCCAGGCGGCCCTTTTCCCAATGCCCGTGCGGCGAGGCAATGGCAGGAAACGGTCCCTTTTTCCCCAATGGGCGATAAAGGTTGCCTGTGACAAAGAATCCCGGCCAGCTTTCAAAATAGACTTTTTCGATGCTGTACCCATCGCGTTCGATGCGTTCGAACACCTGGGTATTAAGCGGATATCGTTTTGGTTCCGGCCAGAGGCCGCAGGAGACACGGATATGGTCTTTCAGATCCCTTGCCCGCTTCTGCCAGGCTTCCTTTGTGGGGTATCCCGGCCATGTGTAGAACATGTTGAGGTTGCGGATATCCCAGAGGCGACGGTCTTTGGGCGGTTCCATGGTCCGTGGCGAAACCAGGGTCACCTCATCGATTCTCTGCGGATTTGCATCTGGCTTGGTGGACAGAACCAAGGCAACGACCTTTTTGCCCAAGCCGCTGCCCACTCCTGTCACTTCCAGCGGGAAGGTTTCGTTTGCCTGGAGTTTCACAGTGCCGGCTTTCTCCCACTTGTAGGAGCGGTCGTTTCCCTTCAAGTGGGTCGGCTCGAATGCGGTCCCGGCGATGGTCACCCGGCAACCGCTGCCCTCCAATGCCTTAACCCATACCGTGTATTCGCC
>JAKPYU010000568.1 GCA_029568995.1 Candidatus Omnitrophota bacterium | reverse complement strand
GGGGAACAGTCGCCTCTATTCTATGTTCCCCCACGCATTTTTCGCAATAGACATGCCAATCGCCGCTTAGCCCTCTTCCCAGAACGCTTATACTCAGGCATCCTGTGCCGGAATATATCTCAGGGATTCTGCACACATGAGGTCCTTCCTTCGAAAACTCTTCCGAAATCCGATCCTGATGGATTACGGAATGCTGGTGGTTCTCATCGTGGTCAGCCTCTTTCTCAGTTGGGCCACATATCGGGAGGGGGAAGCCATCGCGGGACCCGAAGGGGGGAAGAATCTGGCCGAGAGCGCAGCCGGTCAATTTCCCGGCGGTGTCTTCATCGTCATTTCCTCCGAGGACAATGCCGCCTCTTCCGCAATGCCTGATTCGGACTCGATCCTGAAGACCCTGACCGATCTCCGCTGTACCGTGGCGGCTGTCATTCCCGCAGCGGATTCGCTGCCGGGATTTCGGCGGGGAGTGCGTGAGGTGTATCGCAATCAGGCGAAAGTGGACGGGATCATTCTGGTCGATTCATCCAGAGAGCGCTGGCTGCGGTCTGCCCTGCGTGGTCTCGAAACCGAACAGGAACCTGCGGTCATTCTTCCGGTCCGTCGCAAGGAATCCGTTTTCCTGAAACAGGAAAACCTGGTCAATATTGTTCGACAGGCTTCTGTGATTGCCATCATCGCTGCCGGAATGACCATGGTCATTATCACGGGTGGGATCGACCTGTCCGTGGGATCTCTGGTGGCGTTTTCCGGTGTGGTCACAGCGCTTTGTTTGAAACAGGCGGGCGGTGTTCCGCTTCTCGGACTGATTGTGTTGATTCTTTTTTTCAGCGGGATGGGAGGATTCAGTCTTGGGATGGTATTCGGAAAAAGAGGCTGGGGACTGCTCGCGGGGGTTGCGGTGGCTATGGTTTTGGCCTTTCTATCGGGGAAGGCTGCGCAGAATCATGTCCTGGGGATCAGGCCGGTTCTTCCTGCGACGGTAGAGGCCGTGAAAGATGCTGCTCAAAGCCAGGCTGGCGGTTTGTTTCTTTTCTATGACGGTGCAAAGCCGGGCACACAGGAATTCGTTAAAGAACTCAAACAGACCCTTGCCACGCAGACCGATATTCCCGTTGTGGGAGAACGATCCGTTCTTGCGACGGACTCGATTTCCGTGGAAGAGGCTGCCAAAGAGGCCGCCGAAGAGATCCTCGGTTCCCAGCCCGATCTGAAGATCCTGTTTGGCATGGATCGGGACATCCACTCCGGTTTGAATCGGGCCATTGATGCGGTCGGCGCGACCGAGCGCCTGGTCGCGGTTCGCGCGGTAACCGATAAGACCGGACTTGTCACGTTTGCCGTGGCGGTGGGGGTTCTTGTCGGCTGCGTGGGCGGCGCGACGTCCGGTGTGGTGATCACCGGTTTTGGGATACCGCCGTTTATTGCGACCCTGGCAATGATGCTGGTCGCGCGTGGGATTTCACGATACTTGTGCAGTGGCGTGCCGATCTGGGATCTTCCGGAGGAATTCGAATTCATCGGAAACGGATATCTGTTTCAGGAAACGCTGGGGAACAAACTGCCCGTGCCGGTTGCCGTCATGATTCTCGTATTTCTTGTTGGCCATTTTGTTCTATCCGACACACAATTTGGAAGATATCTTTACGCGGTGGGCGGAAATGAAGAGGCGACCCGGCTGTCAGGCATCCAGGTCAATGCGGTCAAGTTCTTTGCCTATGTGATCACAGGGGGGCTGTCCGCGGTAGCCGGGGTCATCATGGCGGCACGATTGCAGTGCGGTCATCCCGAGACCGGAGCGCTGTATGAACTGTATGTCATCGCGGCGTGTGTTGTCGGTGGAACCAGCCTGATGGGCGGACAGGGCAAGATCCTCGGATCGCTGATTGGGGCGCTCTTGATCTGGGTAATCTTCAACGGATTGAATCTTCTTTATGTGGACAGCTATTTACAGCAGGCCATTCTTGGATTAGTGATCTTCGTGGCCGTCTTGTTGGACCAGGCCAAGAAACGTTTATCCGGTTGAGGAGATGCGATGCTGCGGCAACGCAAACTCAAAACAGTTCGACTGTTTTTCCTGACGATCTATACGGCATTGATCTATCTGCTGATCAAGATCCGGGGCAAAATCAAGGCTTGAAAGGCAATTCGATTCCGGCACAGGAATTCGAGGAAGTGTGTATGCCATGAGAGAAATCGCGGTCAATCTCCAAGAACGCAGCTATAAGATCCTGGTTGAAAAGGGCACGCTTCAACGGATCGGAAAACGCGCCGAACGGTTGGGACTGCATTCGCCCATCGCGGTGATTACCGATCCCACGGTGCAGAATCTCTATGGCGATGTCATCTGCGCGATGCTTCGGAACCAGGGATACCAGTTCGGCCTGTTCTGCATCCCCGGCGGCGAAGCCTGCAAGAACCTCGATACGGTGCGTGTGTTGTATGACCAGATCATCGACCTGGGTGTTGAACGTCAGGGCGGCATTGTCGCCCTCGGCGGAGGGCTGGTGGGGGATATCGCCGGATTTGTTGCGGCGACCTACCTGCGTGGAATTCGTTTCGTTCAGGTGCCGACCACTCTTCTGGCCCAGGTCGATGCCAGTGTCGGTGGAAAAACCGGCGTAGACCATCCCAGGGGGAAGAACCTCATCGGCGCATTCCATCAGCCCAGCCTGGTCCTGATCGATCCCTCCACGCTCAAGACTCTCCCCGCGCGGGAACTTCTCTGCGGCCTGGCGGAAATCATCAAGCATGGAATTATCGGTGATCCCAAAATCTTTGCGTTTGTTCAAAAGAACCTTCACGAATTGCTCTCGGTTGATGAGGAAACCTACGCGGACCTGGTTGCGCGAAACTGCCGGTTCAAAGCGAAAGTCGTGGAGCAGGACGAGAAGGAAGCCGGATTGCGAGCCATCCTGAACTTCGGGCACACCATCGGACATGCCATTGAATGCCTCACCGGCTACACCCGGTATCTTCATGGGGAAGCCGTGGCAATCGGGATGCTGGCCGAGACTCTGATCGGTCTTCGGATGGGGATCTCTTCGGAAGATCTGTTTGAAGAGATTTTTGCGGTGATCCGCGACGCGGGATACCCGCTTGATCTGCCCGGTGTTTCCGCGGAGCAGATCGTCGAGGCTATGCGACGCGACAAGAAAGTTTTGCAGGGGACCATCCGCATGGTCATTCCCAAACGTCTCGGACAGATCGAAGTCCGCGAAATCAAAGAGGAGCGGCTGATCCTGGAATCCTGGAAAGACTTGCAGAGTCGGCTGCGAACGACCGGGCCCCCCGAAAAGAACGACACCCTATCCGACGATGTGGGAGCCACAACCTGAGACGTTTTTTTCAATGACACGTTCATGACCCGAATTGCGATTGTATCGACGGAACTCCCCGCGTTTCTGCCCGCGCCGACAGCCGGTGGTGGCGTGCGGATCTGGGGCATTGGAGCGGGACTTGCCGAACGGGGACACGAGGTCCTCTATTTCGTTCCCGAATCCGTTTTGGGAGAAATCACCCACGAGCAGGTATGGGTCTATCTTCCTGAGACGCTGAACCGCCATCTTGCCGAGTCCGGGATTGAGATCGCTCTCTTTGAGCAATGGCAGCCTCTTTCTTTCCTGAAAAACCGCCTGGAGATTCCGACTGTTGTGGATCTGCCCGGCCCGCTGTTGCTGGAATATTTGTGGCGGGAACCGGAGGCGGTGGACAGGCATATCGTAGACAAGATCCGCTGTCTGTCTCTTGCCGATGCGTTCCTGATTGCCACGCCACGCCAGGAGTATTACTATGCTCCCTGGCTGCTTCTTGCCGGTGTGGATCTGACGAAACAGCATCCCATGTTCTGTCCGTTCGGTCTGCCGCTTCTGCCGAAATGCCGACAGGGAGTTGTGGCCGATGAGCCGCGAATTTTCTTCGGCGGGATTTTTTGGCCCTGGCAGAATCCGGCCCCGGCGCTGCGCATGATCCTGGAGCGGATGAATCGCCTCCGGCGCGGGCAACTGGTCATTGTCGGCGGCCCCCATCCCTACCACAGCCATCCGCATACCGAGGCGGAATTATGGGATATCCTGGAGAACCTGCACACCTCGTTCCTGGGAACCCTGCCGTTTCAGGACTATGTCAGTGAACTCCGGCATTCGGCGGTGGCCCTGGATCTCGGACCCTCCACGGTGGAACGCGGCATTGCCTGTCCGCTGCGAACCGGTACGGCGCTATGGGCAGGGACGCCCGTGATGATTTCCCCTGACTCCGCCTGGGCGGATGGAGTCGCTCGGCACAATGCCGGGTGGGTCATCCCCAGTGCCGGCGATCCGCTGTTTATTGAAACGATTGATGCGATTCTGAAAGAATCGGTCGATTTCAAAATCCGCTGTGCAGGGGCGCGTACCCTTACCGAACAGTCTCTCGATGCAAAAATGAATACTGCCGAGCTGGACCGATACGTGCACAGTCCCGAACGGCGGGAGGTTTCTCCCACACGGCTCGACCGCCGGACCGTCGAGCGCGAAGATCTTGTCCGTCTCTTACAGCGAAACGTGGCGGAATTGGAGCATCAGCGAGACCGCGCGCTGGCGGATCTCGATTCGATCCGCTCCCACCCGCTTTTTCGACTCTATAAACGATTGCGAACGTTCATCTGAAAGGAATCTTTATGAAAACGTACACGCTTCTCCTGGTTGCACTGTTCTTGTTGATCGGGACACTTGTTTTTGCGCAGGATCAGGCCGCCGATGGGGATTTTGTTCCGCTATTCAATGGGACGGATCTGAGCGGCTGGCAGCTCGCGGGCGGAGACAAAATGTCGTTCTCCGTGCGGGACGGGGCGATCTATTGCGACGGGACGGCGAACTATCCGCACTGGCTTCGAACGGAACGGATGTATGAGAACTTTGTTCTCCGTTTCGAATTCAAAGTCCCCGGCTGGTGTGAGAACGGCCTGTATATCCATGCGCCCCTGTTTGGGTATTGCTCGAAAATGGGACTCGAATTTCAGATCAGCCATGACATCGAGACCAGCAAGAAATCCACCGGCGCGATTTTCCCCGTCGTTCCTCCCATGGTGGCTGCCACCAAAGACAAGGATCAATGGAATTCGGCGGAGATTGTCATGAACTGGCCGATCTACCATGCCACTTTGAACGGCCAGGTCATTCAGAATGTCAACCTGGAGGAACACCCGGATTTCAAGTATCGACCGCGTTCGGGGTATATCGGCCTTCAGGACAACGGGTGGGAAAGCTGGTTTCGCAACCTGTCCATCCAGGAATTGCCGGGCCAGGAGGAATGGATTTATCCGCTGAATGGGAAGGACCTGGATGGGTGGGAGCTGCTCGGCAGGCACGCGCCAAATGGAGGCGGGCAATGGCGCATGGAAGATGGGGTACTGGTTGCATCCAATGGGGATGGTCATCTGGTGAACAACCTGGAGTTTGAGGATTTTGAGATCCAGCTGTATGTCCGCACGGAGGACATCGCGAATGGCGGGGTCTTTTTCCGATGGAACAATGAGAAAGACCGGGGGTATGAAATCCAGATTTTCGACAATCCCGATTCCAATCACCAGACAGGCAGTCTTTACGGGATTGCGCGGGCCAGCCACATGCCGGTTCGGTGCGGCGAATGGTATCCCATGCAGATCATCGTCAAGGGACCACGCTGCATTGTCCGGCTGAATGGCGAGACCGTGGTCGATTATGACAAGCTGGAGACTATCCGACCGGGCCACATCGCGCTGCAGATGCACAAGGATAACTCCTCCATCTGGTTCCGCGACCTCCGCGTAAAGAGGCTTTGAACTCACGAAGGGTGCGGTGAGCTTCTGTCCGGGTGGCACCGGCATCTTGCCGGTGATCTCTTCTCCCTCTCCCACCGGAAGAGGGTTGGGGTGAGGGATCTGTTTTGTAAATGACCTTGTCTTGTATATATGCAGGACAAAGATATAATAATAAACTGTTTGCCTGTTGGACTTTGCAGGTCGAACAAGTCCGGGAAAGTCCCGAAAACGGACCTGCCGTTGGGATGGTTCCTGTTTCCTGTTCAGGGGAATTGACCAATCGAGGGTGGGTAGCTCAGCTGGCAGAGCATGGGACTTTTAATCCCAGGGCCGCGGGTTCGACCCCCGCCCCACTCATCGACGGAGACGATAGATTGTTGTCCCCATCGTCTAGTGGTTAGGACACAGGCCTTTCAAGCCTGCAACACGGGTTCAACCCCCGTTGGGGACGTTTCTTCCTACCGACTCGGATCTGCGTTCCCGCCTGCCCATTCTTCCTTATTTGCATGGTTTAAAATACTATGATTTGTCTGAAAACTGGGCTATCCTATGGGCAAGAGTGCAAGATATTCCATGGAGGACATCCAATGCGTCGCGCTTTCACACTGATTGAGCTGCTGATCGTGGTGGCGATTATCGGGATTCTGGCCGCGATTGCCGTGCCGAATTTCCTCAATGCCCGGGTCCGGGCGAAGATCGCCAAGGTGGACTCGGACCAGAATGCCCTCTCCAAGGCGCTGGAGATGTATCTGCTGGACAACAATTCGTATCCGGGCGATCACGATTTGGATGAGTATACCGGGTCTCAACGCGGGCTTTTCCGTCTCACCAGCCCGATTGCCTACGTTGCCTCTCTGCCTGTCGATCCCTTTGTGGAAAAGACCTTGGCGAGCACACTTGGCTTTGGGAACTCAAACGCCTATGCCGCCAACGGTCGTCCGGACTATGAAATGGGGTCCGGCGCTGACAACGGCAGCGGGCAAAAAGTACAGGCTTACAGCCTGATGAGCTACGGTCCCGACATGGTCGACGACAATTCCAGCCATGACCCTTTCCCCTTCGGAACTGATATGGATCGGTACAGTCCGACCAATGGCATCCGTTCCTCGGGCAATATCTTCAAGTTCGGCGGCAATTATACGGCGGGTTGTATCATCCTGGATTGGGGTAGGGATTTTCTTGGGAGCAAATGCGGGGGATAAAAAGAGCGCGGCTCAGCGGATAGACCGTTTGGCCTGTATTCTCGCGTGGATCATCCGATACAGATCTTGAAAATCCGCAGGTTGGTCGAGCAGGTCTTTCCTCACGAGATCTTTGCCGACCTCAAGGATGCGCTCATCCCCTTGAAGCCATTTGCCGGAATTGTCTTTGATCCGAAAACACTTGTCGGCGATTTGCCGCAACACATCCTTCCCGGAAATCATCTCCAGCCATCTTCCGTATCCGAATTGCAGCTCATCCGCTTCGCCGAAGAACTGGTGACAGGTGTCCTCGAACGATTTCTCGATAGCCTCTTCGCGGAGACTTTTCGACACGTCTCGCTTCTTGCTGCCGAATTCCTTCCGATTCAGGAGCGCCTCCAACGCCTTTTCTCTGGTTTCAAATCCACGGATGTTCTCGAATAACTGAATCCAATTCTTCTTCATTCGCTCTCGAATTTGAATAATCACCAGGTTGGCGATATCGAGGAACACTCTCTCGGAAGCGAATTTCAATATGTGCCGTTCCAGGTCCTCACGTGAACATGCAACGCATTCGCTTTTCTCCAGATACTCCGGGATCAGGAAGTAATTCTCGAACTGGCGACGACGCCAAATCAGGAGATTCTTTGTCTCCGCATCCGGAAAATTCTTCCATGATCGCTCAACGGTTTCATCGTCCTGGTGATCGCGGTCAATCAGGAAATAATAGTTGGGATGGTGACGAAATAGCGCCTCGGCGGCTGCCGCAATGTTGAACGACGGTCCCAAGGGTTTAACGTCGATTCTCCCCTCAAGCAGCTCGTCGAGGACTTTGACATCAAAACCGGATTCCGTGTCGCTCTCCACAAAGAGGGTGTGACGGGCGCTCTGACGGATATCACCCGGGTGTGGTCTGACACGCAATTCTACCATCGGATCTCTTATCCTCCCCGTTCAAGCAAAACGCGGTGGTTCTCATCCACCGATCCGAATATATCCTCCGAGTGAGTGGCAACAATATACTGATTCTGTGGGGCTATTTCGTGAATCTTCCGAAGCAGCCTTCTGTGCCATTCCGCATTAAGATGCAGTTCCGGCTCGTCAATCAAGACGATCCCCGGTTGTTCACGGGTATAATGCCAAATTAGGAAGAGCGTTGAAATGATTTCTTTCTGGCCGGAACTCAGGCAATCGAACGCAAACGACGGACCACCGTCCAATTGGCTGACATGCAATTCAACTTGATTATTGGGTGAAGAACGCAATTTTTCGATTCGTGCATGAGCATATTCTTCCAATAGGCTATTCATCTTTTCGAATACATCATCTGCTTCCTTTGGGTCAAGATCCTCAAATAGTCCAGCGCGGCTCATCATGGAATGAAGAAGCTGAATCTTAAGGGCGCTGACTGGAGTTTCGCTTAGATTCGGATCGAGTGACTTTTGATAATGACGATCGGCTGTATTAAACATCATGCCGAATTGAGGATTTCCTTCCTGGATTTTTCGGTAGCTGTGAAAATAGAGCAACGGAGGAAGTAGTAGAGGTTCCGAGGTTAGCGCGCTGAGGGAGGCAAAAAAGCGGCTTGGGCTTAATGAGGGTCCTGTGGAGCGCGGAATACCAAATCTGAGATGTTGCAGTATCCTTCCGGGATCATCCGGTCTTATTCGGCCATGCTGGAATAACTGCACGCCCCACCGTTCAGAATCGTTGTGAAAAGCAAAAGACCCATTGATTATGGCCTCGCTTGCCCCGGCCCGTATAAATGTCTCGCGAAGATCTATCGGAAGATCCTGCAATTGCCTTATGTCCAGGGCATCATAATGAGTGTAATTCTCATAGTAGGCAACCAGAAACAGCAGCGCACATGCCTCCATCACAGTGGTCTTGCCCAACCCGTTCTCGCTTCCCATCACAACAATGTCGGGATCATCTTTCATTCGAGGTTCCGGGAATTCCAGATCCAACTTGTCGAATGCTTTGAAATTCTCGATATGCAGCTTTCGGAGTTTAATCCCTTTTTTGCTTTTTATGGCATCGGTCTTTTTGGCTGGCGCGGTCTTCACTGGCATAAGGTATCACCTCCTTTCGGCGAAATGGCGCGATTCCCGAATCTCGCTTTCATATTCTATCAGATAACGCAATTCCGGCGACTGTTCCCTCATGCTTTGCATTCCCCCCTCGGCGGCCTGGGCCGAAAAGCCCGCAATGACCGGAAAATCGGCTCTGCGCGCTGCACGGCGGCGACTTCCTGAAAGGTAGCCCGGAATACCTCGGCTATTCGGTCGGGATCGCCTTTCGCCCGCACTGTCACGGTCAGGCAGTCAGCGGATTCAAGCGCTTTCTCTACGGCGATCCATTCCGGTTCTCCGAGTCCGGTCCAGTGGACTCGAAACGATCCCCGGCCGGATGAACCGGCGGTTTTCACGTGCGCCACGCGCGCGCCGATTTCCTCGAAGCGATCCTTCAAGAGAGCGATCCCACCGCGAGTGAGCGCAATCAAATCCAGCTCATCCTCACTGCGAAATGCGAGCTCACAATCGAGATATCCCAGGGAGGATTCCGCATCAATATACCTGTCATAGTCCACAGCGGAACGTTGTGGATTCTCCTGCCATGTCTCATCCAGAAGGTACCGCCCCCAGGATTCCATGCCGTCCCCGCGAAATGCTGAAATCGGTTTGAGTTGAGCGAGGGGAAAATCGGCACGGATTCCCGCCAATACTTCATCCTGCTCCTTGTCCGAAAGTGTGTCGCATTTATTCACAACCAGGATATCCGCCTCGCGCAGTTGTTGTTCAAACAAGTAACGCACACAGTCTTCCGCGCGATTTCCGTTCTTCATTTCCCGATAGCGGTGCGGGTCCACAAGCACGGAGAGCGGGGCGGTTGTGTATCGCTCTCCCGTATAACGTGAAATGGGAAGCAGAAGCCCGCGAGGCAGATTCAGGCAGGTTCCAACCGGCTCCGCCAGAATGATTTCCGGTTTGGTGGAATTGAGAAGATCGTCGGCGGCGTAGAGAAAATCTCGAAATCGACAGCAGAGACAGCCTTCCGAGATTTCGCGTGCCTCAATAGCCTGCGCCCGAATGGTTTGCGTATCGAATCCGATACTGCCGTGGTCGTTGGTGATCGCCGCTGTCCGGTATCCCAAACCCGCGTAATATCGGGCCAGCGCAAGCAGCGAGGTAGTCTTTCCCGATCCCAGAAATCCGCCCAGTACGATCAACCGAATCGGCTCGTTCATTTGTGGACTTCCACGGCGAGGATCTGTCCGGCGGTCAGCACAACCGGCTCCTGCAGCTCGATTCGAGATGATTTCCCGCTCATTGCACCGTGGCCTTCCACTGGTCTTTCCCCCCACTGCACCTCTATTGCCAGAGACTCTCCTTTCTCTTTTCGGCCCGTGGCAGGCAAGTCGATTGTTGAGAGTTTCAACTGTCCCCGAAGCACCTCAATTTCGGCATGGAGTCCGAACATTCCCGTTTTCTGACGATACACCCCCCAGGCACTATCGACCGACCAGAAGCAATCGAACCGTTTCTCATGCACAACGGGGTGAAAAGCGATTCGGCCCTGTGCGGCGTGGTAATGAAATCCCGACAGGGCCAGCAGGATCGACCAGCTCGACATGGCCCGCGCATAGTGATGGCCGCATTCGACCTCGTTCCAGGGATTGCGTCGCTGCCCGTCATACCGATTCCGCGCCCCCGCGACAATCCGCAATCCTTCCTGGATCATTCCTTCGTAGATCAAGTGCGCCGCAACCTGGTACTCGATCCCGGTCCAGACCTCGTCCGAGTAGACAAACGGAAGGTCCGGCTTGTTTCCTCTGGGCCACGTACACAACAGCAGCCCGGATTCATCGCTCAATGCGTAGATCCGCTGCGGATTCTCATGCTCCGACATAGTCTCACGGAAATTGTACTTGAATACTGCATTGATCGCGGATTTGACATGTTCTTCCGGCAGGACATATCCCAAGCCGACTACATGCGCCATCCATTGGCCCAGTAGTTGATCCGACAGGCAGCCATCGCCCAGTTGATATCTCTGGTGTTCCTTCGGATCGTAAACCTGTACGTAATACTCCCCGTTCCAGACCTGGTTGTCTAATTTTTCCCTGCCGGAACGATAGACCTCGCGGTAACGGGCGGCGGACTCGTTCTCTCCCATGACTTCCGCCAGTTCCGCGCCCGCCAGGAGAGCAGCCAGGTAGATTGCCCCCATCATCGGGTTGGGGCCGTGGAACTCGATATCGTATGTATTATGCTGTTCGCCGGTCATCACACCGTCCTGGTCCGGGTCCCAGTCTTTCCAGGCGAATTCCAGCGCACGCTTTGCTCCCGGCCAAACTCGTTTCAGAAAATCCAGGTCTCCTGAAAGCAGCCATTCCCGGTACAATTTGACTATCGTCCCCATCTGCCCATCCGCCGCCGGTTTGAATTTGTGGCGCACACCCGCCGACAGCGGGATCAGGGTTCGAAAAGCCATGTGCCCGGACTCATCGGTGCTGTAGCAGAAATCGACTACGCGCACCGTCCGTTCCAGGGCAGGGAACAAGTGCGCCAATGCCTGCTCGTAATTCCAGACATGGGTGCAGTTCATCGGGCAGCATCCGCCCGCATCGCCGGTTCCTTCGAATCCGTAGAAATAGCCATCCTCCGTGCGGAGGCAGGTATTCGTTCGGATAATCGACATCTGGCTGGATACCGCATCGAGAACTTCCGGCGCCAATGTGCTCTGAAACAGCGCCCCGTGAAATAGCCGGGTCTCGCTCTCCAGACGCTCCAGGTTCGAATAGACATATTTGCCGACTTCCCAGGCATCGCCGAACCGGGTCGCATAGTAGTTCTTCAGGGGTTTTCCTTTGACTTCCGGCTCGGTGTTCCAGTAGTTTTCTCGGAGTGGAAAATACCAGGTCAGAATGAACGGAAATGTTCTGCATTCGCCGGGTTCCAATTTCGCCCGAAGCCCCAGAGACGCGATATCGGTTCTGCCGTCGGGGGATGGCCCCTCCTCCCATTGTTGGTCCAAGAGACCGTCCTCAGCGAAGTCTTTCCAGAACAGGGTCTGGTCGTCGAACCAGCCGCCACGGCTCCAGCGCGTCAGGTACGTTACCTCCTTGTGCGGCGAAAGGACGGCGAGATTTCCGAAATGAATATCCTCCGGTCCGAATTTTTCGGTTGTCATAAAGATCCCGCACAGCTCGTTGTCATCCCGGAAGCGGTTGAGGTTCTTGCCGAACTGGTCGATTCCGGCGATATTGAGCATGGAAAACAGCACCGTTACCGAGAGCGGCTTGCGCGAGCGGTTCCGCAGATGCCAATAGAAAATCGCGACAGGGATGCCCGAATCGTCCGCGTTTCCGGGGATAAGCGGGTTGAATGCCTCCAGGCGGACATCGAGCGGAACGGAGTCTTTCCAGAGTTCCAGGCGCGAAAACGGGTATGCCCCGAAAAACCGGGCATTCTCGAATCGCGGCATTCCCGGCATACTCTCACGGCCCAGGCCGAATCCGCCCCGGAAGGGTGGGCGGAGTTGGGATTCGAGGATATGTGATTTCGGCGGCCCGCCTTCTTCCTGGTACCAGAGCGCGAATCCCGTGTTCTCCAATACACGGCCTTTCGCGGGGCGATTACAGATTTCCCAATCGCGCAAATCCCCGCGCCCACCCAGCGATACCGTGCCTGTGCCGATCCCGCCCAGCGGAAAGGCGATCTCGGACAAGTACGGTTCCTCGAACACACGCCAAGTCTGCTCATCGCCGGTCCAGCCGGAATCGCGACTTTTCGATTCCTTCCCGGATACCGGCGTCTCGCCGAACATTCCGATAAAGGGTGATGCTCCGAACATTTTGAGTACCTCTCGACGATTTAGAGCCATGGGCCTCTCCTGAAATAGTTCTCGCGGTTCCTGCAAATCCTGCTCCCGGATAATAAAGGAATCATGCGATGTCTGTCCGTGTCTGTCCATGTTCCTCTCTGTCTCCCCATCTCGTTCCTTTCTTCAATCCGAAATCCGCAATCCCCAATCCGCAATTCTCCCGATCCCCTTTCAAGGACTTCCCGGATACCGCAAAATAAAACCCAGAAATGGAGCCGAACCATGACCTTCTCCCCACCAGACCGACGTGAATTCCTTCAGTACGGACTTGGTCTTCTGGCCGCTGGCATTGTGCCGTCCGTGGTTTCCTCGGCGACCGCCAACCGCAAGCCAAATGTCCTGTTTGTTTTTTCGGACCAGGAACGCGAGAATGTTCCGCGATCCTGTCTCCATCTGCCCAATCGCGAGAAGATCGAACGCCGGGGCGTGCATTTCACCCGCGCGTTCTGCACCACGCCGCAATGTTCGGCCTCACGGGCCACACTGCTCACCGGGCTTTATCCGCACGAGGCCGGTGTGGTGGCGAATGTGGATGCAGGCTCGATGGGTGTTCCGCTGTCTTCCGAACTTCCCTGCCTGGGCACGGTCTTTCAGGGAGCCGGGTATCAAACCGGGTATCTCGGCAAATGGCATCTGGGCGACACCAAGACGGGCCTGGAGGCGTTCGGTTTTCCCGGATACCGCAGCATGAAAGATGACGACCTTGCCGTGGCCGCCGCTGACTGGATTACACAACAGCAATCCGAACCGTGGTTCCTGATGGTCTCATTTCTGAATCCGCATGATATCTGCCAGTATTCGAGCGAACCCAAAGCGCCGATTCGTGAGGGAGTTTCCCTGCCGCCGAATTTCGAGGATTCCCTGGAGAACAAGCCGCCCGACCAGAAGAAATTTCTCACCGAGAACCAGGGCAAGTTCTCTCTGACTTACAGCGCGGAGGATTGGATTCGCTATCGTTCGTATTACTGTGGCCTGATTGAAAAGGTGGATGGGCATCTGGGTGTTCTTCTCGATGCCTTGCACAAGAAGGGCGAGCAGGAGGATACGATTATCGTTTACACGTCGGATCACGGCGACATGGGCGGTTCCCACGGCCTGCCGATGAAAGGTCCGTTCATGTATGACGAGCTACTGAATGTGCCCCTTGTGATTTCCTATCCGAAACAGTTTGGGAATCCCGTTGTTACAGATTCTCTTGTCAGCCTTCTGGATCTTGTGCCGACCTTGTGCGCCATGACCGGTGTTCGCTGGCCCGGACCACTTTCCGGTGTAGACCTTTCGTCCGCGATGCAGGAACCGTCGCAGGAGGTTCGAACCGAGATTTTTGCCGAGTATCATGGAAAGCAGCAATGGAAATGCCCCATCCGCACAATTCGCACCCTCCAATGGAAATACAACCTTTCCATCAGTGGCGAGGAGGAACTGTACAACCTGGAGTCCGATCCGGGGGAACTGCACAACTT
>JAKPYU010000131.1 GCA_029568995.1 Candidatus Omnitrophota bacterium | reverse complement strand
GCATCAGTAGTTGATTCCGTTCCGGCAGTCCACCGCAGGCATATAGTTCGTCGATTTGTATCCCCTGTTCCTTAAATGTAGAGATAATCTTGTGCGTTCCGAACGCGGTCGCCTCAATCAAGGCCCGGTAGATCTCTTCCGGTTTGGTAGTCAATGTGCATCCCAAGAGTAGGCCGGTCAGGTCCGCATTCACCAGGATGGAGCGATTCCCATTCCACCAATCCAGTGCAATCACGCCGCTTTGGCCGGGGCGGAGTCTCGCGGCGCGTTCTTCGAGGATCTTATGGACATTTGTTCCGGCCTGTTCGGCTTCCTTTTCATAAGAGGCAGGAACACAGTTATCTGTGAACCAGGCGAAGATATCTCCGGTGGCCGCCTGTCCGGCCTCGTAGCCGAAAAATCCCGGCAGGATGCCGTCCTCGACAACTCCGGCCATACCCGGCACAATAGCCTTTTCCTTGGACAGCAGCATGTGGCAGGTAGAGGTTCCCATCACCATGAGCATCTTGCCGGCCTCGGTGATCGTGGCGGCGGGGACAGCGGCATGGGCGTCAATAATCGCCACGGCCACCGCAATTCCGGGAACGAGACCGCATAGCGCTGCGCCTTCGGGTGTCAATTCCCCCGCCTTGCTGCCCAGCGGCTTGATATCGGTCGAGAATTTGTCCGCTATGATATTCTCCAGGCGCGGGTCGAGCGCTTTCAGAAACTCCGGGCTGGGGAATCCTTCATCGCGCGCCCACATCCCCTTGTATCCTGCCATGCAGGAGCTCCGGGCCTCCTTGCCGCAGAGCTTGAACACAATCCAGTCGCCGCCTTCAATGAACCGGTCGGCAGCGCGAAATACCTCTTCATCCTCGTCGAGAACCTGCCACATTTTCGGGATAGCCCACTCCGAGGAAATCTTTCCGCCATATCGGGCGAGAAAACTCTCCCCGCGTTTGCGCGCAAGTTCATTGATCTTATCCGCTTCCGGCTGGGCGGCGTGGTGTTTCCAGAGTTTGCACCAGGCATTCGGGCGAGACCGCCATTTCTCCTGGAACGAGAGCGGCTCTCCTGCTGCATCGACGGGAAGGACCGTGCAGGAGGTGAAATCTACGCCGATCCCGACCACCTGTTCCGGTTTGGCATCCGCCTGTTTCAGCACATCGGGAACCGTCTTTCCAAGTACCTCCAGCCAGTCCGCCGGGTCCTGCAGGGCAAAATCCGGGTCGAGTTTTGTCTTGCCGTCGGGGAGGTATTCATCCAGGACCCCATGCGCGTACGAAAGAACGGAGGTCGCCACTTCCTCGCCGGTGTCGATATCCACCAGCAAAGCACGTCCCGATTCGGTTCCAAAGTCGATTCCCAGTGCATAACGTTTTTCTGCCATCGGTCATCTCTCCTCATAAGCCATTTGATTCTTCGGCCTATTGTGCTTGACAGAAGGCGGATTGAAAAGATAACACGGGGGAGGACTTTGCGTTCAGCCGAAAATCAATGCGAACAGTCCGTGGATCATTGCCAATCCGATGATAATAGGGACTGCAAGGAAAGCGAAGAAAATGGGCGCAAGGGCCAGGATCGGAACGGCGATCGCAAAAAGAACCGGCAGCAGAATCGGCGCAAGAAAGCCGAGAACCACAACCCCGACAACGAAGCTGAACACGAACTTGACAACCCCGACGAAGACCTTGGCGAGGAACACCAGCAGCGATAATACCATACATCCAGCCAGAAAACCGACCAGTATCACGCCCAAAAGCCCTGCTGCTCCGATTGCTGCGCCTTCCATGATTCTATCTCCCTGTTCTTCTAGGGATTGGGTGGAGGGCCTTTGTCCCACAAGCGGCGGCCCCTATTCCTATATTATACGATACACCGGGGAAGAAATTTCATTCACATGCTGCAAGAAAGTTCTCCTTGAGAATTTCGCAAATCGGATTCCTCTCTGATAGAATTGCAGAAACCTTCATGATGAACGTGCCAGGAGGCAGGAAATGCAGGTCAAACGGATAGGATTCCTTATCGCACAGGCGCTCTTGATCGCAACAGGCTCACAAGCCGGTCCGTCTCCACGGAGCTTGTGGACATTCGAATGGCCCGCCGGGCATTTTGCCGGTTCCCCGGCAATCGGCGATCTGGACAGCGACGGACGGGTTGATGTGGTCTTGACCACAACCGATGGGCATGTTGTCGCATTGCACGGGGACGGAAGCCTTCTCTGGAAACGCGACCTGGAAGATCCGATCACGATTGCCCCCACAGTGGCAGACCTTGTCGGCGGTCCTGTGCCCGAGATCCTTGCACTCACCAGGTATGGTCGCATTTACTGTCTGGACGCCAAGACGGGGACACCGCTCTGGGATTGGCCCCTTCCAGGAGAGATCTTCTGGGGCGTGACTGCCATCCTCGCGGCGGATATCAACAATGACGGTCTCACGGAAATTGTGACCGGCGACAGTCAGTCCAATGTTGTCTGCATGACCCGAGACGGACGAGAATTATGGACTTGGCGGGGAGCTCATGGTGATACCCTTTGCCCCGCAGTCGCGGATCTGGACGGGGATGGCCTTCCGGAGATTGTCGTTGGTGGAAGCAAGAAACCGCTTACTTGCCTGTCGCGGGACGGAAAGCCCCTCTGGAGTGTGGACCGACCGCTGACTGGTTCCAGCCCCGTGATATGGGATCTTAACGGAGACGGAAACCAGGAAATCCTCGCCGGTTGCGGCGCGGCATTGGCGGCGTTCGATTCCAAAGGAAAGGTCTTATGGGAGTACCCCCTGCCGAAGGCAATTGACAGCGCAATTTCAGTGGCTGACGCTGACCGGGATGGAGCAGTAGAGATTTATGCAGTTGATCTTTCGGGACAACTCACTTCGCTTTCTCCTGACGGCCAGTTGCGCTGGTCGGCTAATGTCGAACAGCGTGCCCGACGGTCGCCGTCTATTGGGGACATAGACGGAGACGGAACAGTAGAGATTCTCGTCGCGGGGTATAGCCGCGCAATCCATGTCTTTGAACCGGACGGAACCCTCCAGGAACGTGTCGGTTTGAGCAGTAGCTGTAACGTTACCGCTACAATTGTCGATCTCCTTGGGGACGGACGTCCCTGCGTAATCTGTCCCACGGAGGCGGGCAAGATCGACACATTCCTCTGGGAGAACTCCCGCCCTGACAGCCTGATTCTCTGGCCCGAATATCGTCTGAACTCCGCGCGAACCGCATCCAAGTACATCGGCAAAGAAAAACAACCTGTACCTGTTGCAGAATTCGATCTTGCCGACATTCAGTCGCTCCAAACACAATTCGCGGACGCAGATCAACGGATTACAGATCTTAAATCGCTTCAGACCGGCCTGGTCGATTCAACCGGCATTCGCGAGAGAATCTTCTATCTCCGTGATCGACTTTCTACATATCGAAAGAGATTCGATCAGATACCACATCCGTCCATGATCAATTGCGCCGAAATACAGGATAATCTTCGCGCAATTCTCAAAGACTCGTCCGAATTATTATCCCTTGTTCGTGCAGCCGCCCGATTGAAAACGTCTTCATACGGTCCCCTCTTCGTCTGTGCGGCGAATCCCTGGGCGCCATTCGGCGGTATAGACGAAATCACTGAAAACAGAGTCGGCGCAACGGAGTTGACCGTGGAGGCGTTCGTGGGTGAGACGGAATCCGCCGCCCTGAACCTCTTCAATTTCGGGGGATCTCCAAAATCTTTACGTGTGACAATGCGCGATTTCCAGCATGAAAATGGCACGGCGACTTTTCCGGCATCTCGTGCGGTAACATTCCACGAGGTACAGGAAGTTCCCACGATAACTCTGCGGGTCCCGTCAAATGATGCCCTGCCGACCTTGAATCAGGCAAGCATCCTTCTTGTCCCCGCGTGGGAAGCCCGGCAGCTGTGGCTGAATATCAATTCAGCCGAACTCACACCCGGCGTCTGGACAACGGCTCTGAACCTGCGCAGTGTGGAGGCCGACAGGCTGGAACTGACCGTTCCGCTGCGTGTCACTATCTGGAAATCCGCTCTGCCGAAAAAGCATCCTCTACGGTTATGCCACTGGGGGTATGTCCCGTCCTCTGTTCTGAAAGACCAACCGGATGCTGCGCTGGAAGACCAGGTACAGCATGGGACCAACGTATTTGTCGGTTCGTTTCATCCCCAGGCGAAATATAATGAAATTGGCGAAATTGTCGGCGAGATAGATTTTGCATCCCACGATGACTATGTCCGCCACCACGCGCCGCACGGGATCATTTTGTTTTGTGGCTATCAGGGATCATTGCAGGGACCGGGCGGGCAGGATTCCGCCGCCTATCGGAAAGCTTATGTAACCTGGATGCGTGCATGGGTGCAACATCTGAAAGAATTGGGCGTGGATTACAATGGCTTCGCTTTGTACCCGGTCGATGAGGTCGGCCTTTTCCCCAACCTGATCCATGAGTATCTCCACTGCGCAAAACTGGCGCGCGAGGCAGATCCGAATATTCGCATGTACTGCAACCCAACGGCTGGAAACACAATGGAGGAATTGCGCACCCTTGCCCCGTACGTAGACATCTGGTGCCCAAACTTCAGCGCATTTCTCTGGGGAGACAATGATGAGCAGCTCCATTTCATCCAATCCACCGGAAAGCCGGTCTGGACCTATGAATGCCTGGGGCACGCGAAACATCTGTCCCCCCTCGGATACTATCGCGGTCAATCCTGGCAGGCCTGGCGTCACCGTTTAGCCGGAATCGGTTTCTGGACCTATTGCACATCCCCCCACGATCCCTGGTTCCCGCCCCGCTCCGAGAATGAGTGGATGATGATTTACCAGGGAAAAGGCGTCGTGAGCAGCAAACGCTGGGAAGCGGTCCGCGATGGAATCGAGGATTACTCGATGCTGTCCGAACTGCGAAAAGTGGCGGAATCTGCTTCACCGGACACAGAACATTCAGCGGTAATTGCAGCAGTGAAGAAAGTCCTCGAAGAAGAAGCGTCTACCATAGCCGATTATTCACTCATCCGCGAAACCAGCGGCGAGCCGCGACCCGAGAACATGGCGGGCAGACGATCCCTGGCGGATCGGCAATGGGACCAAGTGCAGTCCATCCGGCGGAAGATGGCGGATTTGCTCGCTCAGTTCTCAGCCGAATGAGCGAATTTGCATTCGGGCAAGCTGTTCAATTCAGTAATACTTCTCCTCAATTTCCTTTCGGTTTTGAGGCCGAAAACTATTGCCGGGATAATTGGGCGAATAGAGACGGCTTTTCGGACGGAGCGCCAGTTTTCCATTCTTGACCCATTCTTCTCCACGTTCGGCCAAATGCTCTACCATTCGTTCACGCCATTTCCGCAATTCGCTTTGATGAGCCGCATCGGAGGCAATGTCGACTAATTCGTTCGGATCGTTGTCCAGGTTGAACAGCTGTTCTTCCCCATCCTTCGCATGGAAAATGTACTTGAAATGCCCGTCGGTAAGCGCGTTCCAGTGGTTACTATCGTCATAGCAGACATCATGTTCCAGGTCGATATATTCACGCCATGTTTCGGTTTCTCCTCGCAGCAGTGAGAGCAGGCTGCGACCGTCTAACGTTTCCGCTCCGGGAGCCGAAGCAACCTCCAGGAAGGTTGGCAGGATGTCCCGCAGTTCGACCGGATAGTCCAGTCGTTGCCCGCGTTCTGCCGAAATCAGTCCCGACGGCCAGCGCAGCATCATGGGAATTCGCGCGGAAGCCTCGTACGCGTAAGATTTTCTCCACAAATGATGGTCCCCGGTCATGTCCCCGTGATCGGCGGTAAACACAATTAATGTTTCTTCCAGCCACCCCCGTTTTTCCAGCGCCTCAAGGATTCGACCAACCTGTTCGTCTATAAATGAAACTGATCCATAGTAGCCCTGCCGGGATCTTCGGACCTGTTCCTCGCCGAGGTCTCCGTGCCAAATGTCGAATCGGTCGGAACTGCGTGGGATATATCGCTCCGCCCATTTTCCGACTGCAGCTTTGGGGATGTCGGCATCCCGGTATAGATCCATGAATCGCTGGGGCGGATCGTACGGGCTATGGGGACGTGTAAACGAGACTTTCAGGAAGAACGGCTCTGAGCGGTTATAGGTATTCAGAAATCGGACCGCTGATTCGCCGGTCCAGTAGGTGGGATGCAGTCTCTCGTCGTGCACGTAGGCTTTTGAGAGGTAATCATTCCAACCGACTCCGGTCGCATCATACTGCAAGTTCGGCGCTTGAGACATGAACCAGGACAGATAATCGCTGCGAAAGTCTACGGATTCCACTCGACTGGATTCATCCAGCAGCATTCCATGAAATCCATGCGGACCCCGCTGTGGCGACCAGTGCATCTTGCCGATGGCGAACGTGTAATAACCTGCCTCGCGCAATACACGTGGCTTCTCGATGGGATATCGCTCGGCAACTTGCCCGTATCCAAGCATTCCGTTTCGCCACGGTCCGAGGCCCGTCAACAGGGCCGACCGGGCCGGTGTGCAGCTCGGCGTGCTGGAATAGGCATTTCGGAACAGCACTCCCTCGTTCGCGATGCGGTCCAGATTCGGCGTGCGGATTACAGGATGCCCGTCTGCCCCCACGCAATCGCCCCGATATTGATCCGCCATGATAAACAAAACGTTCGGGCGCGTTCCTAATTGCGTGGCGGCTGCAATCCGTCGCCTGGAATTCGCCAGAATGACAGCGCCCGAAAGACAGAGTTTCATGGCCTCCCTTCGATTGAAGCATCTGTCCGAGTTCTTGATTTCCATGGCTGTGACCCCCTGTTGGGAAAATCGGCTCCATCAAAGCAATCCTAACACATCCTTTGTGCAACTGCAAAAATCATCGTCTTGATTCCTTGGGAACCGGTGGACATGCACGGCGGGCCTATAGTAGGATTAGGAATGTCAAGATTCAGATGAATGCGAGGCCCCGACTTATGAAAGAACTTCTTCTCCACGGTACGCTCCTGATCTCCGCAGTCCTCCTGATGTGCCCGCCTATCTCCGCCCAAGGCCACGAGAAACAACAAGACGAATTGAAATGGCTGTCGAAGATCCTGCCTGAAACAAAGGAGCGTGCATGGGAGAAATGGCTTGAGGAGACAAAGGAAATGCCCCCGGATTTTGATTCCCTCCCCAGTACTCCCGCTCTGCCTGACCCTCTCCTTGGTGCGAAGGGAGAACGAATTGCCACTCCCGAAGCATGGGCGCGTCGGCACGCGGAACTGATGGATCTGTTCCACTATTATGTTATCGGCTCAGTCCCGCCGGCGCCCGGGAATGTCCGCGCGGTGAACGTGACGTCACGCGATGAAGGCAGCGTCACGATCCGGGAAATGACGCTCGAATTCGGCCCGGAATACCGCGCCACAGTCGCTATGGAGCTGATCATCCCGAAAGGAGACGGCCCTTTCCCGGTGTTCATCACACAGGACAACCATCGCCGTTGGGCGCTGATAGCCGTCAGCAGAGGCTATATCGGCTGTGTCTATGCCGGAGCGGACTCCCGAGATGATACGGGAGCGTTTATTCCGATCTGGCCGGAATGTGATTGGACGAAACTCGCCAGAAGGGCCTGGGCCGCAAGTCGATGCATCGACTACTTGCTGACACTTCCCATTGTCGATTCCTCGAAAATAGCCATTACGGGCCATTCCCGTAACGGAAAAATGTCCCTCATGGCAGCCGCCATGGATGAACGAATTACAGCGGTCATCTCCAGCAGCTCGGGTGCCGGCGGTTCCTGCACCTATCGGTTCTTCAGCGAAGCACAATTCGGTGAGGGAATTGAACTCATTACACGTGTGTTCCCCGATTGGCTTCATCCCCGGCTCCGGTTCTTCGCCGGACGAGAGAATAAACTACCCATTGACCAGCACGAGTTAATTGCCTGCATTGCGCCGCGAGCCTGCCTTATCTCCACAGCGATCAATGATCCGGTGGAGAGCGTGTGGGCCATTGAGCAGACCTATTACGCTGCAAAGCCCGTTTTCGATCTTCTCGGCGCAAAGGATGCACTACAAATACGCTACCGCGACGGTGCCCATGAGACCGGCTCAGAGGATATTGAATCGTATGTCGATTGGCTGGACGCAGAATTCGGCCGGGGCGGTTCCTTTACTCCCTCCGAACCGATCTATCCGACATACGCAGAGTGGCTGCAACTTGCGCACGAGGACATCAATCCCTTGAATTTCCCCGCGAGCGGTATGAACGACTTGCTTTGGACCTCCGACGGAAAACCCATTCAATCGCGGGATGAATGGCTTCCGAAGAAAATAGAGATTTCCAAGCGCATCCAGTGGGGGCTTGGAGAGAAACCGCCTTTAGCACAAAGCCAGGCGGGCGAGTACGGTATGGAAAAATCCCATATTGCCGTTGCCCGACGACGGAGTGACATCCCGGACACCGTCGGGAAAATTGGCCTTAATTTTGGCAACTATATTCCAGGCGACCTCTATTTTCCGAAAGACGCGGACAAGGCCGGAAAGAAGATTCCCGCTGTGATCTGGATTCATCCTCTGTCAAATTCCAACGGCTATGTCGAGGGTTATCATCGCGGAAAGGACGTCCATATCGCGCTTGCCGAGGCTGGCTTTGCGGTTCTGGCCTTCGACCAGATTGGAAACGGCCAGCGACTTACTGAGATCAAGGACTTTTACAATCGATATCCTCATTGGTCTATCCTGGGAAAGATGGTGGAAGATGTCCGTGCATCCATAGGTGCCTTCGATCAGTATGATTTTATCGATCAGGATCGAATTTTCGCGCTCGGCTATTCAATTGGGGGCATGGCGGCACTCCACGCAGCGGCTCTGGATGACCGGGTCTCCGGTGTCGTCTCCATTGCCGGATTCACCCCCATGCGACTGGACACGAAAGACAAGGGAACCGGTGGACTCGCACGATGGAGCGAGTGGTTTCCTCTGGAACCTCGTCTGGGGTCATTTATTGGTAGAGAATCGCGTGTTCCCTATGATTATCACGAGGTCCTGGCCTCTATCGCTCCACGTCCCGTTCTGGTCGTGGAGCCAAGACTCAATTATCAGGCGAATCTTGAGGACATTGAATCTTGTCTGGATGAGGTTCGCAAAGCATATCGTTTGTTTGATTCCGAAGAAACATTGCGGTTCCTTGTCCCGGACGACTACAACCGTTACTCCCCGGAGATGCAGGAACAAGTGAATGGGTTATTGAAACGCATTGCATACATACAATGAATGTGTGCACGAGGACGACTATTCCTGTGCGCGCCGGAAGAGAGTCCGCGTTCGCAGGAAAATCCTGACCAGCATCAGCATAACGGGAATCTCAATCAGTACTCCGACAAGCGCTTCTTTCATGTACGCCCGCCCGGCTCTCCCAAAGAATCGGGCAACGTTTCAAGAAATTGTCGTATCTCATCACGGACGCGACGATAGCAGTTCAGCTTCTCTTCCTCGTTCTCAACTTGGCTTGCAAGTCTTGCTGGATCCTCAAAACCATGGTGAATAACTCTGGTCCGTCCAGGAAATACGGGACAATTCTCGTCTGCATGATTACAGACAGTAATTACATAATCGAAGTGAACGTCTTTCAGTTCATCCACATGCTTTGAGCGCTGATGCGAGATGTCTGCATCCGCCTCTGCCATCACCTGAACAGCAAACGGATTTAAGCCGTGTACATCAATTCCGGCAGAATAGGACTCAATAAGGTCGCTTCTCAGGTGACGTGTCCATCCTTCCGCCATCTGGCTGCGGCACGAATTTCCGGTACACAAGAATAGGACCTTCATTTTCCGCATTTGCTGTTCCTCATCGCCTATATGAGTATCGTCGGCTATTGACGCCTTACGGAGCAGTGTATAGAAGATAAAGACCGCCCACAATGACCAACACCCCACAACACTTCTTCAGTAACACCGCGCCTTTTGATCGTTCGTTCCAGTCCAGATAGCGCTGAACCAATTCTGTGAATGTGCCTGCCAGGACAATGACAGAGCAATGCCCGATGCCATACAGGAGAAGCAAGAGCAAGGCATAGGGCAAATTGGTCGAAGCAAGTCGAAATGTCACACCGAGCATGGGAGCCATATACGCAAAGGTGCACGGTCCAAGCGCAATTCCGAAGATCAATCCCAGGAGAAACGCCGCGATCAACCCTCGTCGATTTGTCGTCGCCTGCCCGCCTGACGGCCACGGTATGGAGATGACTTCCATCAGGTGCAGTCCCACGATAAAGAAGATCACTGCTACAAAATAGTTACCGTAAGGCCCGACATCCCCCATCATGCGTCCCGCCGAGGCTGTGATGCCACCGATAAAGCCAATTGTAATTAATATGCCCAAAGCGAACACGAACGAGATGACAAATGCCTTCCGGGTCGACATCCGCCCCTGCTCGCCAATGAATCCGACAATTAAAGGAATGCCGGCGAGATGGCAAGGACTAAGCAATATGCTCAGTATCCCCCAGACAAACGACGCGGCGAATGCAATAAATGCCGATCCCTCCACGGCCTTTGTTAGCGTTGCGAAAATCGCCTCCATGACTACTTGACTCCCATTCCTGACAACCGGTCTTCAATGTCCTTCTGAGGCAATACTCCCGTATGGCGATAGACTTCTGTCCCATTCTCGTCAAAGAATACCTGGACGGGAATCG
>JAKPYU010000558.1 GCA_029568995.1 Candidatus Omnitrophota bacterium | reverse complement strand
TGCGAATCTCCGCTGTTTTCGCATGATTGTAGTCCAGGTGGAGGACCGCGAAGTCCAGGTTGATGGTCTGTGTGATCGTTGTCTGGTAGTCCGAGGATTCCACGAGGACACGGCCCATCGGATTCACGATCCGGCTGTTTTCTCTCGGCGTGGAGGAGACCAAGTAACACTGGTTCTGCACGGCCCATTGAGACATCAGGGTTCCCCCGCGAAACATGGAGGAAAACAGAACCAGTTCCGCCTTTTTCTCCCGGAGTTGCTGTGCGAGTTCCTCGAAATTGAGATCGAAACAGATCAGGAATCCGATACGCCCCATGTCGGTTTCCACGACCACGGTCTCCGTACCGGGCAAGATGCCGTCTTCCATTTCGCCGATCGTGGGGAAGTACTTTTCGTACCGGGCCGCCAGTTCGCCTTTCCGGTCAAAAAGCAGGATCGCGTTGTGCAGTTTGCCGTCACGGCGTTCCACGATGGGGCAGGTGATATACGCGCCGTGTTCCCGCGCTTTCTGCGCAATGGCGGTGGGCGTCGGGCCGGTGATTTCTTCAGCGGACCCGATCCAGTCTTCCTGGCTGCTCCCCAGGGCAGTGAACGTTTCCGGTAAGACGATGATATCGGGTGATTGTGTGGCTGCGTCGTCGATCCGTGCCAGCATGATTTCGCGGGCGCTCTTGTACCGATGCGCACCGGAGCCGGAACCTCCTCCAAAAGAAATGCTGGTGACAGTAACGAAGCGCGCCATGGTATCTTTCCTTCCCGCGAAATAATGGATGGAGCACCCAACGCGCTAGGATAGGACGTCCGGCCCAATGAGGGAAGATCGTCGGGGTTGCAGCGTTGCAGAACGTCGGCGAATTTGGGGCTGGATTCCGGCTTTCGCCGGAATGCTGGAGTTTGGCTATTTTTGCGCATAGAAGCAAGCGGAATGAAGGGAATTTTGGAGACGATGGAGATTCTGGGGCTTCGTAGTGTATGGAGAGGGATTGGGGAAGCCGGAGAAAGGGTGGGTCTGGATGGCGAGTCCCCAG
>JAKPYU010000556.1 GCA_029568995.1 Candidatus Omnitrophota bacterium | reverse complement strand
AAAGCGGATCTCCGTGAATTGCCGCTTGATCCGTCACCCTTTCTTTCTGAGAAAGATATCATCTCTTACGATCCTGAAGATTATGCAATGGAATTGACCGAGGAGGCTTACCAACGTTTTAAGGAATTGCGACCGCCGGTGTCCGGGATGCCTTTTGTGGTCTGTGTGGATGGGCAACCGATCTATCCCGGGGCGTTTTGGACAACGTTGTCTTCAAATTCATATTCGGGTGTCGTGATTATGGACATGCAACTGTTTCGCGACGATAAGAAGATAAATACAATCTATTTTGATGCGGCGTACCCCTCCGATGAATTCTCTTCGGGAAACGATCTGAGGAATGATGAGCGAATCATCAAATCCCTGAAGAATTCCGGCAAATTGAAATCCGAATCGGAATAATGAGTCTAATCACGGCATACTGCCGGAATACCGATATTACCTGCGCATCATGAAATTTCACCTCCAAACCTTCGGCTGTCAGATGAATGTATACGACTCCGAGTCGATAGCGGGGATTCTGCGCGCTTATGGACATGAGACGGTCTCGACGGTCCAGGAAGCGGACATTGCGCTGATCAACACATGCTCCGTGCGTCGCGGGGCCGAAACGCGGGTCCTGGGGCAACTGGGGCACCTGAAAACACTCAAGAGCCGGGGCATCATCCGCTATATCGCGGTCTGCGGCTGCATGGCCCAGAAGCACGGTGAGGATTTGCTGAAGGAAAGAGGCTATATAGATCTGATTCTCGGTCCGGCGGCATTGAGCAGACTCCCTTGCTTGCTGGACCGTCTGGAGAATCACGACGGGCCGATTGTCGAACTCTCCCAGCTGGATATTGAAGACCGGGATGATTTTGTCCCAAACGATGGCCCGATTTCGTATCCGTGTTTCGTCACGATTATGAAAGGCTGCGACCGGCGGTGTTCCTATTGTGTGGTGCCGGACACACGTGGCCCGGAGCGATCCCGATCCCCGCAGAATGTGTTGGACGAAATCCGTGGACTGGTGGATCGCGGATACCGCGAAGTGACTTTATTGGGACAGACCGTGGATTCCTACCGATATGACAATACGGATTTTGTCGGTCTCCTGGAGAAGGTGAACGCCATCGAGGGGCTTCGGCGAATTCGATTTGCGACCTCCCACCCGGCGGATGCAAACGAACGGTTGCTGTTCGCGTTGCGGGACCTGGAGAAGGTCTGTGAGCAGCTTCACCTGCCGGTCCAGAGCGGCTCGGATCGAATCCTTGCCGCCATGCGTCGGGACCATACGCGAGAGGACTATCTGCGGATCATCGACCGGCTTCGGGAGATTTTCGACGGCATTTCCGCCGCACACCAACCGGCGATCTCCACTGACTTGATCGTTGGTTTCCCTGGAGAGACCGAGAGTGATTTCGAGGAGACCGTGGATCTCATGCGGCGTGTTCGCTGGGACAGCGCGTTCATGTTCAAGTATTCGATTCGACCCGGTACTTATGCCGCTACGCTGCCGGAACATCTTGACGAGGAAACCAAGGCACGCCGTCTTGCACGGGTAATAGATCTGCAGCATGAAACCAGCCGGGAAATCAACCAACGACTGATCGGAGAAACGCTGGAGGTAATGCTCGACCAGCCATCCGCCGATAAGCGAAAACACTCCGGCTGGGATGGCCGATCCCGTCAGGGCAAGACCGTAAAGGTAGCGGGAGTCTCTCCCGATGCCCAGCCGGGCGACATTCTCTGTGTTCGGATCACGAAGACAACCTCCTATACCCTGTTCGGGGATGTTGTATCCTATTCGGTACGATGACCGAGCCGATCCAGCCACACGATAGTTTTTTCAGGAAGATGTTCTCTGACCGGGAGACCGTAGAGGATATCCTTTTTAACAATCTTCCGGAAATAGCCGCTTACCTGCTGCCGGGCAGCTTGGAGTGTACCGGCGAGTCGTTTGTCAATGCCGAGCTGCGCAAATACGTGTCGGACCTGGTTTACAGAGCGCGACTCCGAACCGGGGAGGACGCTTTTGTCTATATTCTATTCGAGCACAAGAGCCAGCCCGAACCTTATGTGGCGTTCGATCTTCTCCGATACATGGTCCGAATCTGGGAGCGGTCACGCGAGGAGAAGGGGTTCCGGCGCTTTTCGCCCATCGTTCCGATTGTGTTCTACCACGGCAAGAGACGGTGGTATGGAAGAACGGACTTCGCCGCTTTGTTCCCAAAAATCGGGGGATTCTCAAAGTACATCCCGTCATTCGAATTTTGCCTGTACGATCTGTCGCGGTATAGTGAAGAAGAGATCCGGGGGCGGGTTCTGTCGCGGATTATCTTGCTGTTGATGAAGCATATTTACGAGGAGGATTTTGGGGAGCGGTTTGTGCGAATCTGCAGTCTGTTTGCAGATCTGGCGAAAGAGCGGGATATTATGGATTTCCTGCAAACCGTATTAGAATATGTGGGATACGCAACAGAGAAGATTAACGAAGAGCAGATGCGTGCAGGCGTGAAAAAAGCATTGCCCGAAACAGGAGATACGATCATGCCGACCATATTTGAACGAATCCGAAACGAAGGAAGAGAAGAGTGGATGGAAAAGGGAATCGAAAAGGGAATCGAAAAGGGGCGCCTGATAGAACTTCATGAGGGAATTCGGTTGGGACTGGAACTGAAGTTCGGGGATGTGGGTCTGTCCCTGATTCCGCGTCTGGACAAGATCGACTCCATTGAGAGATTGGAAGGAATCAAGGAGACCTTGCGCAAAGCGGAAAAACTCAACCAGATAGAGTCACTACTGTAGGCGGTTCCCACGAGAAACACACTCATGCCGACGATATTTGAACGAATCCGAAACGAAGGAAGAGAAGAGTGGATGGAAAAGGGGATGGAAAAGGGCCGCCTGATGGAAATTCGTGAGGGAATTCGGCTGGGACTGGAACTGAAATTTGGGGATGCCGGGCTGGCCCTGGTTCCGTGCCTGGATCGGATCGACTCCATTGAGAGATTGGAAGGAATCAAGGAGACCTTGCGCAAAGCAAAAACCCTGAACGAAGTGGAATCGCTGCTGTAGGATCTTCAGGATATATTTCGCCGGATCATAGCCCTCATCGGGAGGGTCAGAGGGCAACCTGCTCATGCAACCTGAACACAATCCCATCTCTGTCATCGTGACCACCTGGAACAATGAGGGCAAGATCCGCGCCTGTATCGAGAGTGTGTCCTGGGCGGATGAGGTTTTGGCGGTAGATTCATTCAGCATAGATCGCACAGTTGATATCTGCCGGGAACTCGGCTGCCGGATTGTGCAGCATCCCTACGAGAGCTACTCCGCCCAAAATGATTGGGCCATCGGCCAGGCACAACATTCTTGGGTGCTGATCTGGGACAGCGACGAAATCTGCCCGCTGGAACTCCGCGATGAAATCCTGGAGGAACTGAAACAGCCTCGTTGCGTCGGATACACGATCCGTCGCAAAAGCCAATTCTTTGGAAGATGGATACGCTATTCCGGCTGGCAGAAAGACTGTCCGGTGCGCCTGTTCCTCAAGGACAAGGGACGGTTCGAAATCCGCCAGGTCCATCCGAAAGTGGTTGTGGATGGTCCTGTCGGCCAGTTCAAGAACGCGCTGTTGCATCATACCTTTGAGAACCTGGATGTGTGGATGGAGCGGTTTCACCGTTACGCGCTCTGGTCCGCCTATAATGCACACGAACGCGGCGAACGCCCGACCCTCTTCAACCTCTCCCTGAGACCGCTCTGGCGTTTTTTCCGCGCCTATGTCCTCAAGCGAGGATTTCTGGACGGCAAACAGGGCTTCATGATCGCCATGTTTTCCATGTTCTCCGTTTTCATGCGATACCTGTATCTTCACGAGATCCTTGACGGAACCCGCCCCGCGAAACCGCCTTCCAAGAATCGCACGGACTCTGCCTGACGAAATCCTCCCGGATGTGTTAGCCTTGCGGACAATTCATCTTCAGCGAGGTCTCTCAACATGTCCATTTTTCGTTCTATCGCCAGACAATCTGCGGCTTTTCTTCTCTTGTTTCTGATCCTTCCCTGCAGTGTCTTTTCAGCGCAGGCGCAATTGAAAAGCCTGTGGAAATTGACGGCGGATGAGGGATATTCCGCTCCGAATCTCGTGTGCGACCCCGCTACCGGCAAGGTGCTCGGAATTGCGGTGGCACGAACGAATATCGGGCTGGTTCTCATCAATCCCGACAGCACAACCGCGTGGGAAATCCCGCTTCAGCCGCCGGTTACGGCAGGCCCCGCAGTGTGTGATCTGGACAGTGACGGCAGCCAGGAAATCATCGCCGTGGATTGTATCGGCAATCTGGTATGCGCATCGCCGAAAGGCGAGATCCTGTGGAAAGTGAAACTCCCAAACGGCATTGTCGGATGGGGAAATCCCGCCGCGGCGGATCTTGACGGGGATGGAAAATCCGAGGTCGTCGTCGGCGACCGGGGTGGAAATGTCTCCTGCCTCTCGTGCGACGGCAGCCTGCTCTGGCGGTTCCAGGGAGAGGTCGGCGAGCTCGGCACACCCCTCATCGCAGACGTATATGACAGCCCCGGTTTGGAGATTGTTGTCACCTCTCATGAACGCGACATCTATGCGCTGGACAGCAAGGGAAACTGGCTCTGGGATATCCATGTCCCGGAGGATCTCTTCCCCAATTCCGTGCCGGTGCTTGCGGATTTGTTCGGCAAAGGCAAGGCGGACCTGTTTGTCGGCGGTGGGATGAATCACCTGATCCGTATCGACCTGGAGACAGCGAAGATAGTCGATATGTTCCAGACTCACCAGCATATCAACGATGCTATTTCCGCAGGGGATCTGGACGGCGATGGGCGCGAGACGGTGCTGGCGGCGAACAAATCCGGCAATCTGTTTGCCTACGGCGCAACGGGAGATTCGGGTAAGAGTGGATTGGTCTGGCAGTTCGATATGCTCTCAAGCGGTCCGTTTCTGGCTGCTCCCATTCTCGCAAACCTGGACGATGATCCCGAAACGGAAATCCTTCTGTTTACAGCCCGTCACGATACGCTTACTGCGCTTAATCCTGACGGTTCTGTTTTGTGGCAGCAGGATTTCCCCGGCACAAAGGCCTCCATTACACCCTGCGCGGGAGATATCGACGGGGATGGCACGTTGGATCTG